>JAJTFM010000148.1 GCA_021298575.1 Saprospiraceae bacterium | reverse complement strand
AGACAAACTGGGCAAAGAAGTGGGTGACAAACTGGGTAAAGAAGCTGAAAAAGTACTCGGCGATCAGGGACAGAAGAAAATTGACGAGGTGAAAAACAAACTCGACAAGTGGGATCCGTTCAAAAAGAAAAAGCAAGACAACTGACGTGCACGTACCCCGCTGGAAAATATGGCTTTCACACATCGTTCCGCTCACGCTGGAGCACACCACCTCCGAACAGAATCCGGAGCTGAGTGTCGTGCTCAGCAAGGGCCGGTTCCAGCTGTTGAGCAGCGGAGCCATCTACTCCTGGGACGATCTGTACAAGAACTTCCTCATCGCGTTTGATGAACTGAAAATTGACGAGCGCCCCATAGAAAACGTGCTCATCCTGGGAACAGGTCTGGGCTCGGTGCCCTACATGCTGGAAAAGGTATTCCACCGCGACTACTACTACACAGCCATTGAGTGGGATGAAACAGTTTCGGGGCTGGCGGCACGTTATACCCTGCCCCGCCTCGACAGTCCTGTAGAACTCATCACCACCGACGCGGAAGCCTTCGTACAAATCTGTGCCGACACGTATGATCTGATTGTGGTGGATATTTTTGAGGATGAAATTACCCCGCCACAGTTCTGCACTGAAGATTTTCTGAACGACTGCAAGGACCTCCTTAACCCCGGCGGACTGATTATGTACAATCGCCTCCACGGCGAAGATCAGTCTGTCCGATCAGTAACCGAGCGTTTCTTCGTACAAAAATTCAGGAAGGTATTTCCCGAAGGATGGTACATAGATACACATGGCAACTGGATTTTGTGCGCTGAAAACAAGCTATGAACACAGCAGAACAACACCGGCTTCTTCAGGATTACCACGAAAAGGGCTTTGCTGTACTGGAAAATGCCTTCCCGCGTACGCTCGCGCAGGCGTGCTGCGAACTGATCTGGCCGTTGACCGGCTGCGAGCCGGATGATCCGCGTACCTGGCGGGAGCCGGTAGTCAGAATTGCCGAGATGACGCAGGAACCCTTTGTGCAGGCTGCCAATACGGAACGGCTGCTGGAGGCTTTTGATCTGCTCGCCGGACCGGGCAACTGGCTTCCCCGGCAATCGTTGGGCAGCTTTCCGGTGCGTTTCCCGGTGAACAAGCCTGCTAACGATACGGGCTGGCATGTGGATGCCAGTTTTCCGGGTGAAGAGCCCATTGATTACCTCAACTGGCGTATTAACCATCGTTCCAGGGGCCGCGCCCTGCTGATGCTGTTTCTTTTCACGGACACGGGCATACACGACGCGCCCACGCTCGTGCGCGAGGGCTCGCATCGGGATGTGGAGCAATTGTTGTTGCCATACGGTGAAGGCGGACTGTCGTTCATGGAACTGGCGGGCTTACTCGACACGTTGCCGGAGCGACCCGTTTCGGCAGCTACGGGTGCTGCAGGAACCGTTTATCTCTGTCAACCGTTTCTGGTACACCGGGCGCAGGATCACAGGGGCAGCAAGCCAAAAGTGATGGCTCAGCCGGCGCTGGAGTGGAGTTTTTAGAGTTTTTTTAATTAACCGCAGAGTAACGCAGAGTTATCCGCAGAGTTTCGCAGAGTTTATCGTAGAGTAACGCAGAGTTAAAACCGCAGAGTAACGCAGAGTTATCCGCAGAGTAACGCAGAGTTTATCGTAGATTTTGAGTGCAGGGTTGACTTTTTTGTATTTTATACCTAACTTTGAAATAAAAAAGACCCCATGAGTGAGAATCAATTGAGCCATAAAATTATTGGATGTGCCATGAAGGTACACAGCGAGCTTGGTCCGGGTCTTTTGGAAAGTTCATATGAGGCGTGTTTATACTACGAACTTAAAAACAAAGGGCTTGGTGTGATCAAGCAAATGGCGCTCCCTTTGGTGTATAATGATGTCAAACTCGAAGTGGGTTACAGAATTGATCTATTGGTGGAAAACAAAATTATTGTAGAAGTAAAAGCAGTAGATGCGCTTAACGATGTGCATTTGGCACAAGTACTCACCTATTTGAAATTATCAGGTTGTAAAATCGGCCTGTTAATAAACTTCAATGTAAGTAGTTTAAAAGACGGAATAAAAAGATTGGCGAATAATTTCAGAGAATGACATCACCACTCTGCGCTAAACTCCGCGCAACTCTGCGGCAAACTCCGCGCAACTCTGCGGTAAACTCAGCGCAACTCTGCGGTTAAACTCAGCGCAACTCTGCGGTTAAACTCAGCGCAACTCTGCGGTAAACTCTGCGTAACTCTGCGGTAAACTCTGCGTAACTCTGCGGTAAACTCTGCGTAACTCTGCGGTTAAACTCCGCGCAACTCTGCGGTTAAACTCCTCCATACAAAAGCCCCCCCCTAACCCATCATCCTCCAGAAAAGCTCCTTCATCAGTTCCGCCTCATCGGCGCTGTCATTTTCCACCCCTTTGGAGCGCAGGTCATAGGTCTTGAGCAGGGAGATGATCTGAATAACCTGAGCCTGTGAATAATTGGGCAACGCAGCCCTGTATTCTTTCAGAAACCACTCCGATCGCAGATCGAGTGCCTTCAGGATTTCCGCATCGGGCTTCCCCTTCAGCGAGTGCAGCATATAGATCTTGGAAAAGTAGGCAAACAGACTGGAAATCGTGACAATCAGCGGATTCTTTCTCGGATTTGAGGCGAAATGCTCCCTGATACGCGCCACTTTGGCCACATCGCGCAGAGCAAATGCCTTCTGCAACTCAAAAACATTGTATTCCTTGCTGATACCAATGTTATCCTGCACCGCAGCCACTGTGATAACCGCGTCGGGAGCCAGGTTGATAGTCAGCTTCTCCAGTTCATTGGCTATTCTCGACAGGTCGGCGCCGAGGTATTCTGCCATAAGGGCGGTGGCGGCGGGTTCAATTCCGATTTTTTTCGACTTGCAGAAGGTAGTGATCCATTCGGGAATCTGGTTATCGTACAGCTTTTTGCTTTCAAAGAGCACCACCTGTTTTCCGGACAGCGACTTGCCGAATTTCGTGCGGCTATCCCCCTTCTTGTGTTTGTGACACACCACAAACACCGTGGAAGGCATCGGATTTTCCATGTAGGAAGTCAGCTCGGTGAGCGACTTCATTTCCTGAGCCTCGCGGAGAATCACGACCTGCCGCTCGCTCATCATGGGATAGCGGCGCAGATAGTCGAGCAGCGTCAGATGATCCACATCCTTGCCGTAGAGGATAGTCTGGTTGAAACCGCGCTCGGCCTCGGGCAGCGCATGCTGCTCCACCGCGTCGGAGATCTGGTCAATAAAAAAAGGCTCCTCCCCGTGCAGGAAATAGACCGGGGAGAAGCGTTTGGCGCGTATATCGGCAATAATTGGTTCGGCAGACATGCTGATTTGTTGAATGACTGCAAAGTTAACGTCACATTGGGGGTCTGCAATTTATTTCGCCATGATCTTGCCCGTAACGCGGCCTTTCGGACCTTTTACCGTGTAGAAATAAGTGCCGGGTGGCAAACTGCCCCTTTCAAACGTAACAGAGTTCTCGCGTACTCCCTCAAAAGTACGCAGCATCTTGCCTGTAATATCCGAAAGAGAGACAGTCATTTGATCGGCAGATTCATTCTCAAAGAAAATAGTGACCTGTTTGTCGAACGGATTGGGCTGTACATATACCCCGAAAGCAGCAGGAATATCATCCGTACTGCTGGTAACCACTGTGATGCAGGCCGGCGTTCCGATGGTGGCATTGCTCAGCTGGTACTTGTTATTCACCACCGCCGAAATTTCAGAGACACAGACAGATGTGTCAGTTAAACTGGAATAGTGAATCCTGAGAAATTCTGAAGGGAGTGCGTGCTTGCTGATAGACGACTCATCGAGGCCCATACCGATAATTTCGCCGCTGGCAGAATTAAAGCGCAGGTTGGGCTGGTGCTCTGTTGCCAGATTGGACACCGAGTCAATCACGATACCGCTTACTGTGAACTCGTAACCCATAATGCGATTGAACGGATTGACAATCTCGAGATCCAGCGTTTTGGCCACCGTATCCAGCGCGGACGGTTTGATAACCACAAAATCCTGTTCATTGAAGAACCCGATCGGGAACTGGCAGGGGAAACGCTGAATCCAGTGCTGCTGATTGTTGGCGTGCGTCACACATTCCTGGAGCAACGCCTCGTCGTACAGGTTGATTTTGCCGTCGTCATTCAGGTCGAAGCAGGAGGAGGGATTGCCGGTGTCATTATTGGCGACGAACAGATAGCCCTCGAGGTCATCACTGTTTCTGGTGGTATCCTGATTGATATCACCATGCAGGGCCGGGCCGTTACAGATGCCGTTGCAGTCAGGTTGACTGTTGCCGAACACCTCGCCGGCACAGTCAGTGAACGGCGGGCAGTTGGAAACAAACTCCACATCGGGATTGGCACCCGAGTAACTGAGATTAAAACACGCCTGTGCCCAGTTATTGTCGTAATTAATCTCAATACGACCGGCTTTGTCGGGACTTTGATCCCAGTTTACGCGCATGACGAGCGTATAATCACCTGAAGGCAGGTTGGTAATATCAATCCACTGACAAGGCAGGGAGGAATCATAGGCATCGGCACAGCCGGCACTGATACCCATATCAATACAGTTGTACTTGCTGTCTTCGGGCGGACAAATCAGATCCAGAACGCAGAAGCCCATTTTGTTACCAACAGGTATCCGGAGACCATCTTCATTGAAGAGTACATATTCGGCATAACCCAGGTAGTGCCAGTGCTGGTGACAGGGATCCCACACGAACTGCGTGGAAGGATCATCCGGGTTAGTGGGCGTCTTGCCGATATAATAATCGTCGCCCCCCACATTCTCTATATAGGTGGTAAAGCGAATCAGATCTCGTGTACCCAGTCCGCGGAGGCATCCTTCCTGCACCGCGCAGGCGTCGGGGTTATCCATTCTATGGTATTCGAGAGAACTCAGCAATACATCCTGGCGCGTGAGCAGGTCGGGAGAATAGGGACAATCGGGATTGCCAGGGTACAGGCAGGTATCACTGATTGTTGCCAGCGGGTCGTAGTTACAGGCGGCTGGGTCGGTGCAGCCCTTCACCGGACCCACATAAGATATGCTGAAATGCAGCGGAGTAGAGTCACATACACCCGTCTGATAGCGAAGACGTATATAGTACTCGCGCCCGCCGGCGAGGCTCACCTGAGCCAGGGCGCCGTTATCGCACCCTCCATCGGCATAGAAATTGGCACCGGTCACGTCTTCGGACAGCAGAATACCCTGACACTGACTGTACAGCCATATTTTTGATCCACAGGAGTTGAGGGTATCGCAGGTGCTGATCTGATACAGCCCGGTATCGGCGGGCATGAAGCGATACCACGTCTGATTATAGTCGGGCGTCACAAAGCTGCCTGTATCCACCGGGAGGGCACTCTGGCAGGAAGTTCCGGGCGGGCAGCCGAAGTCAACCGTTTCGCTGGCACCAAAGACCCCTCCAATATTCTCGTAAATGAGGACAGAATCAACGAACAGGCGGTAATACCCATCGGGAGCCATACCATCGCCGTAGGAATCGAGAATTTTGAAAGAAGTACATCCGACATCCGGGATACAATAATTGTAAACGTGCGTGGAACTGTCGGGGAGACTGCCGGTAACAAAAACCTCGCCCGTAGCCGGATTGATCAGTCGCCAGGAGGGCTCCCACCAGTATTCATCGGAATTAATCTCGAGGCGCACGTGTTTCTGGCCCGGGGGGCATTGGGCTGAAACAGCAGATACGGTCAGAAAAGCAGCAAAAAGCAGCGAAAGTCTTTGTGTAAGCATCGGAATGGAACAATTGAAGATCCAAAAGTACGGATGAATTGAGAAAACGACAGATTTTTCGATGGATATGGCCAATGCGGGTCAAAAAGATGTGATTATAATTATTTAAAACTGGGGTTACCATTGGCTTCCATCCAGAATTTATTTAGTTAATCAATCAATCAAAGAATTGGAAAGTTACAGAACACGTACCTATTCTCCAACTGTCCCGGAAATAACTTACCTTCACCCTGAATTACCACACACCCGACAACATGCGATTCGACGACTACCGCCTGGCCACAGAAATCAAAAGAAACCTGGACGCAATGGGCTTTCGCCGGCCCACCGATATTCAGTTCAAATCTATTCCGCCTATTCTTCAGCGGGAGGATGTGCTGGCTATCGCTCAAACCGGTACCGGCAAAACTGCAGCGTTTGTCATCCCGATCGTACATGTTTTGCACGAGCGCAAAAAATCGGCCCGGCCCGACGGCATCAAGTGTATCGTTATGGTGCCCACCCGCGAACTGGCCCTACAGATCACGGATGTGTTCCTGAAAATCGGAAAACACACGCGCGTAAAAACGCTGTGCGTGTTCGGCGGCGTGGAGCAGGCTCCCAAGATCGCCCGGCTGGAAAAGGGAATTGATATCCTCATCGCTACGCCGGGACGAATGTTCGACCTCGTAAGCCAGGGCCATATCAAACTG
>JAJTFM010000147.1 GCA_021298575.1 Saprospiraceae bacterium | reverse complement strand
CAGAATATTCACGCCGAGAGTTGCTTTCTCCCGTGCCTCTTCCAGGGTGAAGCACTCGTGATCTGTGGTGATACCGGTGGCAAAATACCGGCGCGCCTCGTCGCCGCTCAGTCCGGGAGCGTGACCATCGACCGGCTTTCCGAGTCGTTGTGCGGCGGCAATCTTCGCCATCAGATCCGGGTCGGCACTCAATACACCCGGGAAGTTCATCACCTCCGAGAGGTACCCGATACCGGGATTTTGCAGCAGTGCTTCGACAGCGGCGGCATCCAGGGTGGCACCTGCTGTTTCAAACGAGGTAGCTGGCACACAGGAAGGGGCACCAAAGCAGAATTTCAGGGGGGAGCGGGCTGCATCGTCGAGCATGAACTGTACTCCTGCCGCGCCCAGCACATTGGCAATCTCGTGCGGATCGGATACGGTGGCGACAGTTCCGTGCACCACTGCCATGCGGGCAAACTCGGAGGGAGGAAGCATACTGCTTTCCACGTGCACGTGCGCGTCCACTAAACCCGGCATCAGGTAGCCGGAGCCGGGAGGCACCACGCCGAGCTCGCGGACGGAGGCGATGCGTCCGTCGGTAACGGTGACTTCAGCGGGATAGATACGGCGCTGGTGCAGGTCTATCAGAGTGGATTGCAGGGTCATGTTCATATCAACTTTTCATTGTGATTGTTTTCCATGCCCTCTATCAGAAAAAGGAAGCCAAAATTGGGGTGGAGTGTGAATCTGATCCTGAAATTTGCCGACTGTTTGTGGCCCGACAGGTATTCCAGCTGTTTCTTGTTCCGGGTATTATGGTGGCTGATGAGGAACTGGAGAATATCTTTTTCATCCTGCCTGAAAACATTTCCTTCCACATCATCCGATTCTCCGGTATTGAAAATATCCTCTGCGGTGAAGAGTGACTTGTCTATATCCGGCAGTTTCGGGGATTTGGTGAGGGCCAGTGTTCGTACGCCTGTGGTTTCCTCCTTGAGCAACCGTTCGGTCTCATGGTTTTGAAGGACATCGAGCAATTTGATTTTATGATAGCTTGACAGAAGCGGCTCCAGTTGTTGCCAGTCGAACGACTCGAAAGAAAGCCGCAATACCTCCCTGGTTGATTGCTGCCGGCTGAAGGTTTGAGTGTCTTTTATGCAGTAATCAGTGATTCTGACTTTCCAGCACTTGTTTTCGGCGTTATATTCCAGCAGTTCGACCTTCCAGAATATTTCCTCCCGCGAGCGAAATGTCATGTGTTCAGCCGGAATGTCGGTCTGCCGGATCGGTATGGCCAGTTTCGGATTCAGGAAAACCGCCTGATTGTCAATTTTGATGATTATTTCCTTTAACACAGTGAGTTGCGGAAGCGACAACCGATGCCGCGGTGTAGTTGTCTGACAGCATATTCTTGCACGTACAAAGATATAAACGCGACAAGTGAAATTCAATGAGCCGAAGCAGAAAGATGGCAAGAAACGGAATATCAGGCTAATTCCGGGGTCCGCTTTGGGGAAACAGGGTGATTTGAAGCAATAAACCGTCATAAATAGCGCGATTTGTGACGGTCAACCATTACAAAAAGCGCGATTTGTGACGGTTAATCAGCACAAATTGTGTATATTTGCATCTTAAATCACCAAATAATGTTGATAAAACGGATACAGGAGGAGAACCTGGTGGTTGAGCTGACCGCTGCCAAAACCAAAGTGCTGGTGTTATACGGGGCTCGTCAGACAGGTAAAACCACCCTTGTTCATCAGGCACTTAAAAGGTTCAGTGGGCGGGTGCTGGAGATAAACGCTGACAATATGCCCTTTCTGGAAAGCCTTGGCAGTCGTAACCCCGACCAGCTCAGAGGCCTTGTTCATGGATACGATTTGCTTTTCATTGATGAGGCGCAACGTATTCCGGACATCGGTATTAATCTAAAAATACTGTATGATCAGGTACCCGGATTAAAAATCATCGTCACGGGCTCCTCCTCACTGGACCTTGCCAATCGTGTCAAGGAACCACTTACCGGTCGCACCTGGACTTATCACCTGTATCCGGTATCTGTAGAGGAATGGGCCGGATATTATGGGGCCAATGATTTCGAAACAGCCCAAAAACTGCCTGAATGGCTTGTATATGGACTATATCCGGAGGTAATTGGCATAGAAAATCAGCGAAAAAAAGAACGTCACCTTCGGGAGCTGACGCAGTCCTACCTCTATAAAGATGTACTGTCCCTGGCAAGTATACGGTACCCGGAAAAACTGCGACAGATACTGAAACTGCTGGCATGGCGGACCGGCAAACTTGTATCGGTAAATGAGCTGGCTAACACCTTGCAAATCAATCGGGATGCTGTCAATAACTACATTGATCTGCTGGAAAAATCTTTTGTTATTTTCCGTCTGAGCGGATACAGTCGGAATCTTCGCAAGGAGATGGTCAAAATGGACAAGATTTACTTCTATGATACAGGCGTGCGCAATAGCCTGATCGAGAACTATCAGTTGCCGACCATCCGGCAGGATACTGGTCAACTATGGGAGAACTTTTTGATGGCAGAACGTCTGAAGACATCTGCCTACCATTTCCATCACAGCAACCGCTACTTCTGGCGCACGCAGACGGGCGCGGAACTGGATTATGTAGAGGAACACAGCGGTCAACTGCACGGGTATGAGTTCAAGTTGGGATCCAGGGTAGCCCGGGCACCCAAAACCTGGACTGAAACCTATCCGGAATCTACATTCCAGTGTATCAATCCGGGGAATTTTATGAATTTTGTTTGTCTGGGAAGGCATTTACAGGGCTGATTGTACTCAACTAACCTCACCCTCACAGAAGTTATTGTCAGATATCCGGCAAGAGACTTATCTGTGCCTGTTAAACATACGTTTTTTTATCCATGACGTAATTTGATTGAAATCATACTGGCCCGAAGCTACCGCCATAACAAAAGCGTATTTTTCATCCTGATTCGCCAATATGTCCTTCTCAAAGTTCAATAGTAACAATCTCATCAAAACATACCCAGTTCTCTTGTTGCCATCTACAAATGGATGGTTCTTAATTACACTCTCCAAAATTGCACCAGCTTTTTCTTCAGGACTTGGGTAGAATTCATTATTCCCATATCCTCCGAATGGTCTTTCTATGGCTGATTTAAGAGCATTTTCATCCCTTAGTCCGTGCAGACCACCGAATTTGTTAATTAACACCCAGTGAATGGCAAGTACTTCATTTTAACTTATCATTTAGCCAGTTTTTCCAGTAGTTCTCTGTCCTCGGATAAAATGGTACTGAGATTAAGAGAAAGCTTTATTTCCTCTTTGGTCGTTTTCTCTACCTGTCGGAGATAAAGCAAGAGCTCTGCAAGAACATCATCAGGCAGTTTATTTACGATCTGTTCAATTTCCTGTTTGATTTCCATTTTTAAATTCGTTTATGGTCAAAGAGACTTGAAGAAACGAGCCTCATTATCCGGTTCTGGTACAAAGTTATACAACTTCGAATAAAAAAGCAAACTTTACACTCACCCCACCCTCACAGAAGTCATTGTCAGAGATCCGGCAAGGGCCCGGTCATTGAACAGGGAGACCTCCTCGCCTTTTTCCTTCAGTCCCAGTGTGTAGAGCAGGGGCAGGTAGTGTTCGGGGGTGGGTATGGCGAGATCGAACGCCCTGCCCTGGGAGCGGAAGTTGACGAGTGTGTCGTGATCGCCCGAGAGAATGCTTTTCTTCATCTTTTCGCTGGCCTCCAGTGCCCAGTCGTAGCCGAAGGTTTCGTTCAGCCGCCTCCATTCCACCATGCCGAGGTTGTGTACCATGTTGCCGCTGCCGACAATCAGCACGCCCTTGCGGCGCAGGGCAGCGAGTTCTCTGGCGAGATCATAATGCCATTGAGCCGACTGGCGGTAGTCGAGGCTCATCTGGATGACAGGAACGTCGGCGTTGGGGTACAGGTGCTTGATAACCGACCATGCACCGTGGTCGAGTCCCCATTTTTCATCAAGTCCGATTTCGGTTTTCTTCACGAGGCTTCTGGTCTCATTTGCCAGTTCCGGACTGCCAGGGGCAGGATATTGTACATCGAACAGGGCTTTCGGGAAGCCACCGAAATCGTGGATAGTACGCGGGTGCTGCATGGCTGTGACGTACGTGCCCTGTGTTTCCCAGTGGGCCGAGATGACGAGAATGGCCGAGGGGCGGCTGATTTCGCTGCTCACCTTGCGGAAGCCGGATACAAATTCGTTCTCTTCGATGGCATTCATAGGACTGCCGTGACCAAGGAACAGCACGGGCATTCGCTCCGTGTTTTCCATATCCCGGGTCATGTTGTTCAATTCATTGAGTTTCATAGTGGCACCTATTGCTGGCAGAATGGCCAGTGCTTTGAGAAAATCCTTGCGGTTCATGTGAGCGACTGTTTTTCGGCAAATGTGATGGTTACTGTAAACTTGCTCATAATCGGAATAACAGAAACTTTTTCCTGTTCCTTGACAGAGAGCCCGGGAGAGACAATATCATTTTTGTCATCTGCGAATTGCATCACCAGGCTTTATTACAAAGTTATACGATTTTGCAGAAAACACAAGTTTCAAACAAATAGTTTTTCAGAAATTCCTGAAAGCCCCCCGACCAACCACATCGTGTTTTTTCCGGCTTCTTTTCGGGAGCATTCCCCGTAACCTGTTTTTGTTTAGCCGCAGAGTTACACAGAGGTAACCGCAGAGTAGCGCAGAGGCAGCCGCAGAGTAGCTTTCTCCGCGTAACTCTGCGTCATACTCTGCGTACCTCTGCGGTTAGACAACTACCTACTTTCCGCATTCACAAACCGCCTGGCCAGCGCTCTGCGGACTGGCAAATCGTACAGTTTCAAGGCTGCGATGGCTATGAAGATTGACCCGATAATCACCAGCATGGCCATTGGCACGCCCTCCATAAAGGTTTTTTTGTTGTTGACTGCCCAGGCCGAGTAAACATACACAAACGGGAAATGGGTGATATACAGCGGATAGGAAATATCGCCGAGGAAGCTACAGACCTTTTCGCTCACCGAATCCTTGACCTGTCCGATAGCTCCGAGGTAGATAATCAGCGGGAAGACAAGGATAATAACAAACGACTCGTACAATCCGTTGATCCACACTTTGTCGTAGCCGCCCACCCTCGGTATGCTCAGGACGATAATCAGCATGATTGCGGTCAGAAGGAAGGTATTCTGACCGCTTTTAAGGGCCACTACCCTTCTGAGCAGCATGCCTGCCATATAGGGAAAGAGCAGGCGCGTGAAGCCTATCCGGAGTTGTTCGGGTTCGGTTGACCAGCCGCCGATCAGATCGCCGGAGGTATTGGTGGTTAACAGATGAACGGTGGCTGCCGCCGCCAGGAATACAATTGCCGCCAGCATCAGGTTGGGCAGTTTTCTGAGAATGAAAACGTGCAGAATATTGGCTAAATACTCAAAGAAAAGCGACCAGGCCGGACCGTTGAGGGGGTGCATCTCATTCCAGCCCCTGATATCCATGGATGGCGGTACCGGAATCAGGGTATAGCCGATAAACATGATCAACAGGAGTTGTTCGATGCTTGTACCGGCAACTTTCGGGAAAAGAGATGATTCCTGAAAGAAAAACAGGAGGGCACCGATAGTCATGCCCAGTATGATCAGCGGATGTAGCCGGATCAGCCGTCGTTTCAAAAAATCTGTGACTGTCATTCTGTCCCAGCGGTCGTCGTAAGCGTGTGCCATTACGTAACCCGAGAGCATGAAAAAGAAATCTACTGTCAGGTATCCGTGATTGACGAACATTTTGTGGTAATCGCCTCCACAATAAGGTTCTAAGGTGTGCATGATGAGTACCATGATAGCTGCCACGCCGCGCAGGCCATCGAGAATCAGCAGGTGTTTTTTGGAGTCGCTGAAAGCAGATGCGGAAGTTGATGTCATTCCGGAAAAAGAACTTGAGAGTAACAGGGTGCAGGTGTACGAAATACAAGAATAACCGGGGCGTTATTGCCTTTGAGGGGAGCGTATTCAGCACAATCCAACGCCCCGGTTAACAGGTTTCCCAATTATTTGGAGATCATCAGTGATCTGGCTGCGAATATCTTCGCGGCGCCGGAGCTCACCGGCATAGCCAGGTACATACCGGCAGGCAATCCGCCCAGTGATATGGTTTGCTGTGCGGAGGTCAGGTTTACCTCGTGTACCAGACTGCCGGTGCTGTCGAAAATACGGAGCATAGTGTTGTCTGACCCCTCCGGAAGTGTTACAGTTATGGCATCGCCGGAAACCGGGTTGGGTGCCAGGCTCCATTCGGACACAGCTGACAGTTCGGGCGCAGCGGAAGAGGCGCTGCAGGTGATTTCCTCCAGTTTCAGGGAAACATTACTCCAGAAGGTATCGCGATGCACTTTATAGGCTGCATTCTCGTATAAATTGGTGTGTCCGCCGCCGGGAACAACGTGGAGCGAGTTCCACACGCCTGTTTCCTCCGCACGCGCATGCAG
>JAJTFM010000146.1 GCA_021298575.1 Saprospiraceae bacterium | reverse complement strand
CGTTCTCCAAAGTGGCCGTGAAACAGCAATACTGCCGTCCGGAACCCGACGAATCCCTGGTACTCGATATCCGGGAGGGTCGCCACCCGGTTATCGAAACACAGTTGCCCGTAGGCGATGTTTATGTTCCCAATGATGTATGCCTCGACCGCGACGGCGTGCAGATCATGCTCATCACCGGCCCGAATATGGCGGGAAAGTCGGCCTTGCTCCGACAAACAGCCCTTATCAGCCTGATGGCACAGATGGGCAGTTTCGTTCCGGCAGCAAAAGCACAGATTGGGTTGCTCGACAAGGTGTTTACACGCGTGGGCGCGAGCGACAATATCAGCGGGGGCGAGAGTACATTCATGGTGGAAATGAATGAAACGGCCCTTATCATGAACAATATCAGCGATCGCTCCCTGATTCTGCTCGATGAAATCGGCCGGGGAACAAGTACCTACGACGGTATCAGTATTGCCTGGAGCCTGGCCGAATACCTGCACGACAATGGCAGGGCGCGACCGAAAACACTGTTCGCAACGCATTACCACGAACTCAACGAGCTGGCCGAACGGCACGACCGAATTTTCAATTTCCACGTAAGTACCCGCGAGTCGGGACACAAGGTTATTTTCCTCCGAAAACTGGTGGAAGGTGGTACCAACCACTCTTTTGGTATTCACGTGGCCCGTATGGCCGGAATGCCGCAGTCCGTCATAGAGCGAGCCACCGAGATTCTGAAAACCCTCGAAGCCAAATCGGTGGAAGTGTCGGAAGGAGAAAACCCGGAACCCGTTTCCCGGGAGACGATGAAGAAAAAGGTGAAAACAATCGCCGAACCGATGCAACTCCATATTTTTGACGTGGATGAATTTACCATGAGAATCAAGGAGGAACTGCTTTCGCTCGACCTGAATACCATGACGCCCATGGATGCGTTATGGAAACTGAATGAACTGGTGAAAATCGCCGGTAATAAATAATCCGCTCATTCCCGACCTTTTGGTTTATCTTTTGCGACCTTTCCACAAAATGGTCGAAAATTGCCATTAAATCTGAACCGATGACGAGAATTTTCCAACTGCTGCTTTTTGTCTGGTATTCAGTGGGAGAGTGATGCCAATACGGGTACTTACTCCCCGGTTGTAGCCGGCGACATGGACAAGGATGGTATTCCCGACCTGGTTACTACCGCCATTGAAGGCCCCGATCTGTTTATTATTGACGGTGCTACCGGACTTACCAAGGTGCATGTTGTGGCGCCCACCGTATGGCCCGGCGGAACGGCCCCCGCTATCGCCGACCTCGATCACGACGGATTCGGCGAAGTGGTTATTGTTGGCTTCGACCGGCTCCTCTACTGCTATGAACACGACGGTACCCTGAAATATGTGAGTGCCATTCAGGTAGGATACCACCCGAGATACCGCTACTCGGTGCCCAATATTGCCGATTTCGACCACGATGGATGGGGCGAGGTGAATATTGGAAATCAGGTTTATAACGGACAGACAGGTGCACTGCTTGCTCAGGGCGGGCCGGGTGTTTCAGCGGGCGAACATCCCGCGCGCGTTATCACCGGATTGTCATTCGCTTCCCCGGTGGCTATTGATGCCCTGCCCGACACTTTTTGTCCGGATTGCGACGGACTGGAGATTGTGGCCGGCAATCAGGTGTTGTCGGTAAATCTGACTACAGGGGTTGTTACCCCGGTAGTGACGGCCAATGCCCCTTTCACCGACGGGTTCACCAGCGTGGCCGATATTGACGGCGACGGCGATCTCGATGCTGTGGTGCAGGGCCGTAAATCCACCTATAATTTTAATACAGTTTATTGCTGGGAAATTGAAACACCCGCCATCCTGAGGCAGTTTCAACTGTTCAACAACTGGCAGGAGGGCGCCTCGCGGGTGAATATTGCCGACCTGAACGGCGATGGAAGACTGGAAATCAGTTTCGTCAGTTTTCCGAGGCTGTATGCCCTGCGCAACAATTTCACAGTGATGTGGACGCGCAATGTGAACGACGCATCGTCCATCACCTGCTCCAGTATTTTCGATTTCTGCGGCGACGGATCGGCCGATGTGGTATATCGCGATCAGGATTTTCTGCGTATTATCAACGGAGCAACAGGGACAGTGAGCTGGCAGGACAACTGCCACAGCGCTACCCATATCGAGGCTCCGCTGATACTGGATGTGGATGCCGACGGACAAACCGAAGTGGTTATACAGTGCGGAAAAAATGCTAATAACCTCTCTGAAGGTACGGTTGTGGCGTATGAGGCCGTGGGTACACCCGGTATCTCCTCGAGAAGCGTGTGGAACCAGCACGCCTATTTCAACACCAATATCAACGATGACCTGAGTATCCCGCAGTATCAGCAGAACCACCATATCATTGGCGACAGTCTGGTAATGAATACCTTTATGAACCAGTACTTCAATCCGACCTTCCCCTCTCCCGACGGTGGAATGACCTTCCTCGGTGTGGCGTGTATTGGTGACTCCATGCAGGTAACCGTGGAAGTATGCAACCTCGGAGACAATATTCTGCCTCCACAGACTCCCGTTGCCGCCTACATGGGTAATCCGGTGGAAGAAGCTGCCCAGCTGGTTGGTACAGTGCAGATTGGCCGGGAGGTAAATCTTGGGGAGTGCCAGATTGTGTCCCTGATGTACCCGCGGGCCGTGAACGATACGGTCTGGATTATGCTCAACGACGACGGGAGCCTGGCCCCGCCTTTTACCCCCGATCAGGATTTCCCGGTTACCAGCATCGGCGAGTGCCGTTTCAATAACAACCTCGACAAATTCATTTACTACTACAATCCGGCACCGGTTGAACTCGGACAGGATACCGCCATTTGCGACAATACCACCTTTCTGCTAGATGCCTCCGGAAACGACCTGATGCTCTGGCAATGGTCCGACGGCTCGGGTAATCCCTCCTACACAGCTGCTACCCCCGGACAGTACTCGGTGACAGTCACCGACGTATGCCTGATACAGCATATTGACAGTATTGCTATTACGATTGACAGTAATACTGTCGTCGAGATTGGTCTCAGTCAGACGATGTGCCAGGGGGAAACCGTTTCCTTTCAGGAGAGCGGGTTTGATTATTACCTCTGGACATCGGGTGGAGCGGTGAACTGCGCCACCTGCGCCACCGTGGATGCTGCTCCGTCGGCTTCCACCTTTATTGCTCTGGAGGCGGGCTTTGCCAACGGCTGTGTGAACAGGGATACAGCCTTCATCACAGTTAATGATACCTTCAATTACCAGATAGACACTGTAATCTGTTGGGGCAGGGAAGTGGTTTGGAACAACGTGGTGATACCGCCTGACAGCACAGTTTCGTTTTATCTTCAGACCATACACGGCTGCGACTCCACCGTGGTGATTAATGTAATCGGAACCACCGTGGGTACCTACAACATACAGGTGGATACCTCTGTTTGTCTGGGGTCGGCGCTGACTTATCTCGGCATTGACCTGCAGGCCGGAGAGGAGAAGACCTACCTTTTGTCGGCGATAACGGGCTGCGACTCCACCGTAGTGGTGCGGGTAGCGCCTCGTGATACCTTTTACGTGGAGGAATACCCCACGATATGTTACGGCGACACCTACAGTATATTCGGTACCCCGATCGGGGCGAGCGGCAACTACACAGGGCATTTCACGGCCCGGAACGGCTGTGACTCTACACATATCGTCAGACTGACGGTCAGACCCGAAATACAGCTTGCTCCCAAGACAGAAACAGCCTGTTACGGTGAGTCCGACGGGTCAGTATCCGTCAGCTCGCCCAACGCCATGCCTCCGGTACAATACCTGTGGAATATTCCCGGTGCTGCGGACTCGCTGGTACAGAACCTGCCTGCGGGCACTTACCGGGTGACCGTCACCGATGGCTATCAGTGTACCGAAACCACCGTGGCCAGCGTGGCAAACTGGCCCGCTTATACCTTTACTGCCAGTCCCGACTCGGTTAACTGTTATGGAGAGAGTAACGGATCCATCGGTGTGAGCGGTTCAGATCCCGGCCTGCTTTTTGCCCTCGACGACGGACCATTTCAGGCTGCAGGTATTTTTGGCGGACTTCCCGCGTCTGCGTACGTAATATACGCACAGGACATATACGGTTGTACCGACACACTGCCGGTTACCGTTTCCGAGCCGCCGCTCATTACCGTAACACTTCCAGCCGACACTACCATCGAGCTGGGGCGTTCGCTGGGAGTGCCTGTAATTCTCACGGGCTATCCGCCAGTGGAATGGATATGGAGCGACACCTCCTTCCTGAGTTGTATTACCTGTACGGATCCGGTAGCCATGCCGGTGCGGAATATCACCTACACCCTGACTGTGAAAGACAGGAACGGCTGCAGCGACACCGACGAGATCATTATTTCCGTGGATCCGGTGGTGAATGTGTATGTTCCGAATGCCATGAGTGGCAGCGGAGACAACGGCGTGTTCGAAATCAGTTATGGTGCTGCCGTGCGGCGTATCACCCTGCTGCGCATTTACGATCGCTGGGGCAACATGATACATGAAGTCCGCAACGGACTCCCCGGCGACCGGGCCAATATCTGGGACGGTACCTTCCGCGGGAAGGCCGTGAACCCCGGCGTATATCTGTGGACCCTCGAGCTCGAGTTGTTCGATGGCCGGGTCTGGCGGGAGGTTGGCGATGTGACGGTGGTGCGTTGAGACTGGTCAGACTTTTGCCTGATCTCATGTTTGAAATATTAGAGCTTGTTCAGGATTCTCTGCCGTTTTTGACTCGGTGAGAGAATCCTGAACAAGCTCTTAATAATAATTTAAGTTATTGATTATTATTTAATTAAACATTAAATATATTAATATTGCTTTTTTGGTACTAAATATTACTTTTTTGGTACTGTGAAACAGCCAATTAGCTCAAAATTTGTGCTGTTCTGTAAGCGGAATACAATTGTCCATTGCTATTCTGGTTCCCGCTTTATTTAACCTTTTTTAATCAATGCTATTTTTTCGTCCACTCAAATACTGTATCTCATGACAGAATTTACAAGATCAAATCACCTTCCTGGTGTCCGATGGCTGTTAATTCCATTGGCCTTTTTTCTTCTCAAGGCACTCTCCATTGCGCAATCAGTTTCGTTTGTTGCAAGTCCCGGCAGTGTCAGTACGGTTTGTGCTTCACCGGGCCAGACCGTCAGTTTTTCGGGAACATTCGACAATTCATCAACAGCAACCTCTTTTAATTTCAATGGGGGCGCGTTACCTGTCGGTTGGACCAGTTCACCGTTTGTTGTGAGCGGAGCTACTTGCCCGGGTCAGAACTCTCCTGACAACACACCCTATTTTTGGGCTACCAGCGTTGACCCTGTTACCTTGTTGAGGTATGTAGCCACCACGGGTGTGAATGTCCCCTTGGGCGGATCAGTACAGTTTTACATGAGATACGGCAATAACGAAGCCGGAGGGTGTGAGCGACCGGATCTCCCGACAGAAGAGATATGGCTCCAGTATTCCACGGATAATGGCAATAGCTGGACGACTATTTACGACCAGTGGGACACCAGTCCATTGGGATCTTTTGCCTGGTACAACTGGTATTACCAGTCAATTGCTATTCCTCCTGGAGCTTTTTCAGCCAATACACAGTTCAGATGGTATCAGGCAAGTAACTCGGGTACCCCGTTTGATAACTGGGGTATTGAAGATGTCTCTATCACAGCGAACCTTCCACTAGTAACTATTACCAACTGGGCCTGGAATTTTGGCGATGGAACAACTGGTAACGGGCAGAGTGTTAACCACATTTTCCCACTTACCTGTGGCTCCGCGACCTATAATGTGACACTTACAGCGACCGCATCCAATGGAGCAACCTATACTTCCTCAATTCCATACAACGTAACGATTACTCCTGTTGCAGCAGCGCCACTTACTATCACTGAATCCTCGTTGATACCGAATGACGGTACTGTATGCTCGGGTACAACCGTTACCGTTTCGCACTCCGGAGGAAACTCATATATCTGGAGTAACGGTGCGACAACGTCGTCAATAACAGCAACTCCTTCATCTACAACCAGTTACACTGTTACAGTCTCCGATATTTGTGGATGCACCTCTACACTCTCAACAACAGTAACCGTACTGCAGTCTCCGACGGCCTCAATTTCTGTGACTGAAACATCAGGTTCCGCACAAAATGACGGGTTAATCTGTAGCGGTGCAAGTGCACTCCTCACAGCATCGGGTGGTAGCCAGTTTCAGTGGAATACCGGAGCGACAACTTCATCGCTTACTGTTTCTCCATCGGTAACAACTACTTATTCTGTATCTGTAACCAACACCAGCAGTTGTTCAGCCAACGCATCCCGTACCATAATAGTCAGTCCTCCTCCAGCTGTATTCACAGTAACCGGCGGCGGTGGCTACTGCATCGGTACCGATCCGGGTACCAAAGTCGGACTGAGTGGTTCACAGTCAGGGGTTTCCTATCAGCTCCAGCTTAATGGTGTTAATACCGGGGCTGCTCTGGCAGGTACAGGTACCACACTTGATTTCGGTTATCAGTCGGGTGTTGGAACTTATTCAGTGATTGGAACTGCTACTGGTACTGGCTGCTCTTCCAACATGACCGGTACTGTTTCGGTGTTCTCCATGAACTGTTCTGCCACTATCTCTGATCCCTGCATTTGCCTGAATAATGCCACTTCTCTGTCAAACGGGCAGTTTGGCGAGCAGGTTAAAATCAATGCGCCCTCCAATCAGACGTGGACGGTATCTGCAGTCAACGGACTGTTCCGCAGCGCAAGTGCTGCTCCGCCTGCTGCTCCATCTCCGATTACAGTGGGCACTGTGCTCACAGGTATTGGTGGCAATATGTTCACACTGGACGGCCGTCATATTGACGCACTGGGCTATACTGTTTCAGTCACCAACGGAATTGGAACTACGCTGTCAATCGGAAATAGCTGCTCGTATCCGAATCCGGCTATTACTTCCAACCTGGCAGGTCCTTTCTGTTTGTCTTCAGATGCTGTGGCACTGACGGGTGATCCTGGTGATGCCAATATTGTTTCTCAAACTTTCAGGGTCAATGGTGTAACGACCAATACCTTCGATCCCTCTGCAGGAGTGGGTACTTACGTGATAGAATACACAGTAAATGGTGGTACACCGAAAGCGAACGGAGCAAATGATCCGGGCTGCGTACAGTCTGTTTCCCAGACTGTTCAGGTACTGGCAACACCTGCTGTTCTCACCTGCAATGACCTGATTCATCTCTCGCTGGATGCCGACTGTTCTGCTACAATCGGTGGCGATGATGTGCTGGAAGGCAGTTACGGATGTTACGATGATTATGTGGTAGAACTTGATCGCACACTTCCTTATGGCAACGGTCCGTGGACATCTGCCACGGTAACCTCTTCCGATATTGGCAAAACTTATCAGTACAGAGTTACGCACCTGATTAGTGGCAACCGCTGCTGGGGTGACATCAAGATCGAGGACAAAATCGCTCCGACTGTTACCTGTGCAAGTATCACACTGTTCTGCCCTATCACAAACTACACACCGGGTGCCCTGAGT
>JAJTFM010000145.1 GCA_021298575.1 Saprospiraceae bacterium | reverse complement strand
ATTCGGGGTATTCACCACGTATATACAGAATACCGGCACTGGCCCCGGTGATGTAGCCGGCCAGCATCATACCGAGCAGCAGACTGTGCGGGCGCTGTTCCATAATATACCGGTCGGAGTAGGCACCCGGATCGCCTTCATCGGCATTACAAACGATGAATTTCTGTTTTCCCGGGGTGTTTTTGCACGATTCCAGTTTTAGTCCGGCGGGGAAACCGGCCCCTCCGCGTCCGCGCAGGCCCGAAGACTTGATCTCTGCGAGCAAGTCATCCGGAGTAACACCCAGCGCCTTTTTCAGCGTCTGGTAATACGACTCCATACCGGGAAAAGGAGCGGTGAGCAGAGGCGCTCCCTTCGCTGTCATCGTGTACTGATCTTCCCAAAGTGGTTCGCCTGCCCTGATTTCATCGAGTTGGCCGATAGCATTTCCGGAGTAGTTATGTCCGTCCATGTGAAAAGCGCTGTTTTCGTGGCAACGCCCCAGGCAGCACATCTCTCCGATTTCTTCGGGTTTGAAATGGGCTTCAAGTCCTTCCC
The DNA here is from genome assembly GCA_021298575.1 of Saprospiraceae bacterium. Classification (GTDB taxonomy): domain Bacteria; phylum Bacteroidota; class Bacteroidia; order Chitinophagales; family Saprospiraceae; genus M3007. The sequence goes on along the minus strand of JAJTFM010000145.1, from coordinate 9,036 downwards.
GCACGCGCTCCTGTGTACGAGCTGTCATACAGGCTGTACCGTTACATACATACGCTTTTTTGCCCTTGTTTTCTGGTTTCAGGAAGTCGTAGAAAGATACACTACCGTAAACATTGGCTTTTCCAATCAGGAAATCGTCGGCAAGGCGTTCCATTTCTTCAACGGAAACAGTACCCTGACGAGAGGCTGCAACTCCCAGTTCTTCAAACAGATTTTCGGCTAGACCCTTCCTGCCAGACAGGAAGCCAATATTTTTTGACACGCGGCAACAGAGTTTGGTTAGAGAAATCAGAACATAATGAAGCATTTGTCGGCTTCACCGGCATTTCCAACTATTTTCTACAAAGCTATGGTATATTCTTTGATTTTTCAAATATCGGCCCGATGTTAGATTTTTTTCGTACATTTGTTGTTCATCTCCGGGAGAGTGAACTTTTGAAGATCGGCGTTTTTGGATGCTGTTCACCATCAGCGTCCACGCTTTTTGAGGAAAATTTTCACCAAGAATTACACTTAATGGCAAAATCACAGGATTCCTACTCAAAAAAGGAAAAAGAAAAAAACCGTCGGAAAAAGCAAAAGGAAAAAGAGGAGCGCAAGCAACAGCGCAAGACCGACAAGGCCGATGGAAAGGGAGGCGAAATGGAGTTCTCCTATGTGGATGAAAATGGCAATCTGTCTTCCACACCGCCCGATCCGTCAAAAAAATTCACGGTCAAGGCAGAAGATATCCAGCTGGGTGCCGCCTTCCGTACAGACGAACCTGAGGAGGTTGAAAAGAAGGGATTTGTAAAGTTCTTCAACGCCGAGAAAGGCTACGGATTCATAACCGAAGCGGGTTCCAAAGATACGATCTTCGTACACATCAACGATGCCTCCGAGGAGCTTAGGGAGAATAACAAGGTAACCTTTGAGATTGAAATGGGTCCGAAAGGCCCGAAAGCCGTCAGAGTCAAGGTAGTCAGGTAGAGAGAGTCCTGTGTTCTGGACTACCGCATGAAAAGGCTGGCGAGCCAGCCTGACTCTGCCTTTACGAGTGTGTCCAGAGCCTGATTGGCTTTATGAGAGAATTTGCGCATATCGCGCACTACGGAGCAGAAATGTCTGGAATTTTCACAGTTTTCTTCCACACAGGCCAGTTCGTCGAGCACCTGCAGCATAGGCTCAAGTTCTCTTTTCTTTCTGTTCAGAATGATTTGGCGCGACACTTTCCACATGTCTTTTTCTGCAGAATATGCGTCTTTCCGTTCGTTGAGCCGCTGTTCGCGGTAAATCAGTCCCCATTCGAGCAGCGACCGCAGCGTCATACTTGCGTTGCCTGCCGAAATATCGAGTTCCGACCGTATATCATCGGCTGTGAGTGGTTCAGGAGATATCAGCAGCAGTGCATGCAGTTGTGCCATGGCCGGAGGAACACCCCAGCCGCTGGCCAGCCGACCCCAGGATTCGATAAATTTCTGTTTGCCGATATGCAAATCCATTATTCCGGTAGTTTGATTACTTTAATCACATAACACCATATCAATATGAATGTTTACAAGCTTGTTCAGGATTCTGAGCAAGATCTCCGGAGAAGTATCGTGTTGACTGCACAATAAAGCAACGTATAGTTGAAACATACTGCACAAGGTGTGAATGATTAACAGGTAACACCTATTTTTGCAGCTCATTAAGCTCAAGCAATCATGTTCATCGTCAATATCTATCTTCGTTTTGCCATTATTGCCGTCGGTATCCTCGGCGGTATCACTCTCTGGGCCTCTTACGGTTTCTGGTATGGTTTCCCGTTCTGGTTTACCGGCTTCATCATGCTGCTCGGATATTTTTTCCTCGGCACCATCATGTCAACCAATCAGTTGCTCAGTCAGCAGCGCCTTGATGAGGCAGAAGCGCGTCTGAAGCTCACTTTTTTTCCGAAATTATTGCTGGTTGGCTATAAAGGCGTTTACTACATGACTATGGGTGCCATAGCCATGCAGAAGCGCGACATGAATGCGGCGGAGATTTGGGTTAAAAAATCGCTGGATGCCGGTTTGCCTACCGATAATGAAAGAGCCACAGCCTTGCTGCAGCTCGTCATGATTGCGGCCAACAAAAGTAACCTCAAGGGAGCCCAGAAGCATTTTGCCGATGTGAAAAAACTCAACGTAACCGAGCCCATGCTCCGCGAACAGATCAAGGAGGTGGAAAAGCAGTTGAAAATGGCTGGTGGCGCCACCATGAACCCGGCTACGCTGGCCATGATGGGAGGCCGGGGCGGCTTCAGGCCCGGTGGCAAGCGCCGGATGCCGCGCACCCGCTGATCAGATTCCTCCGATACAGATATACTTGGTCTCCAGAAATTCGTCCAGTCCGTACCTGGAGCCCTCCCTGCCGATGCCACTTTCCTTGACGCCGCCAAACGGCGCGACGGTAGTGGCTACGAGCCCGGTGTTAACGCCAACCATGCCGTACTCGAGTGCTTCGGCAACCCGGAACACCCGGCCCGTACGGTGTGTCATTGGCCATGCGTATTACCTCTTCATCGGTGGAGAAGCGGGTTACAGGCGCCACAGGGCCGAATATTTCCTCGTTCATGATGTCCATTCCGGGTGTCACATCTGCCAGAACGGTGGGCTCGTAGAAGGTACCGGTAAGCTCACGGCCACCGGTAACAATCCTGGCACCCTTGTCGCAGGCATTTCCTACCAGACGCTTTACTTTGTCGAGAGCTTCTGTATTTATGAGCGGACCGATATTCACGCCCCTTTCTGTGCCCGGACCCACTTTCTGGTTTCTGACAGCCACGGTAAATTTCTCCAGAAATGCATCGTAAACGGCATCCTGTACAAAGAGTCTGTTTGCGCAAACGCACGTCTGACCGGCATTCCGGTACTTGGAAGCTATGGCTCCTTCCACCGCAGCATCCAGATCGGCGTCGTCGAACACGATAAAGGGCGCATTACCCCCCAGCTCCAGTGAGATTTTCTTCACGGTGCCGGCGCTCTGCCGCATCAGCAGTTTTCCTACTTCCGTACTGCCGGTGAACGACAACTTTCGGACCACAGGACTGTCGGTGAGTGTTTTACCTATTGCCGGGGCGTCCATGCCTGTTACTATATTGAGTACGCCCGGAGGGATACCTGCCCTCAGTGCCAGTTCGGCCAGCGCAAGTGCCGACAGGGGAGTTTCCTCGGACGGCTTCAGTACAACCGTACAGCCTGCTGCCAGTGCAGGAGCCACCTTGCGCGTTATCATGGCGTTGGGGAAGTTCCAGGGTGTAATGGCTGCTACAATACCGACGGGTTGCTTTACCACCATCAGACGCATTCCGGGCATGTGGGGCGGAATGATATCGCCGTAGGCTCGTTTGCCCTCTTCGGCAAACCACTCAATAAAGGTGGCCCCGTATCGAATCTCTCCCCTTGCTTCCGGAAAAGGTTTTCCCTGCTCAAGCGTGAGCAGCATCCCGAGGTCGTCGGCATTTTCCACAATCAGATCGTGCCACCGGCGCAGAATGCCGGCTCTGACAGTTGCAGTTTTTGAACGCCATTCGGGCAGTGCGGCTTCGGCGGCCTTGATCGCCTGCGCGGTTTCAGCAGCACCGCAGTCAGCTACCTGTCCGATAACCTCGCCGGTGGCAGGGTTGGTTACCGGGAATGTATTGCCGGAGGCAGCAGCCACCCACTCGCCATTGATAAAGGCATGCTGACAAATCAGGGAAGAGTCTTTAATCATGATTTATTTGTTTGTCCGCGCTAAGGTCGGAAAAAAATGCCGGTATTGTCTCCGCGTTGAAGTAGTGAAAATGAAAACTATTTTTTTGAATATTGCCATTCAATTCACTGATTCTGATAACAAAACGGTTAAATCATTCAAACATGAAACAGAAAATACGAATCGGCATGGTAGGCGGTGGCCGCGGGGCGTTCATCGGAGCCGTACACCGTATGGCAGCAGCACTCGATGGCGAGATTGAACTGGTATGCGGCGCTTTCAGCAGCGATCCGGAAAGATCCATGGCTTCCGGCGCCGACCTCGGACTGCCTCCCGACCGGTGTTATGCCACCTTTCAGGACATGATCCGCCGCGAAAAACGACTGCGTCCTGACAGGCGCATGCACGCAGTAAGCATCGTAACACCCAATCACGTGCACTTCGCCCCGGCAAAGATGGCCCTGGAAAACGGTTTCCACGTGATTTGTGACAAGCCGGTAGCCTTCAACCTGAAGGAAGCGCTTGCCCTGGAAAAGCTGGTCGAAAAAACTGGTCTTGTCTTTGCGCTCACCCATAACTACACGGGCTACCCGATGGTTAAACAGGCCCGGATGATGATCAAAAACGGCGAACTGGGCAAAATCCGCAAAATTGTAGTAGAGTATCCGCAGGGCTGGCTCAGTACCCCCGTCGAACAAACCGGCAGCAAACAGGCCTCGTGGCGTACCGATCCCGGTAAAAGCGGAATTGCTGGTTCCATGGGTGATATAGGTACACATGCCGAAAATCTGGCTGAATATATCACCGGCCTCAGAATAACCGAGCTGTGCGCCGATATCAGCATTTTTGTACCCGGCCGACAACTCGATGATGATGGCAACGTATTGTTGCGCTTCGAAGAGGGTGCCAAGGGAATCCTGCATGCCAGTCAGATATCAGCTGGTGAAGAAAACAACCTGAATATCAGGGTGTATGGCGAGAAAGGGGGTATTGAATGGCGGCAGATGGAGCCCAATACACTCGTGGTGAAGTGGCTCGACAAGCCAACCCAGCTGCTGAGAACCGGTATTGGCCCCGTTTATCCGGAAGCACAGGCGGCTACCCGTTTGCCGGGCGGCCATCCGGAGGGCTATCTGGAAGCATTCGCCAATATCTATAAAAATTTCGCGCACTGTGTGCGCGCACACGAGGAGGGCCGGCAGCCCGATGCAGTGCACCTTGATTTTCCTACAATCCAGGACGGCGTGCGGGGCATGAGATTCATAGAGCGCGTTATTGCCAGTGGCAAGAGCAAGTCGAAATGGCTGTCATTCTGAAAAAGTTCAACAAAAATTAATCTAAAAAAATTATTTTTTTTAGCATATTATTTTGTCTCAAAGGCGACACTTGAGAGGCCCAAAAATGACCTTGAAAATTTTTTTTCGGGCCATTTTGGGCCTTTTTTGTTCATATATAATAAAATTACACGCTAAACATGGTTTCGGTCAAAACTGGTTTTCAAAATAAAATTTTTGAGGATTTGCTAAATTGTCAGAAAAGTTAAACAAATTTGCGTCGCCAATCGTTTTAACAGGCATCTTTTCAGTAAACAAAATTATTTCTATGGAATTGCTTTTCAACTCTTCAATCTTTCTGTTCTCTGGCTTGTCAGCCAATGATTATGTAGGTTTCACATTCTTCATTGGCTACATGGCGATGTTCGCAGCCTCTGTCTTCTTTTTCTTCGAGAGGCAGACTGTAGAAGGCAAGTGGAAAACTTCCCTTCTGATCGCAGGTCTCATCACCATGATCGCATCAGTACACTACTACTACATGCGTGATGTGTGGATGACCACGGGTGCTTCACCCACCCAGTTCCGCTACATTGACTGGATTCTTACTGTTCCGTTGATGTGTGTAGAGTTTTACCTCATCCTGAAGGCATTCGGAGCAAAAATTGATCTTCTCTGGAAGATGATCGGTTACTCTCTGATCATGCTGGTGGCTGGTTACCTGGGCGAAACTGCTTTCAGAAACCAGAGCGTTATCTGGGGTATCATTTCTACTCTTGGCTACGCAGGTATTCTGTATGAAGTATGGCTGGGTTCTGCAAGAAAGCTGGCAAGCGGATCAAACGATCCTGCCCTGCAGTCTGCATTCAAGGCACTGTCATGGTTCGTACTTGTGGGCTGGGCTATCTACCCACTCGGCTACATGGCTATCGAAACTGACGGCTGGCTGCGTAACGTAATTGACGTTCGCAACATGGACCTGATCTACAACATCGGTGATGCTGTGAACAAGATCGGATTTGGTCTGGTAATTTACAGCCTCGCTGTGAAGTCCAAGTAAGTTTGACCGATTGCGGTAAAAGTCCCGGCGTCTCATGTTAGATGCCGGGACTTTTTTATTGCCCCCAATGTCAGCGCCGGGAATTACTTTTGCAGCAAATAACCGGAATTGACATGGATAAAATGATCGCCCGCTTCCCCGAACAACTGGAGGAAGCTCTCGGAATCGCAAAAAACATTCAACTGAAAAAGCATACGGCACCCCTGCGCTCTGTCTTTATTTCCGGACTGGGTGGCAGCGGTATTGGCGGCGGCTTCGTGCAGGACTTCGTTCGAGGAATCTGCAAGTTGCCTGTCGTGGTGAGCAAGGGTTATCAGGCACCCGCCTGGATTAACAAAAATACGCTCGCAATATGTTCTTCCTACAGTGGAAATACTGAAGAGACAATTAGTACGTTTGAACAGTTACTGACCACCGGAGCAAAAATTGTTGTGGTGGCCTCGGGAGGCAAACTGATAGAACTGGCAAAAAAACACGATCTCGATTATGTGCAGGTGCCGGGCGGCTGGAGCAGCCCCCGCGCATGCATGGGCTACTCCATCGTGGCGCAGCTGGGTATTTTGCGTGCTGCCAGGCTCATACCGGGCAAGCTCTTCAATCAGGTGGCCGCTGCCCGTAAATTGCTCACCCGCGATCAGGCTGCCATACAGAAACAGGCCCGAAAAATTGCCGGATTCCTCCACGGTAAAACACCGGTACTCTATATCGCCGATCAGATGGAAGCCGTGGCTGTGCGCTGGCGCCAGCAAATAAACGAAAATGCCAAAATGCTGTGCTGGCATCATGTGGTACCCGAAATGAACCACAACGAACTCGTGGGCTGGCGCGACCAGCGCCCCGATGTAGCTGTGGTATGGCTCAGAAACCGCGACGACCTGAACAGGACATCCATTCGTATGGATATCAACAGAGAGATTATTCAACACTACACACAGACCAGCATAGAATTGTGGTCAAAAGGGAAATCGCTCGTCGAAAAAGCCTTCTACTTTGTACATCTTGGCGACTGGGTGTCGTTTTATCTGTCCGAACTTCGCCAGGTTGACCCTGTTGAAATTAAAGTAATTGACTTCCTGAAAGGTGAACTGTCAAAAGTTTAAAGAAAAAATCAATCCAACTGCATGAAAAAAACGCTTTCTATTCTCGCTGTCCTGGCTCTTGCCACGTCTGTTTTTGCTCAGGGCAAGGCCCTTCCCTCCGCCAACCTGAAAACGCTGGAAGGACAAACCATCAACGCAAAAGACCTGGGCAAATCAGGCAAAATAACTGTTATCAGTTTCTGGGCAACCTGGTGCTCTCCGTGTAAAAAGGAACTCGATGCCATCAACGAGATTTACGAAGACTGGCAGAAAAACTACAATGTGGAACTGATTGCTATCAGTACCGATGATTCCCGTACTGCTGCGAAGGTTCCCGCCATGGTACAATCGAAGGCGTGGCCCTACAGAATCCTGCTCGATACCAGCCGTGAACTGTCTGTTGCCGCCAATATACAGTCGGTACCATACACTTTCCTGCTCGACCAGAAAGGCAATATAGTCTATGAACACGTCGGATACGCTCCCGGCGACGAAGACGAGCTGGAGGAGAAAATCAAGGCACTTGCCGGAAAAAAAGGAGAGTAATTCCTGGTTTATGTCAGGGTTTCCGGTCTGTCAGCATTTTGGATATGCCGGAAACCCTGTATCTCTGTCTGGCAGATCCTAGAAGTTTTTGATGAATAAATCCAGATTGACGTCGGGGTCGAGATCGAGTTTTTGGCGCAGTCGCGAGCGATTCCGGTATACGCTTTCAGGTGAAATACCGGATATATTGGCAATTTGCTGGCTTTCCAGTCCCAGTTTTATAAAAATAAACAGGCGTATTTCTGTATTGGTTATACCAAAAAAAGTGCTTTTAAGCCGTGATATATAATTGGGGAACTGTTTTTCGAAGTTATCCCGAAATTCCTGCCAGTCCAGATCTGTAATCATCCGAAGAGGCTGAGTAACGATACCGGATTCATCCCGGGCGGGAATTTGTTGTTCCAGGGTAGTAATCAGCTGGTTTTTGAGTTCGAGCAGGTTCTGAAGTATGGCGACCTCCGCTTTCTTCTCTGTCAGGGAGGCACTGGCGATCATCAGCTCCTGTTTCTGGATAAGCTGATGTGCCTCCAGCAGCTCATTTTCTTTTTCCAGCAGGTTCTTTTTCCGGCGCTGCCGGTCGGAATGAAAAAAGAGAGAAACACTGATGAGTAACAGCATCAAAACGAGGGTGGTGAATCGGAACTGCTGAACCTTTTGTTGTTCTTTCAGTATGCGCACCTGATTTGTCTCCCTGTCGAGCGCAGCCTGCGATTCGATTCTGCCGATGGTGCGGTGTTTTTCGTTGTTGAAAAAGATACGGAAACAGTCTGCTCCCTGTCGGAGGTGGTACAGTGCTTTTTGAGGAAGCCCTGTCTTTTCATAAATATCAGCTATTTTATAATGGATTGCCGACATTCGGGAAGTATCCGGCGTCATGTTTAACGCTTTCAGATAATATTCAAGTGCTCTGGCAGTTTGTCCCATACCGTAATAACAATCGGCCAAAGCAGCTTCCATATCACTGATTTTAAGCGGATTTTTATCATCCAGATTGCTGGATATGGCCAGTTGAAGTTTTGGAAGCGCTTCGTTATATCGTTTCAGCTCAGTCAGTGTTTTGCCTGTCAGGTAGTGTCCTTGTGCAGAGTCCGGGTGGACGATATATGCCCTGCGACTTGTTGCAGCATACTGTGCAGTAATCCAAGCCGAATCGGGCTGGCTTCGGTTCAGGAATATCTGGGTCATGAATTCAGCCGCAATTATCTTTTGTCCGCTTTGTTCCGGGGCGAAGTCAAATGCCTGTTTACCCCAGTACAGTGCCCCTTCGTTATCGCCACTGGTCTGAAATGCACGGGCCAGTTGCAGTTTGATTTCAAATTTTCGTACCTGATGGGTATGATAATTTTTATCGCTGAAGAATTCGTTTACTTCCAGTAACAGGGCG
>JAJTFM010000144.1 GCA_021298575.1 Saprospiraceae bacterium | reverse complement strand
ACTCCTATTGCCGGAGCTGTGATATTGTTGTTTATTGTGAAGTTGGCACTTGCCGAGCAACTGGTTCCGGCGCTTACGGTCACACTGTAATTACCTGCCGGTACACCTGAAATATCTTCAGTGGTTGCGGCATTTGACCAGCTGAAGTTGTACCCGCTTCCTGCCGGTGCAACGGTAATATCGAGTGCACCGTTCGGAGAGGCACAAGAGGTGTTATCGGTTGGAGCAACAGATATATTAATAGGTATATTGTTGTTCGTTACGACAGCCGATGTAGTTGCGGTACAACCGAAGAAATCGGTTACCGTGACCGAGTAAGTGCCCGGCGTTACACCCGACAGATCCTCGGTGGTTGCTGCATTACTCCACTTGTAGGTGTATGGCGGAGTGGCGCCACTTACCGAAAGGTTGATACCGCCGTTACCCAGTCCGCAGGTAGCGGGAATAGCTGCTGCCGATGGATTGGGAGCTACTGCAGCGTTTTCAACGGTATAGGTTTCGACTGCCTGACAACCGGGGCCCAGAGTCACTGTCACTGTATAGGTGCCGGGAGCGATAGCCACCAGATCGGGTGCTGTGGAGTTGTTCGACCATTTGTAGGTGTAGATGTAATCGTCGGGTGAAATTTCAAGGTCAATTCCTCCGCTGTAGGGCGGGTTACAGGACAGATTATCCAGCACAAAGCCACTGATCTGAATAGGAACCGGATTGTTTGGAACATCGTAAGTGGCTACGGTTGTACAACCAAGAGACGTTGTAACGGTGACCGTGTATGAATTCGGCCCCAGATTGTTCAAATCCTGCGTGGTGGCATTATTTGACCATTTATAGATGTATGGAGGAACACCACCGTCAACAATCAGATCAATTGATCCGTTGGAAATATTGCAATATCCGGCAGTTACATCGGCTGTGGTGGTCGGGTACTCCGTTTCATCGTACAGTTCAAACGTCATGGTTTCTGTGCAGGTACCACCGGCACTTACGGTTACAGAATAGGTGCCTGGTGCCAGATTGTTTCTGGTCAGCGCACTGGAGCCGTTTTCCCATGTCACAACAGCATTGGACGGGTTGATACTGATAGAGACAAATCCGTTGTTGTTAATACAGGAGGTAACTCCCCCCGAGTTTCCATCAACACTCACCGGAATGATATTGTCATTGACAACGATACCAACTTCGTTGGAGCAGCCGTTAGGGCTGGTCACAGTAACTGAATAAATATCACCAACTATGTTATTCAGGTCTTGCGTAGTGGCACCATTCGACCATACATAGGTGTAGGGAGTAGTGCCACCTGTTACTGACAAATTGATACTGCCGTTATTGAGTCCGCAGTTGGCATCAACCTGGGTGAATGTCAGATCCGGATCATTCGGGTTGTCGTTAATCACGTAAACAGCAGTTTCTGTACAGGCGCCGCCCGCACTAACAGTTACCTCATAAGATCCTGGAGGCAGGTTGTTCAGATCCTGCGTGGTGGCATTGTTTGACCAGAGATACGTGTAGCTGCTGTTTGGAGGAGAAACAGTGAGGTTAATTGCGCCGTTTCCGCTGGCTCCGCAGAGCGTGTTATCCGTGAGTGACGCCGACAGAGAGATAGGGGGATTTATGTTATTGATTTCGATGGTTTCCTCGGCGGTACAGCCGTTAGCACCGGTTACAATAAGTGTGTAAGTTCCGGGAACCACATTGCTGAGGTTTTGTGTAGTAGCGCCATTTGACCAAAGATAAGTAAAAGGGGCTACACTCCCGGTAACCGACACGTTGGCGCTGCCGTTGGCGAGTTCGCAGGTAGAGTTGGTGGTGCTGTAGTTTACGAAGGGTACATTCGCATTCTCGGGGACGGTGAATTCGGCAGTAGCCGAGCAGCTGCCCTGTCCGGTTACAGTTACCGTGTAGGTGTCGGCGGGCAGGTTGGACAGGCTCTGCGTTGTTGCGCCATTAGACCACTCGAACGTGTATGATCCTGATGGGGAAACCGTTGTGGTGATAGAACCATTGAAACTGCCGCTGCAAACCGTATTGGGCAGCACGTTGGCTGAAACGGAGATTGGCGGGTTATTGTTTCCTACATTAATTGTCTCTGTATCGGTGCAGCCATTGGCACCTGTAACCGTAACGTCATAGTCGCCAGCCAGTATATTGCTCAGGTCCTGAGTTGTTGAATTATTCGACCATGTGTAGGTGTAGGGTGTGGTACCACCTGAAACGGATACGTTGATAGAGCCGTTTGGAAGATCGCAGGTACTCTGAACAGTTGTAAACGACAGTACCGGATTGTTCGGATTATCGTTCACAGTAACCTCGGCCGTTTCGGAGCAGGAGCCCTGCCCGGTAACAGTAACCGTGTAAGTTCCTGGCAGCAGGCCGCTTTGGTTCTGCGTGGTGGCGTTGTTCGACCAAAGGAAGGTATAGCTTCCGGGAGGAGTAATGGAAAGCGTGGCACTGCCATTTCCCGTTCCGTTACAATTGGTATTGGCAGTGGAGTTGGTATTGATCGTGATTGGCGGATTGTTATTCGATACGGTGACTGATTCGGTATCGGTACAGCCGTTGGCGCCTGTTACGGTGAGATCGTACGTGCCGGCCAGTACGTTGGAAAGATTTTGCGTAGTGGCGCCGTTAGACCACAAGTAGGTGTAAGGTGTGGTGCTTCCTGTCACACTGACACTGACGCTGCCGTTGGCCAGATCGCAGGTTGTGTTGACGAATGTACTGGAAATATTGGGGTTGTTAGGCTGGTCTGCCACCGTGTATTCACCTGTAGCGGTACAGGTGACACCGAAAGTAACGGTTACTGTATATGTACCGGCTTCGACGTTGGCGAGATCTTCCGTGGTAGCGTTGTTCGACCAGAGGTAAGAGTAACTGTTGGTGGGTGAAACGCTCAGGTTTATACTTCCGTTAAATGGAGGCACGCAATTTGTGACAGATGTAGTTACGGCGGACGGGGTAATGTTAATAGTGTTGTCCTGGACAGTAACTGACTGCGTTTTGGTACAACCGTTATTATCGGTGACCGTTACGTCATAAGTTCCGGGAGCCATATTACTGAGATCCTGAGTGGTTTGTCCGCCCGACCAGCTGTAGGTGTAGGGAGTGTTGCCGCCGTTTACCGACAGATCCACAGATCCGTTACTTTGTCCGCAGGTCGCAGCTACAGTGGTGGCAGATGTATTTACTGTCGCCTCGTTGACGGTAGAGGACCCTGATACAGTTCCGGTACATGGGGCTCCGACAGTGGAGACCCGCTGAAGTGTCCACGTGCCAGGTTGGGTAACATTCAGTGTGTAAGGGTTATCGGAGGTTGTAATAGTAGGTTGCGGAACACCGTTCAGCAGTGGCACGAATTCCCAGGGAGCATTCCCGGTGAATGTGACGGTCAGGTTCACAGATCCTCCGGAACCATTGCATATAACACCGCCGCCAGACAGAGTGGCCGTTGGTTTGGGTATTACAGTGACGGTAGTGCAGGCGGAGTCGGCATTGGGGTTACACGCGTTACCTACAGTTACACATAGCTGGGCGGTACCGCTGGCACTGGCGCTCCAGTTGACGTTTACATCCTGGTTGTTGCCACCGCTCATAGTACCGAAGTTGGACGGATTCAGTGTCCATCCATACTGAGAGGCGCCGTTGATCACGGGAATGGCATACGTGGTATTGTTTTGTCCGGCGCAAACCGGAGTCGGGCCTGTTACCGGATCGTTAATTACAGGCGGGAAAGGAACTGTCGAGCCGCTTACCACTTCAATTTCATAATCACAAACGTTACCTGCGCAGCCATCAAGTACGAACCAATAGACGTTTCCTACGATATAGTTGCAGGATTCGAGCAGAAACGGCTGAGTAGAACAGGGACACTGCAGGTCAATGGGATTGCTCACACATTGCCTGTAAATACCTGCCTGAAGGCCCATGTTGTTACCCTGCGAGCAGTTGCTCGGTATTACCCGAATGGTAATGCAGGACGTACCGGCGAAGAACGAAAACCATTCATCGTTGTTCAGTACGTTTTGGTTACAACCGGGGAAATTCTGCTGAGAGTTGTTGTTGTTGATGGTATTGCAATAGCCGTCCAGGTTGGCACACAACAGTGGCGCCTGCTGGCAGGTGTTGCCTGCGTCGGGAAATCCGGGTGGTGGACAGGGCTGGGCAATAGCAACCTGTACGGAAACGAGAGCAAGCAGAGTGAATAGAAATTTTCTCATGTAACTAAGAGATTGAAAGGTAAAGCAGCCGGAAACTCTCGGATATCTCCAGCTACAGGAGAACGCAATTTGATTAAAAGATGTGAAGGGATCCGCAAGAAGCACGGGTCCCCGACTGTTCCACTGGATTGTTCCGGATTAAATTGCCGCTATACGTTTAATTACTTTGGCGAAATCCTCCGGCCTTGCCGGGCAGGGAAGTGTAAATTGGCAAACTAACGGGGGGCTATTCCCGTTAAGGAGAAATGGAGGTTTCACTTAAAGTGCAAACGTACAAAAAAGGTTTGCCAAAAACAGCATTTTAACACTTATTGATGCTGTCAGGGTATCCTTTGATAATACTATCCACCGGAATCAACCGAAACAGGGAAGTTTCTTTGCCCTGTATAAACAATTATAACCATATTTTTCAGGTAATTGCTGCTACATCCGATAAACTCTCTAATTTCGGGCCGCCAAAAAGAACTGACCGACTGTACCAAATTACAAAATACACCTAAATATCATGACGCTTGGAATTTTGAAAGAATCCGAAGGCGAACAAAGGGTAGCCATTGCTCCCGAATCTGTTTCCGCTCTGCTAAAACTTGGTATCCAACAGGTAATCGTGGAGCAGGGAGCCGGAAGTTCCGCTTTCTTCAGCGATGCGACTTATGAGGCCCAGGGTGCCCGTATCGCCAATCGCGACACTGTGTTGAAGGACTCCAATATCCTGGTGAAAATTCACCCTCTCAACACCGACGACGCCCAGAAACTGTCAGCCGGCCAGATTCTCATCGGACAGATGAATCCGCTCTCAAACAGAGGGGTAGTGGAAGATCTCCTGAAAACAAAGGCATCGGTCTTCAGTCTTGATCTTGCCCCGCGGAGCACGCGCGCGCAGGCACTCGATGTGTTGTCTTCTATGGCAACCGTTTCGGGCTACAAGGCTGTTCTGCTGGCTGCTACTCATCTGCCTACGTTCTTCCCCATGTTCATGACGGCCGCCGGTACTATCAAACCGGCCAAGGTGCTGATTCTCGGTGCCGGCGTGGCCGGTTTACAGGCTATTTCTACGGCTAAACGCCTCGGTGGAGTGGTAGAAGCCTTCGATGTACGCGCTGCCGCCAAAGAGGAGGTGCTGTCGCTCGGCGCCAAATTTGTTGAAGTGGAAGGTGCCGTTGACGACAAAGCGGCCGGAGGTTACGCTGTCGAACAAACGGAAGAGTTCAAACAGCGTCAGGCTCAGCTCATCCACGACCACGCCGCCGCTGCCGATGTCATCATCTGCACCGCACAAATCCCCGGACGCAAGGCCCCGGTTCTCATCCGCCGCGAAACGGTTGCTGCCATGAAAAACGGTGCCGTAATCGTTGACCTGGCTGCCTCTACCGGTGGCAACTGCGAAGTGACCGAAAACGGCAAAACCATCCGTACAGAAAGTGGTGTCTGTATTATCGGCGACTCCAATCTGCCCAGCAGCATACCCAAAGATGCCAGTGCCATGTTCGGGAAAAATATCGTCAACTTCATGAAGCTGATCCTTATCAAAGGCGAACTCACGCTGAATTTTGAAGACGATATCATAGCCGCCACATGTATTGCCCACGAAGGCCAGATCGTCAGCGAACGTCTCAAAGCGGTCATGGCAGGTTGAACCCAGGTCTCTAACCATTAAATTCCCGACTCATGTCCGAATTTTTTCTTCAAAACCAGCAACTTATCTATATCGTTGTTCTGTCGGTACTCCTCGGTATCGAGGTGATTTCCAACGTGCCCGCAATCCTGCACACCCCCCTGATGTCGGGCGCCAATGCCATTCACGGGGTGGTTATTATCGGTGCCATCATCGTGATGGGGCACGCTGCTCCCGATGATTACCTGGCACTTATTCTCGGCTTTCTGGCAGTACTGCTTGGCACACTGAACGTGGTGGGCGGTTTCGTTGTCACGAACCGAATGCTGGAAATGTTCAAGAAAAAGAAATAAGATTTATATGTCCGGCTCTGCCGTGCATAACCTAAAGTCACCCTTCCTATGACACCTGATTTTTTGCTTCAAATTTCATATCTGGTAGGGTCCGTAACATTTATCATCGGACTCAAACAGTTAAGCAGCCCCGATTCGGCCCGCAAAGGCAATCTGTTGGCCGCTTTCGGTATGGTACTCGCTATTGTAGGTACTGTGCTTTTCCATAACAAAGATGGCCAGCCTATCGGAAATATCCCCTGGATTAGGCCATGAGGGTCAAAATGACCGCCATGCCCCAGATGGTTTCTTTCTTCAACGGTATGGGCGGTGCCTGTGCAGCCATCATATCCATCATCGAATTTCACAGTCATCCGCATGGCTCTTCCGGCTATCTGCTCACAGTATTCCTCGGACTGATTATCGGCTCGGTTTCTTTCAGTGGCAGTGTTATCGCCTACGGAAAGCTGGATGAAAAGATAAAAGATCTCTCGGCCAAATACCTGACCTATATCAATCTCGGGCTTCTGGTAGCAACGCTTGCCGTGCTGGTCATTGCCGTTGCTTCCCCCGAAACTTTCGGTCACAATGCCGTCTGGATTCTGCTGGTACTTTCGTCACTCTACGGCGTACTGTTCGTTATGCCAATCGGCGGCGCCGATATGCCAGTGGTTATTTCCCTGCTCAACTCGTTCACGGGTATGGCTGCTGCCTTCGGTGGCTTTCTGTACGACAATCCGGTTATGCTTACCGGTGGTATCCTCGTGGGCTCTGCAGGTACCATCCTCACTATACTCATGTGTAACGCCATGAACCGCTCTCTGCTAAACGTGATCATCGGATCATTCGGTGGCGGCGGAACCAGCAGCAGCGGAGCAAAAGGAGAACAGGTGGTGAAGGAAATCAGTCTCACCGACACCGCTATCCTGTGCGCGTACGCAGGCAAGGTAACTATCGTACCGGGTTACGGACTTGCCGTAGCTCAGGCCCAGCATATATGCCACGAACTGGAGAAAAAACTCGAAGAGAAGGGTGTAGAGGTCAATTATGCCATTCACCCCGTTGCCGGCCGTATGCCCGGCCATATGAACGTACTGCTCGCCGAAGCTGATGTCCCGTACCCGAAACTGGTAGAAATGGAGGATATCAATCCGCAGATGAACAGTACCGATGTGGTCATAATAGTTGGCGCAAACGACGTGGTGAACCCCGCTGCTGAAAATGATCCGGGCAGCCCGATTTACGGAATGCCTGTTCTCAAGGTGTGGGAGGCCAAAAACGTCATCGTACTCAAGCGCAGTATGCGCGCCGGTTATGCCGGTATCGAAAATGAACTCTTCTTCCACCCGAAAACCAAGATGCTGTTCGGCGACGCCAAAGATATGCTTGGAAAGCTCGTGGGCGAACTGAAGGAGCTCTGATATCTGTATGGCTGCTGACTCCGGTCAGCGTGGTATAGTCTTTCCGGTACTGACTTTTGCCCTGCCAATATGTGCTCCCGTGTGAGTACGAACCAAATCACACTCAGCCTTGCCCAAAAGCTCGCTGTCTGGCCAGAAAATTGTCACTTTTTGAGCCAGACAGTGAGTATTTATTGTATTAACAGGTAATATTTCCATTTTCGGCATTACTTTTGACGGGCAAATTCATGCAAAGCCATAATCGCCCAAACCGATATAACGCCATGATGGACTTTTTCAAACCCAAACCGGTTTCCAATCCTGAAAAAAGTACTGCATCACCGCTTGTTCTCAATGAAGCAGAAGCCTGCGCGGCCGTCCTGCTCGCGTGCGTGCGCGCCAACGAAATAGATGACGGTTCGGAAAATGCTGTCTATGCCGGTACAATAAGGAACAGAAATATATTCATTGGGTACGACCCCAGGCTGCTCACCGACATCGTGACCGCACTCTATGAACAACTCGGGAGCCCGGAGGCACTCGTTGATGCTGCAGCAGATATGATTCGTGAACAAACCCGACTACCACTTTTTTATCACTGTCTGGACGTTATTATGGCCGATGGGCTGGTAACTCCCTCGGAACACAGGATTTTTCTGCATCTCAAGAAGAAGTTTGGCATAGACGAGGAACTTGCCACAGAGGCACTGGAAGTACTTTTGGTAAAAAATCTCCTGTAATCTTTCCAAATAAATGAATTTCGGCCTCCCTAAAAACCGGTAATTTTGTAGATATATATGCAAAATACAATGTCTGGTGCAACGGTCATTAATTTTTCACTACCTTTAGCCCCGGGTTTATACAGCACATTTTTTCCAAACCAGTGATTTTCAAACAACAAACCATCCGATGAAAAGAATGCTACTTGCAGCTTTCTCAGCCCTGGCAATAAGCGCTTCCGCGCAAATCACCGTAACAAACTCAACTTTCCCTGTTGCGGGTGATACACTGTACTTTGCGTTCGACGAAGAGCCGGATGGTATTAATCCTGCTACCCCTCCCGGTGGTGGTCAGATTTGGGATTTTACAGCACTGAATGCTGATAACCGCGATATTACTGTTTACAGGCCGGCCAATCAGGGCGTCAATTTTTTCCGTTTCCCTGCAGCTGATATCATGGAGGGAGAAGGAACTAACGGCGAGGTTTATTACAACGTCACCAATAACAAATATGAGATACTGGGGTTTGCCGGAGGAAATCTTCCACAAATCAACGTGCCTTTCAATACTGCATACTCGCCTGCCCTGGTTGAAAGAAGGTCGCCCATGAACTTCTTTGATATCGAAAATACGCAGTCGAACCTCGGTCTCACATTCCCGACCGACCAGTCTCCTTTTCTGGACAGTATCTTCTCCAGTTTGCCCGTCAACATTGACTCCATGCGTCTGCGAACCACAATAGACCGCCGTGAGGTGGTTGATGGCTGGGGAAGCTGTATTATACCTGGTGGCCAGTATCAGGTGCTCAGGAAGAAAAGAACTGATATCAGCACCAATCAGGTTGAGCTGTATGTGGCTATTTTCCCGGGCTTCGGAAACTGGATAGACCTGAGTACACTCCTCGGCGGAGCAGGCGGCGGTGGTCTAGGCGCCCTCACGCAGCCCGACACCACAATAACTTTCAGGTTCTACAGCGGTGCGGAGAAAGAAGAAATCGCCGTCGCTACCATGAGTAATGATATAAGCAGCGTGGTAAACGTGCGCTTCAAGGACAATGGCGTATCTGCCGTTGATGAACTGTATGAGGAAACAGGGGCTACCATCACGGCTTTCCCCAATCCCGCTGTTGACTGGGTGCGTTTCGACTGTTCCAACCTGCCGCAGGAGGAATATACACTCAAGATTTACAATATTATCGGAAAGGTCGTGTGGAAAGAAACGTACCAGCTTTCGGGCAACCGTTCCATTCGTATAGACCTCGACGACTTCAAAAAGGGAACCTACCTGTACAATTTGTCTGATAGCCGTGGTCGCTCGGTTGGTACCAAGCGCCTGGTGATCCTGAAACCCTGATTAATCGGGATAACACAAAAAGAAAAAACGATCTCTGCCGGTGGCAAAAACAGGCTGATTTTTTGTCAGTTTTTGCATTTTTGAAGGCGCATAGCCGGAGCTACGTAACTGAAAAAAGGTGAAAAATGAGACGTTTTTGACTCGGTGAGAGAATCCTGAACAAGCTCTTATACCTCAAGTCGTAAAATCAGGTTAAATCGTCGTTAGAAATAAGTGAATGTTCTATTATCTGTAGCCTGAAATCTGTTCATCCTGTAACATTGCACCGTCAAATTCGTCTCTTGAATAAACACACTGCTATGAAAAGATTTCTTTTTTCGACTTTGTTTCTCCTGGCTTTCCTGCATGTACACGCACAAAAAGAACAGACTGTTCTGGGCGACAAAAGCTGGGGCTGGACTGGCTTTTGGGGAGGTTACAGGCATCAGCTCACTCAAATCGGCGATGATATCAGCTATGCGAGAGGCGCTTTCTGGGGAATTGAACTTGGGCGCACCGTACTCATAGGCTGGGGCCGTTTTTCTCTTTCCGACAGGCTCAGATGGAGCGTGGTAGACAATCAGGACTTCGACATGACCTGGAACCCGCTTATTGTGCATGTAGGCTTCGACAATCACAAGGCAATACACCCCCAGATCGGATTTGAAGTGGGAAGAGGTCGTGTTGAAACATCCAGTGACACCGACAGGATACTGGTCATGCAGCCAACCGTCGGACTGGAAATAAACGCCCTCAGGTGGTGCCATATCGGAATTGACGGTGGTTACCGCATGGTAGGCAACTCCACACTGCCCGGCTTCGACGGGACGCGACTGAATGGCTGGACGGCACAACTCTCCCTGAAATTTGGATACTCATGGGGTAAAAAGCGCGACAAATCAGACAGAGACAAGGACTACAGAATGTAGAAACTCCTGGCCTGAGTGTCATCCGGTTGTCAATTCGGAAGCTCTTTGCCTCGTTATCGGCAGAGTAACTTACCTTTGCACAGATGACATTCAGGCAATTTGTACATCTGATTCGCGTAGAACACTGGGTAAAGAACCTGTTTCTTTTCTTGCCCGCCTTCTTCGGCGCCCGTCTGGGCGAACCGCTTATTTTTGAACGTACTTTTGCAGGGTTCATCGCCTTCTCACTGATTGCCTCGTCTGTTTACGTGTTGAATGATACTGTGGACGCTCCACACGACCGGCAGCACCCCGATAAACGAAAAAGGCCGGTTGCGAGTGGAGAAGTCAGCAGGACTCAGGCCATGATTATTATGGGCGCTTTGCTCGCAGCCGGAGCAGGAGTGGTAGCCTGGCTCAGTCCCGACGCGTTGTTATATTGTGCATTCTACTTTGTCATTAATATCGCTTACTCCCTGTCGCTCAAGCATTATGCCATAATTGATATATCGCTTATCAGTATGGGCTTCATACTGCGCGTTCTTGCCGGGGGCGCTGTGGCGGGGGTTGAGGTATCAAACTGGCTTCAGGTGCTCACCTTTCTGCTGGCACTGATACTGATAGAGCGAATCGGCAGCAACAACATATTCTATACGGCATTCTTTGTGATTGTGGGTATCCTGAGGTATCTTCAGCTCACCCTGGTTTTTAATAAAACGGAATCCCCCACGCGCGCACTCCTGCGCGATCGCTATCTGCAGCTGATTCTGCTTGGCTGGATTGCCTGCTTTGTGTGGCTGCTTTACATCAAAAAGTAACAAAACATGACAGATTCTTCCCGGTTATTTGTTCGTATAGCAGCCTTGTCTGGCGCCCTGGCAGTTGCGATTGGTGCGTTCGGGGCTCACGGACTGAAGCCTCTGCTTACAGAGTACCAGTTATCCATCTACGAGAAAGGTGTATATTACCAGTTTTACCACACACTGGCAATACTCCTGGCAGCCCTCCTGATGAAGGGGAACGACAACGAGCGCTATCTGCGCTTGTCGGGCTGGTTCTTTACTGCGGGAATTCTGTGCTTCTCCGGATCACTTTACCTGCTTGCCTGCCGCGATATCCTGACAGTACCCGCAGGCATTCTTGGGCCGGTGACTCCGCTGGGCGGGGTGTTTTTCATCGCCGGGTGGGTGTTATTATTTCTTTCCACCAAAGGGAGGCAGTAATTACATATCCAGCAGCCCTTCCGGCAGATCCATCAGCAGTGTTTTGTTTTCGCGATCAACAGAGACAATCAGACTTTCGTTGAGCGGAATGAGCACCTCCCTGCCGTTGTGAATAACAAATGCCATTTCCTGCTGAGGCATTTCTACCACCTCACTGATAATACCTACAGGACCAGTTATCTTGTCGGTAACAGCATATCCTTTCAGGAAACCGTATTGAGTTGAATCCTCCTCTTCCGGCTCGAACTCCCGTTCATCGTCGGGTATCAAATCCTGTTTTCGTAGAAAAATCTCTTTGGAGTGCAGCGCTATAGCGGCGTCGCGATCGTCAACCTCCTCCAGTTTGACAATCATTTCGCTTTCTCCCCGTACAGAAGAGATGAAATAAGGCATCCGCGATGATTTCAGCTCGATAAAAATACGCTCATTTTTGAGAAAATCCTCCAGATAGCGGTCTTCAATACTTACCTTGATTTCTCCGATGATTCCGTGTGCTTTTCTGACACGTCCTATGGCGATGTATTCCTGTTGCTTATTCATCGGTTATACTGGTTTGTGTTTCCCGAAATCGGGTAATATGAGATCTTTTTCCGACACCAGCACCTCATTCAGGTCAAACTGCCAGTCAATGGACAGCGTGGGGTCATTGTACCTGATTCCTCCCTCCGATTCTTTGGAGTAGAAGTTGTCACATTTGTAAAAGAAGACAGCGGTTTCGCTGAGTACCACATAGCCGTGAGCGAAACCACGGGGTACAAAAAGCTGGAGATGGTTCTCTTCGGTAAGCAGCAGAGAGTACCACTGACCATAAGTTTCAGACGCTGGCCGCAGATCAACCACCACATCGAGTACTTCACCCTCGATTACCCTTACCAGTTTGGCCTGTGCCATCTCCCCGCACTGATAATGCAGTCCTCTGAGCACACCGCGTGTTGACCTGGCCTGGTTATCCTGAACAAAGTTACACTGAACGCCGGCATCGGCCCAGACGCGATGGTTATAGCTTTCATAGAAATAACCCCGCTCGTCGTGTATTATTTTGGGCTCAAAAATGAGGAGTCCGTCGAAGGATGTTGCAATTACTGGCATATACCTGGCAGATATTATCGTTTTGAACTGCAAAGAACTGTAAAAAGTGCGGGGCAATTGCGACCTTGGCCCCCTCAAATATCAAGTTGTGCTGTATTTTTTCAGAAACATCCATTTTTCGACTGCAATCCTGCTGATAATTTACGTTATCGGACTCCACATTACTGCACTCTCAGGGTGGTTACCCTTCCGGAACAATACTGCAGATGCCGGTTTGATCTACACGGATATTTTCGGCAAGGCCGGAGACAGCGGTTTTGTGTCTGCCCTGCTTGCCATAGCAGTTGTGGTTGCTCAGGCTTTCATGATTAACAGCATTGCCGACCAGTTTCGCCTGATGGACAGCAGGTCGTGGCTGCCGGGTGTTGCTTTTGCGCTGGTTACAGCCCTGCTTCCGTCATTCCTGTACCTGTCGCCCGCGCTGGCTTCATCCTTCTTTATTGTCTGGTCGCTTCGCTTCCTGTTCTATGCGTACAAATCGCCCAAGTCCCCCCTGCATGTCTTTGATATTGCCCTTTGTATTGCTGCTGCCAGCCTTCTCTACCCGCGTGCCTTGCTGATAGCTCCAGCGTTTTTTATTGCCATCGGTATAATGAGGAGTTGGAGCGCCCGCGAGTACATGGTTTTTCTTGCAGGGCTGATACTCCCCTTACTGCTGGGCTGGACGTGGTATTTCTGGCATGACCGGGCAGGGGAGTTCTTTCAGAAGCATATAAGTGGTGTGTTCAGCTGGCCGCAACTGGCTACAGGACTGGATATCTCTGCAGAATGGTCGGGTTTGGCTTTCATCGCCTCCCTGTTCCTGTTTTTTGTATTCAATATATCCGGTTATATGCGGGGCAAGTCAATATTAGTGCAAAAGTCGGTTTCCGTCATGTTCTGGTTACTCATTTTTGGCAGTTTGCAGATATTCTTCTGTGCTGACTGGCAATGGGACAGATTCCTGCTTGCCGGTGCAGCTGCGGGGTTATTACTCGCTTACAGTTACGAGGATATGAAACCGATTTATGCAGAAATTCTGCATCTGGTCATTTTGATTTCCGCCTTCGGATTGCAGTTTATGCACATATCCGTTTCCTGATTGATTAAAACACATTGAAACTGATTTTATTTGGGTAAATCGCCCGAGATAAACTACTTTTGACCCTGCAAAATGAAACAAAATGGCCATTCCGTCTAACCCGTGGAAAGTTATATGGGCCAACCTGCCCGAGCCCTTGCAGAACAGGTATTACCTGACGCTGGTAGTCTTTCTGTTCATCATGGTATTTCTTGACAGGCACAGTCTCTGGACGCAGTGGAAATTGTACAAGGCACAGGCCCGCCTGGAAGAAGACTGCAGGTTCTATCAGGAAAAAATCAGGGAGGCGAAAGAGGAGGCCGAAGACTTTGAAAAAACCAGGGAAAAATATGCCAGAGAGCACTATTACATGAAACGTGCCGGCGAGGAAGTCTTCGTCATCAGGGAAGCTGGCGAGTAACATTTTCAACCTGAATCAATCTGAACGCATCACATAAATTACTGAATAATGTCAGTTCTTGTCAATAAACACTCTCGCATCATCGTACAGGGTTTTACCGGGAAAGAAGGTACTTTCCATGCTGAACAGATGATCGCATACGGAACAAATGTAGTGGGCGGAGTCACGCCAGGCAAAGGAGGTCAGTCGCATCTGGAACGTCCGGTTTTCAACACAGTGGAAGATGCCGTACAAAAGGCCGGAGCCGATACCTCCATCATTTTCGTACCGCCAGCCTATGCCGCAGATGCCATTATCGAGGCTGCACAGGCCGGTATCAAGGTAATCGTGGCCATTACCGAGGGTATCCCGGTTCAGGATATGGTTAAAGCCAAGGCATTCCTTCATGGCAAAGACGTGAGGCTCATCGGTCCGAACTGCCCGGGCGTCATCACGCCGGATGAAGCCAAAGTGGGTATTATGCCGGGCTTTGTATTCAAACGCGGTCCAATCGGTCTGGTTTCCAAACCCGGTACACTCACTTATGAAGCGGCCGACCAGATTGCCAAGGCCGGGCTGGGTATTACTACAGCCATTGGTATCGGTGGAGACCCGATTATCGGAACAACTACCCGCGAGGCAATAGAACTGTTCATGAATGACCCCGAAACAGAGGGTATTGTCATGATTGGTGAAATCGGTGGCGGACTGGAAGCAGAAGCCGCACACTGGATCAGAGCCAATGGGAATAAAAAACCTGTTATAGGTTTTATCGCCGGCCAAACGGCTCCCAAGGGACGCAAAATGGGCCACGCAGGTGCCATAGTAGGCGGTGCCGATGATACTGCAGCTGCCAAAATGCGTATCATGGCCGAGAATGGAATTGTAGTTGTTGAATCGCCTGCTCAGATAGGTGCTACCGTAGCCCGCATTATGGGCAAGGGTGCCCGCAGTTAAATATCCGTCCTCTGCTGTTGAATCAAATCAAAGCAATCACCCTGCGGCTGCTTGAGTTCTGTACGCTGTTGCTCGTATTGTCCATGCCCTCTGCATGCAATGAAACTGCAACTTCCGCAGATAACACAGCCGCGGAAAAACCGGCTTCAGATCCTGCACTCGACGCATTTCTGACAGATTACCGGACGTTCTTCCTCGAAACTATGGCCGCTACCCGTACGCCGGGAGCGGCCATAGTCATTGTCAGAGGAGATTCTATCGTGTGGATGGAAGGCTTTGGCATCAGGCAAACCGGTTCTTCCGACAGTGTGGATATAAATACAGTTTTCAGGGTTGGTTCTCTGTCCAAGGGGTTCGCCGGAGTACTCACGGGTATTCTGGTGCAGGAAGGATGGATTGGATGGAATGAACACGTCCGCGATTGTTACCCCGAATTCACACTCAGCGATGAAGCACAGGCCCAACGCGTGCAACTCAGACACCTGCTGTCACATACCACCGGACTGCCCTATCACGCATTCACCCACCTGATTGAACGCGGCTATGATACCCGCAAAATAGTATCTGAATACTTCCCGCACGCGCGCCTGAGCGCTCGCGAGGGTGAATACTACAGTTACCAGAACGCGGCATTCAGCGTGATAGAAGAGGTGATGGAGGCAGCCACTCAACAACCTTATCAGGAACTGCTCCGGGAAAAAATATTTACACCGGCAGGAATGAAGAACGCCTCCTGTGACTACCTGTCCATGGCTTCATGCCAGAACAAGTGCCTCCCGCACTTTCAGACAGGTTTTGGGTTCAGGGCAGATTCTATTTCCAGCCTGTACTATAACTCGGCCGCAGCCGGCGGAGTGAACGCAAGTATCTCTGACATGGGGGAGTGGCTCAAACTACTGCTTGGGCACAGAGATCGTATAGTGGCCGATTCTACGCTGGACAGGGTATTTGAACCAGTAATTGGAACCGGTGGCGAGCGATCCGTTCTGCGGCATTGGGTGCGGCGCAATGATGCCTACTATGCACTCGGATGGAGGATACTGCAACACTATACAGATACCATTATATATCACGGCGGATACGTCAATGGCTTCAGGGGGGAAATTGCCTTCAACAGACGGGATGATGTGGGGATATGCGTACTGATGAATGCATCCACCGAACTGGGCACACTGGCTGTTACCAGTTTTTTTGACCGCTTTTTCACCTTTTTTCAGTTACGTAGCTCCGGCTATGCGCCTTCAAAAATGCAAAAACTGACAAAAAATCAGCCTGTTTTTGCCAACGGCAGAGAATCCTGAACAAGCTCTAATCCAATCCTGAGAACCACCGTTCTTGTACTAAACTACTCAAACATTACACATGCGGAATTTCCTGTTAACTCAGCCGCTTCCTGCAGTTGTTTCACTGGCGTTGTTGTTTATCTCATGCGGGGGTAATAACCCGGGAAAAAATGCACAGGCTGGACCGGCGCTTTTTGAACAGATAGCGCCTGCTGCAACCGGAATAGATTTTGTCAATCAGATCGTTAACACGAAGGATATCAACTACCTGAACTTCACATACCTCTATATGAGTGGTGGCGCCGGAGTAGGTGATTTCAATAACGACGGATTGCCGGATGTGTATTTCGGGGCCACCATGGGCCCGAACAAACTGTACATCAACAAGGGTAATTTTCAGTTTGAGGATATATCTGCCAAAGCAGGTATCACGGCGCACGATGGTATAAAAACCGGTGTGACAGTAATTGACATAAACGGGGACGGCCTCCTGGATATTTATCAGTGCCGTACTGGTCCGACTCCCGAAAGCAGGGGTAATTTGCTGTTTATCAA
The DNA here is from genome assembly GCA_021298575.1 of Saprospiraceae bacterium. GTDB lineage: Bacteria > Bacteroidota > Bacteroidia > Chitinophagales > Saprospiraceae > M3007. Next base: position 8,421 of record JAJTFM010000144.1, on the reverse strand, counting down.
CAACGGCGATCTCACTTTTACCGATCGTGCCGGGGAGTACGGACTCAATCCGCGCTGCGCCTCCACGCATGCCAACTTCTTTGATTACGACCTTGACGGCGATCTGGATATGTACCTGCTGAATCACCCGACCGACTTTGCCGGTGTTTCGCAGATGCGCGTACGCGAGGAAGGAGGAAAAATCATTCGTACCACTCTCCCCGATAACGAATACACTTCCGACAGACTGTTCAGGAACGACAAGGGTAAATTCTCCGACGTAAGCGGCAAGGCCGGTATCAATAATTATGCATTCGGACTGAGTGTTACGGTGATGGATGCCAATCTCGACGGATATCCGGATATCTATGTTGCCAATGACTACATCGTACCCGATTTTCTGTATATCAATAATAAAAACGGCACTTTTACCGACCGTATCAACGACTACGTCAGACACCTCTCTCACTTTTCCATGGGTTCCGATCTGGCCGATATCAATAACGATGGTCTGCTCGATTTGTTTGTACTGGACATGGCCAACCCGACCAATTACAAGGACAAGACCAACTCCACCGCCATGCGCAACGAGCGCTATTACACGCTCGCACAATACGGTTACGGCGAGCAGATGATGCGCAATGTGCTGCAACTGAACAATGGCAACGGGACGTTCAGTGAAATTGGTTGTATGGCGGGTGTGAGTGCCACTGACTGGAGTTGGTCGCCACTGCTGATTGATTTCGATAACGACGGATGGAAGGATATCTATATCTCCAACGGATTCAGGGCAGAGGTACAGAATCTCGACTTCGTAACTTTTGAAATAGATTCCACGCTGAGAGCCGACGGAGGCAAGTTCAAGGATACACTGGCACACATACAGCAAACTCCCAAGGTGCCTGTTCACAACTATATATACAGGAATAAGGGCGATTTGACATTTGAAGATATGACTCACTCGTGGGGTGTTGATCACGAAACATTTTCAAATGCAGCTGTTCATGCAGATTTCGATAACGACGGAGATCAGGATGTTCTGGTCGTACGCTGTGAAGAGCCTGCAGCCATTTACAAAAACAAGGCAGTAGAGCTGGCAACCGGCAACTGGTTACAGGTAAAACTGGAAGGTCCTGCCGGAAATGCCCCGGGTGTGGGCGCCTTCGTGCGTGCGAGCACGGGCGGAACCGAAATGATTCACTATGCCAATCCTGTTCGCGGGTTTATCTCCACCTCTACCGATATCATCCAGTATGGCCTTGGTAAGGCTTCTGCCGCAGATCGCCTGGAAATACAATGGCCTGATGGCAAGGTGCAAAAACTTGAAAACATTCAGGCAAATCAGCGGATTACCCTGAAATATTCCGATGCCGTAAAGGGTCCGTCCATTCTCAGGCCCGCAGTAACGACTCCATCTGTATTCAAGGAAATAGCGGCACAGCAGTCCGGACTCACTTTCTCGCATCAGGAAAACCCGTTTTTTGATTTTGACCGCGAGCGTCTCATTCCGCACAAGTACTCCAATCTGGGTCCTGCACTGGCGACAGGCGATGTGAACGGCGACGGGCTCGATGATCTCTTTGTGGGGAGCGGATTTGGCGGCAGGCGTCATTTATGCATTCAGACAGCGGGAGGGCGTTTTACAGTAACCGACAAGTTCTTCCTTCAGGACAGTCTCCGCGAAGATGTGGGGGCAGTCTTTTTTGACGCCGATGGTGACAAGGATAATGACCTGTTTATCGTAAGCGGCGGAAATGAACCCGGAGTAAATTCGGAGTTTTATGCAGACAGGCTTTACCTGAACGATGGAAAGGGGAATCTGGAACGTTCAAAAACGAATATCCCGCAGGAAACGGAGAGCGGCAGTAGTGTAATGCCTTATGACTACGATAAAGATGGAGATGCTGATCTGTTTCTAGGAGGTCGCACGGTGCCAGGCAACTACCCCAGAACGCCCTTTTCCTGGGTGTGGCAGAATAATGGCGGTGTTTTTTCCAATGTAACTGCCAGTGTAGCCCCGGCATTCAGTCAGATCGGAATGGTTACCGATCTGGAATTTGCCGATCTCGATCGCGACGGAAATGCAGAACTGATTGTCAGTTGCGAATGGGGAGCACTCGAAGTATTCAGGTACAACGCTGGAAAATTTGAACTGGCTACGGCCAGCTACGGGCTGGATCAGGTGAAAGGCTGGTGGAATACAGTTTCTGCTGCCGATATGGACGGAGACGGAGATATGGACCTGATTGCCGGAAATGAGGGACTGAATACCCGTTACAGGGCATCTGTTTCCGAACCGATGAGGCTGTATGCCAAAGATTTCGATGTGAATGGCAGTATGGATCCTATAATAAGCTGGTATTGGGACGGGGTAGAGGTGCCGTTTGCCCTGAGAGACCCGATGCTGAAACAACTTCCCTCCCTCAAGAAGAAGTTCGTACACTACCACGAGTATGGAAAAGCGGCTGTTACCGACCTGTTTGCAGCAGATCAGCTTAAATCCGGAATTGTACTGGAAGCAAACGAATTGAGAAGCTGCTACTTTGAAAACGACAACGGAAAGTTCAAGGCAGTTCCGTTGTGCAATCAGGCGCAAATGGCACCGGTCAAGGATATACTCATTCGCGATTTCAATAACGACGGCCGTCCGGATCTGTTGCTTGCTGGCAATGATTACGGTCCGGCGGTTGAAATAAATCGATATGATGCCGGAAACGGCATCCTGCTTCTGAATCAGGGAGGCGGGAAATTCGTGTACAGTCCGAATTACCAGCATGGCTTCTGGGCAACGAGGGAGGCACGCCACCTGGGGTTGGTACGTATGGCAGGAGGCCGCTCAGGCGTGGTAGTTGCCAACAACCTGAGTCAGCCTCAGTTGTTTGTCATTCAGTAGTTTTTTCACCTTTTTTCAGTTACGTAGCTCCGGCTATGCGCCTTCAAAAATGCAAAAACTGACAAAAAATCAGCCTGTTTTTGCCAACGGCAGAGAATCCTGAACAAGCTCTAATAATCTTCTTCTTCTGAATTGGCCCGCAGGCGGTACTTGGTTTTTTCGACAGGTTTGAGTTTTTTTCTTTTCTGATCGCTGATTTGATTAAATTCGGATTCGCGATCATCGTTGCGGCGGTTGTCTTTTTTGTTCTTTTCCCAGCGACTCATGGCAAAAGGTTGAAGTGTTTTTTGCGCTGTTCCCGCCTTTTCAGGCGGCTTTTAAAGCACATAGTGAGATGATGTTTGTGTTTGAGATTACAAAAATAGTAGCTTTTTTGAATTGTACAAGTGTCTTTGAAAAAAATTATTCTCCACAATAGTTGAAAACCAGGAAAGTAATGCGATGTACAGGTTTCTGACGTATCTTTTTGCCCATATTTTCAAAAGTGTTTTCTGATTGATTCCCATTTGTAATCAGTCCGTACATTTGGCCAGGCCGGTTATGTGCCGGAAAACTGTCATTCATCCGATAAATCCTCTGTATGAGATTTTTCCTCTTCCTTTTTGCGAGTGCTCTGTCATTCCAGATTCAAGCCCAGCAGCTTCCTGCTGTTCGCTTTTCCTGGGGTTACGAGTCTTTCCCGGAGAACTTCGAACGCGTGAGCCGTGAGAACGTACCGGGCTATACGGATATCTTCAACGACAGATATGTCCGTTACATTCAGTTTGATCACACCCTCTCGAATGTTCAGCGAAGGAATCTGGAACAGTCGGGTGTCGAGATCGCCGCTTACGTGTATCCCTCTGCCTATGAGCTGGTTATCCCCGTTTCTTTCGACCTGAAAAATCTGGGTGGCCCCGGGGCGGTTTCCGTGATGCCGGTAGCACCCGTATGGAAGCTGGCCCGTTCGCTGCGTGAACCTCCGTTTGGCTCGTGGGCTGTACATGGCGACTGGATTGACGTGAACATACGGATTTACAAGAGTATGCGCTGGAATGAGGCAGTGTCAGCCTGTACAGCAAACGGGATGATACTGTTGACTGAGCATCCCGACGCGGGTATTTTACAGGCACGGGTACTAATTCCGGAGTTGCTTCAGATTGCTGCGCTGCCTTTCATACAATACATGGAACAGGTATCAGAGCCCGGGGAGCCCGAAGATACCAAAGGGCGTTCGCTGCACAGGGCCAACGTGATAAACAGCGATCATGCTGCCGGTATCAGCTACAACGGTGAGGGTGTCAGTGTGCTTGTCCGCGATGACGGTCAGCTGGGGCCCCATATAGATTTTCAGGGCCGGTTGTTCAATTACGCCAATACTCCTGCCGAACAGGGTACACATGGCGATGGGGTAGGGGGTATTATTGGTGGTGCCGGAAATATTGATCCGACTCAGCGCGGGATGGCCGACGGCGCAGATGTGTATGCCGTGGATTATGTCAATGATTTTCTGGATCAGACGCTGCCTCTGCACCTTGAAAAGGGCGTTACCATCACGAATACCTCGTATTCGGACGGTTGTAATGTGGGTTACACCCTTGCATCTCAGACCGTTGACAGGCAAATTTACGAGAACCCGACGCTGATGCACGTTTTCTCGGCTGGAAACAGTAACGGTTCCGATTGCAGTTACGGAGCGGGAAATCAGTGGGGCAACATCACTGGTGGTCATAAAATGGCAAAAAATGCCATAGCGACTGCCAATTTGCAGGCCGATGGGACGCTGGAGACATCTTCCAGCAGGGGGCCGGCCTACGACGGTCGCCTGAAACCGGATATTGCCGCCAACGGTACCGATCAGGGTTCCACCAATCCCGATAATACCTATCAGGTGTTTGGTGGTACATCCGGTGCAGCACCCGGAATTGCCGGTTGCCTTGCACAGCTTACCCAGGCCTACAAGACACAGTATTCGGAAACTCCGGCAGCTGCTCTGCTGAAAGGCGCTATTCTGAATACAGCCAATGACCTGGGGAATACGGGCCCTGATTTTCGGTTTGGCTGGGGGCATATAAACGCCTGGCGCGCCTATCAGTTGCTCAACGCGAAGCAGTTTCTGTCAGATATAATCAGTACCGGCGACCAGAAAAGCTACCCGCTGGAAGTGCCACCCGGTGTAGCCCAGTTTCGGGTGATGCTGGTGTGGTCGGATCCGCCAGCTTCGCCACAGGCCGGCCGCGCGCTGCTGAATGATCTGGATATTCAGGTCATTGCACCGGATGGAACGACGCTTGACCCCTGGGTATTGAATCCGGCACCCACTGTCACAGCGCTCAGTGCGCCCGCTACACGCGGGCGCGACACGCTTAACCCCGTAGAGCAGGTAGCGGTAAGCATGCCGCAACCCGGCAGCTACACCATACGAGTAAGCGGAACCGACGTGCCCGTGGGCCCTCAGGCCTGTCATATTGTATGGAGTTTCCTGACCGATTCAGTCAGACTTACCTACCCGAACGGCGGCGAGGGGCTCGTACCTGGCAGTACCGAGCGTATTCACTGGGATGCTGAGGGTGTGAACGGTGATTTTGAGCTGAGTTATTCCTCCGATGGCGGGGCTACATTTACGAATATAGCTACTGTTCCCGCCCAGCGGCGAATGTACGACTGGCTTGTTCCTGCCGGTATCACTGCAGGAGCCGTCATCAAAGTTGCGAGAAACGGCGTGGAAGACCAGAGTGATTACACATTTAACATTGCACCGCTTCCGCAGAGCATTTCTGTCAGAAGAGTATGTCCAGACTCCATGACAGTGGGTTGTGCGCCACTGAACGATACACTGAATTATGATCTGTACCTTTTAGGCAGCAAATACATGGAGCTGAAGGCTACTGCAGACCTCCGGCAGGCGATGCCATCATAGCATGCAGTACTTCAGAACAGGTTGTATCAGTCAGGGTAGCCAATGAGGGTGTAAATACAGTTGCCGATGCCGTAATTACCTATCAAATCAATGACGAAACGCCTGTTTCAGAGTCACTTCCTGAAATTCAGCCTGCACAGGCACTCGATTATACTTTTATTACTCCCGTCAGTCTGAACGGCAATGGCCTGCTTTCACTGAAGGTCTGGACATCACAAATTGCCGACAATGTCAATTTTAATGACACCATCGCTACCCGGCTGCCCGTAGTGACACAGGCCGTCTCAGGGGCTTTCACCGAAACATTCGAGGGGATTACCGAAGCCCCCCTGGGTTGGGTGGTAGGCAATCCCGATGATGCAGTCACCTGGAAATTGTCACTAAACTACAACAACCTGATTGGTAAAGACGGAGATCCTACCAGGGCCTATTTCATGAACCATTTTAATTACAACGACCGCGGGCAGGAGGACCATCTCTATATGATTCCGGTTGAGGTAACAGGTGTGGATACGCCTTCCCTGAATTTTGATCTGGCGCACCGTGCATACGGTAATACCTACAGCGACGGGCTTCGGGTGGAGTTGTTCCCGGGATGTGATCTGAGTGCCGATCCGGTTGTACTTTTTGAAAAATTTGATCCGGAACTGGCTACGGCACCCAATCAGACATCGCTCTATGTGACATCCAGTGCTGCCGACTGGAAAACCGTCCGGCTCGACCTCAGTCCCTGGGCAGGTCAGAAGGTTGTTGTCAGATTTACAGCCATCAACGACTATGGCAACACTACATTCATTGACAACATAGGTGTACAGAAATATGTGCCCCCTGTATTTCCCGTTGCGGCCATGTTGAATCCGCTCGATACTGCCTGTCGTCAGACGCCGGTGACTTTTCAGGCACAGGAAATCACACCGGGAGCTTCATACTCCTGGAATTTCGGCACCCTGGTGACGCCGGCAACAGCCACAGGGCCTGGTCCGCACACAGTTACATTCCTCACGCCCGGTCAGAAGACAGTCATTCTTACTGCTTCCAATGCGGATGGAGCCACGAGAGATACACAGCGAGTTACCGTACTGGCGCTGCCGACGCCCAATTTTACCGTCACAGCGAACAGCCTGGTTGCTACCTTCAACAATACCAGTACCAATGCCACATCCTATGTTTGGGACTTTGGCGACGGAACCAACAGCACGGAGGCTAGTCCCGTGCACACCTACGCGCAACCGGGATCATACGTGGTAAAGCTGGAGGCTTCAAACCAGTGTAAAACGAATATCAAGACATTCAATCTGAACCTGACCTCCAGTACCAAAGATCCAGTTCAGGAATCAGGAATCAGTATTTCACCCAATCCATCCAACGGCAATTTCGTTATTACCCTGAACAGCGAACGCAGCGAGACAGTGCGCTGTCAGATGACAGATGCGCAGGGCAGGGTAGTACGCGAGCGTATGGTGGAAATCAGGCCGGGCGAAAACAACATTCAGTTCATGGAGACTGATCTGCCGGCAGGTGTTTATTTCGTGATGGGAAAAAAAGTGACCATCAAACACTGATATTCAGGTATATTATCAGTTATTGAGCGAACAACCTGTGAAAAACCGGATACCCGGGATATTCACAGGTTGTTCGCTGGGAGGGGGGAGACTAGTTTTTCTTCTTTTTTGCCTCTTCTTCGGCGAGCAGCTGTTTCAGTCTTTCTTCGGCGGCCTTTATTTCGGCCTGAATTTGCTGAAGTTTTTGTGTTTCAGCTGCTTGTCCTTTTTTGGCTGCTTCGGCGCGCAGGTTTTCGGCAGCTACAGTTTCTTCAGTTTCCTTTTTGATTTTATTAATTTCGGCAGTTGACTGCGCCTTGACGTCTGCTACAGCTTTTGCTTCGGCTTCCCTGGTCTGGTTTATGGTTGCCGCAGACTCCTGTCGGGCTTTTTGCACGGCGTCAGTGGTTTCTTTCTGGGCATTGACTATTTCCTCGGCTGATTTTTTACGAGCTTCAGCAGTTTCTGCCGCGTACTGCTGGCGTTTCTCTTCAGCTTCCTTTCTGGCGGCGGCCACATCGGCTGCTGCATTTACGCGTGCCTCGTTGACTTCCTTTCTTGATTTCTCGAGTGCGTCTGCGATTTCTTTGGCGTAGGCAGCTTTTTTATCATCTGCCTCGCGTTTGGCAAGCGCGATAGCTTCCACAGACTGTTGTTTGGCTGTTGCCACTTCCTTGGCACTGGTTTCGCGGGCAGATGCCACCTGATTGGCAGCATCCTCTTTGGCTTTGGCGATTGCTTCCGCTGCGGCCTGTTTTTCACGAGCGGCCGTTTCGCGGGCCGTTTTTACGTCGTTGGCGGCGTCCTGATTGGCTTTGGCTATTTCGGCAGCGGCTTTTTCGCGTGCTTCTGCCACATCGCTGGCGAGTTTCTGGCGCAGATTGGCGCTGCCTTCCCTGGCGATACGGATACTGTCGGCTTCGGCAGTTTTCACGGCGAGAATGGCCTGGCTGCTTTGGCGTTTGGCTTCGGCCACACTGTTGGCCGATTCCTGTTGAGCGCGGACGGCTGCTTCGCGTGCGGCGCCCACATCATTGGCTGCCTTTTCGCGGGCTGCAGCTATTTCGGCTGCGGCTTTTTCGCGGGAGTTGATTACCTCGGCAGTACTG
>JAJTFM010000143.1 GCA_021298575.1 Saprospiraceae bacterium | reverse complement strand
CCGCCGTTTGCCGGGTATATTTCCGGTCACTCCACGTACAGCCGGGCTGCAGCCGAGGTGCTGACTGCCCTGACTGGCGATGCATATTTCCCGGGAGGCGTTGGTACCTTCTTTTGCGAGAAGAATAAGTTCCTGGTCTTCGAAGACGGGCCGAGTGTTGATGTTACACTGCAATGGGCTACCTACAGAGATGCCGCCGACCAGTGCAGCCTGTCGAGGATTTACGGCGGGATACATCCTCCGATGGACGATATTCCCGGACGATTGATCGGCATGAAAGTCGGAATAGAGGCCTTTGAGTATGCGACCCGATTCTTTCAAGGCAAATCAGCACCGCCACCAGCTGATTCATTCCGGGTCTTCCCAAACCCCACCCCGTCGGCTGTACAAATCGAACTACCCGGTGATGGAGAGATTCATGTATCTGTCTTTTCAGCAGAGGGTAAACTCGTCAAGCAGGAAACCCTCGTCCTGCAAACCGGTCGTGCAATTTTAAATCTGGGTACCCTCCCTCCCGGCGCATACCACCTTGCGATACTCGATGATTACGACTCCCTGCTCCGTCAAACAACTATTATAAAGTATTGAAATGTTAAAATAATATAAAAACATAATATCTTCCACGATTTTCCTTTCCTTTATAGCGTTATATAGAGGATTGTCATTTTCGTCAAACACTTCACTCTCGTTTAGTGCATTTTAAAATATTAAAATTCAATCAGATATGTCCCGTTTCCTTCGTTCTGCCCTTCTTGTCTCGGGCTTTGCCTTTTCGGTTGCATCCTGCAGCACACTGAATCTGCCAAAGGCTCATTTGGGAGGAGGAACTCCTGTTCCAAGGAGCAGCAGCTCTGCGTCAAAAACCGCCTCTGTGAAAAAAGAGACACGAACTGCGGCACCGAAACCGGCTGCTCCGGTAGCCAGGAGCAGTTCGGCAAGCAAACCGGCGAGCAAACCGGCTACAACCGGAACGACAGCTGCTGCCAAGAAACCGACCTCATCCGGCACCACAGCCAAGAGCGGTTCGGCCAAAACTGCAACCAAACGCGCCAGTCTGGAAGAGAGAAGGCTCGACGTAGTAGATTACGCCGAACAATTCAAAGGAATCGTTTACAAAAACGCAGGTAAAACGCCCTATACGGGTTTTGATTGTTCAGGTTTCACGTCTTATGTGATGAAGGGCTTTGGCGTGGAACTCTCCCCCTCATCCAATGAACAGTCGCAGGATGGCGTGGAGGTAGATCTGGAATATGTAAAGCCGGGTGATTTGATATTTTTTGGTACCGACGACAAGGTTCAGCACGTAGCCATCGTTTATAAAAACGATGATGAAGGCATTTTTTGCGTACACAGCACCTCCAGCAGGGGCGTTATAGTTGAAAATGTGACTGAGTCCAGTTACTGGAAGCCGCGGATTATGTTTGCACGGGATGTTCTTTCCCCCCGGTAGTTACTGTCCGGGGAAACGGATTTCAATAATTCTGATACGATACTTTTTGCCAAGTCTGATTTTCCTGTCACTTCCGGCTACAAAACCCGCGGCCGATGAAATACCCGAGAGCGCATACAGTTCCGGCGTCTTGATGTCTTTGTCCTGAAATACAAGTCGTCCGACGGTGACCGATAGTGCCAGTGTGGCGCCAAAGGTAAGCAGCGCTCCTCCCAGTAATTGGGCTGCGGGTTTGCGTTGCACCTTCAGACTGGAAATACTGTCGGTTTTCACAGCAAAGTTATCGAGCACAAGCGTGCGCGACTCGGGCAGGATATCGGTAATTGTACGTTCATACCAGTAGTTTTCATCTCCGTTCATCCGGTACTGCAGAACGTCACCCACATAGAATCGGGTGGTTTTGATCCTGTTCCTGCGCTCGAGCTGCAGCATCTTTTGTGCGGATGCTGCTGTGCTGCACAAGAACAGAATCAGCATAACAAGTCGGCCGGTTTTGCTGATTAGTCCAGCCATTTGCTTTTGTCTGCGAGTTTGCCCAGTTTTTCCCAGGTGAGTACAATATCGGTTTGACCGACACCATAAGATGCCACTTCATAGGGGTTATAGGTGAACCTGACGCCCTCCCTGACTACACACCACTGAAGCGGCATGGGGAGCGGGATGCTTTCCGGGAAAACCAGATCGATAAGGGTGTACGTTTCACCAGTCTGGGTGCTCTTGGACTCAACAAATCCGGTCTCCAGCAAGGGGCGGAGAGACGCCGTATCCTGAATAATATCGGTAAGTTGCACCAAACCTCCATCATTCATCCGGAAAGAAAACAGAGCGGAGCCAAAATTGCCGTGGGCGCCTCCTGTGAACGAGTAGCTGCTCAGTTCGAATGAAATGACTTTGGAATTCTGAATCAGATTCTTGCTCGTTAGTTCGTGTACAAATCCCATGGAATAGTCGGGGATTATGGAAAGCTGATCTTCCAGCATCAGATGCAGATTCATCACAGCCGAATCAACTGCCTGATTGATGGGCAGAGATGGCTCACCGCCTACAACCATCCTGACGAATGCACCGATGGTATCATTTATGGAGCGAGTTGCAGCCTCCTTTCCACCGGAAACCACCGGGAATACAAGCTTGATTTCAGCACACTGGGTGTCAACTACACACTTTCTGGCCTTCAGTTCGGTGAAACTGACGGTAACCGGTGTTTCAGGTGCACTTTTATTTTTACATGAGGTACTCCAGACAAGGATAAGCAGGAACGGGATAATGGCAACTCGCATTTGCAGGTGTGGTTATTGTTTTGTTGACGCAAAGGTCAGAAGAATCGGAATATTAAACGCGCCATTTTGTTAGATAATATCCGACACTGGCCTATAATTCCTTACTGACTCCTGCAGTTCAGGGAAGAAGCCGGTGAAATCTTCCGAGTACAGGTTTATTTGATCGAAAAAGTGACTAATTATACTTTCCGCGTCAAATTTTTGACCCAGTCGCATACTGAACCTGTCCATTATCCAGGCCAGGCCGGCTCTCTCCCCGTATCCCTGCAGAAAACGACCGGCTACCATGCGGGGCAAACGCTCCTGCAGTTCCGGTGGCATCAGATCAGTCTGTGCGGACAGGCGCAGGTAAGTACTTTCAGCGAAAGTATCGAGTGAGACAGGAACATATTTATCCCAGTGAATGGCAAGCAGGTGGTCGTACAGTACGTCGTTAACGGGTGCAGCGTAGCGACCGGCAACTGGCCGGAGGCGATGCACGCTGCGCCTCGCGATTGCATGCCCGTCGGTAAACGAGTCAATATGCCGGTGCAACAACAATCCGTACTGAACCCCGGGGGGATATAGCTTCCAGGCGCTGCCTTTCACGTAATCACCGATGAAATTACCCAAAAGTACCGATTCGCTTTCGCCCGACAATAAACAATGAGCCAGATGATTCATGAAAAATGCCTGATTATGCGCGGGATTGCTAACTTTGCGCCCGCTTTTGCAACATACGTTCCAAAGGTAACGCTAATCAGCAGTTTTTCATTTTTCCGATAACTAATAATGGCTCTACAGTGTGGTATTGTTGGCTTGCCCAACGTAGGAAAATCAACCCTTTTCAATGCACTGACCAATGCGAAGGCACTGGCAGCAAACTATCCCTTTGCAACAAAGGATCCGAACGTCGGCATCATTACGGTGCCCGATGAACGACTGGACAAGTTGTCGGAAATCGTTCAGCCTCAAAATGTACAACCCACAACCGTCGAGATTGTGGATATAGCAGGCCTTATCAAGGGGGCAAGCAAGGGTGAAGGACTGGGCAACCAGTTTCTGGCCAACATCAGGGAGGTAGATGCAATCATTCACGTAGTACGCTGCTTCGACGATGATAATGTGGTACACGTTGACGGCTCGGTATCTCCCGTACGTGACAAAGAGATTATTGATCTGGAACTGGGCCTTAAAGACCTGGATACCGTTGACAAACGCATAGACAAGGTAGCCCGTGCCGCCAGGGCCGGATCTAAAGACGACCTGAAGACGCTCGAAGTGCTCAACCAGCTCAAGATACACCTCGAAAGCGGACGCCCGGGTCGTGAATTGCTTGGCAGTCTGGACGAAGACGGGAAAAAACTCCTGACCAAAGATTTGTCTCTGCTTACTGCCAAACCTGTATTGTATGTTTGCAATGTGGATGAAGGTTCTATTGATACTGGAAATGCGCACACAGAAACATTCAGAAAAGCAGTAGCTGCAGAAAACGCCGAGGTTATTCTCATTTGTGCAGGTATAGAAGCACAAATTGCCGAGATGGAATCAAGAGAAGAGCAAACAGAATTTCTTGAGATGATGGGACTCAGCGAACCGGGTGTAAACAGGCTCATCAAGGCTGCCTACAAGCTTCTGAACCTGATTACCTATTTCACTGCCGGTGTCAAGGAGGTACGTGCCTGGACAGTAAGAAGAGGCGCCAAAGCGCCGGAAGCAGCTGGTGTGATTCACTCGGACTTTGAGAAGGGCTTCATCCGGGCAGAGGTTATCAAATATAACGATTACGTGACTCTTGGCTCTGAAGCGAAGGTTAAGGAAGCTGGCAAGATGTCGGTTGAAGGCAAGGAGTACGTCGTTACAGACGGCGATATCATGCACTTCCGTTTCAACGTATAAATGTACTCACCGAACAGGTTCAGCCTTGGGAAAGGAAGTCAAAATATACCCCCGCGTAGTCGAACGCATGGAAGAGTGGCCGATCTATCTGCTCAGCAAGGATCGCGCCGAATTCGTAAGGCAAATTGACGAGAAAACCTTTCAGCGCATAACAAGCCGCCATAAAAAAGATATGGCGGATGTACTCGTAAAGGCGATTTATCAGGAGCGTATCCGTATCAAGGAAGCACCGTGGAAAGTTGATCCGCCCAATGAGCGGGTGTTCTGGAACCGGATAAGTAACAGGCTGATTCAGAAGTCGCTCGACCGCAATGATGCTGAAGCACGTTCGGTAAATGAAGAGCTTCTCAAAAAGATTATACACAGGTACTCCGAGGAAATCGTAGGAACCTTCCAGATATCTACCTTCCGGTTTGCTCAGGGGTTTCTCACGGCTCTGTTCAATCGTATTTTCAATGCGCTGGTGAGCAAGAGCGTCAGCGCCATGTTCCGCGGCCGCCGTAACCTGTACGAACGTCTCAATATTGCAGGCGGTGTGGAAAAGGTCGCTGAATTGTTTCAACACGGAACGGTAGTGGTAGTCCCGACTCACAGCAGCAATCTGGATTCTATTCTGGTCGGTTACGCCATGGATCAGATTATGGGTTTCCCGTCGTTTTCTTATGGTGCCGGACTGAATCTGTACAATTTCGGCCCGGCGGCTTATTATATGAACCGGCTTGGGGCCTATCGGGTTGACCGGAGGAAAAAGAACGAGATTTACCTGGAAACGCTCAAGACGATGAGCCGCCTGAGCATACAGCGCGGAGTAAACAGTCTGTTCTTCCCCGGAGGTACGCGTTCTCGCTCGGGCAACCTGGAAAATGACCTCAAACTGGGCCTGCTGGGTACCGCAGTTGAAGCTCAGCGAACCATAGTTCAGGAGGGCAGATCGGAGAAGGTGTTCATTGTACCGATGGTTATCTGCTACAACTTTGTTCTGGAGGCTCCTTTCCTGATTGAACAGCACCTTCAGGCTATTGGCAAGGAAAATTACCTTCTTCCCCGTGACGAAGGCACCAGTATCAGGGCCTGGCTGCGATTCTTCTGGAGATTTTTTTCTACCAGCAGTGATATTACCCTGAGTCTGGGCCGCCCTATGGATATCATGGGTAATTTCGTGGATAACAGCGGCCGCAGTTTCGACAGGTACGGAAATGAACTTGATATAAAGGAGTACTTCACCTCGAAAAAAGAAATCAACGAGGACCGACAGCGCGAGGAGGAATACACAAGGCTGCTGGCTGAAAAAGTAGTTGAGCGCTATGCCTGTGAAAATGTGGTGCTGTGCAGCCACCTGGTAGCTTATGCCGTATTCGAAATGCTGCTCCACGAACATCCCAAACTGGATATCTTCGGAATCCTGCGCTTACCGCATGAAGACTATGTTTTCCCGCACGAATCGCTGGTGGTTGTCATGGAGCAGATGCAGAAACGTCTGTTCGCCATGGAAACGGAAGGTAAAATCAGGCTGGCTCCGGAAATGAAGGAGAGTACAAGTCAGGTACTGAAATCAGGCGTTGAAAACCTCGGAATATACCACGCTCACAAGCCCCTTTCCTTCACGAGAGAAGGCGATATAGTATCATCCAGTTTCCGGGTACTGTATTTTTACCACAACCGCCTGGAAAACTACCATCTCGACAAGGCTGTAACCTGGAAGAATGTGGGTATTGAGAAGCTCAAAGATCAAGAGCTCTGATTGAACAGGAAATTCAGTGCAGCCGGTATCCTCTTTTGCCAGGATTTCTCGCTGTGATTTTCCTCCAGCAGGTACAGCGTGACCCAGTTTTTCCTGTAACCAGCCTTGTACATTACCTCGTCAATTTGCCTTTGCAGTGGCGGACAGATCGAAAAAAATCCTGTTTTTGCGCGCGGCGGGTAGTTTCCGGCTCAGATATCTCCTGAATGCTTCGGGGAAAGGATTATTTTCAAGCGAGAATGTGCCAGGCCAGTGTGTACTCAGGCAGGCCGCACCTCCGAATACATCGGGATATTCACATATAGCATAAAGGGAGATAAGTCCGCCCATACTGCTTCCTGCTATCCAGGTATGCTTTCTGTCGCCGCAGACACCATACTTTTTTTCGACAGCCGGTTTTAGCTCCTCTGTGATGAACTTCAGATACCGGTCGGACACCGGACTAAAAACAGTTTTTGTTCTGCCAGCTCGTTGGAGTTGAGCGGTGAGGCTGTCTTTCTCTGTCTGACTCATCGCCTCGAACGGCTTTTGAGGGAAATAGTCGGCATGCCTGCCGCTACCGGAATTCCAGATACCGACGATGATGAATTTGCCGGCTACATGCTGCATCTTCGCTCCGGTTTCATCCATTTCCCACGACTGGTGGTTCCAGGTACCTGACGAATCGAACAGCATTTGTCCGTCGTGCATATACAGAACACCGTAATCTTTACCGGATACGAAATCGTCGGGGAGCCAAACGTCAATATTTCTGGGTGTGACGTACCTGGACGGGAAATCGGGGATACGTTCAACTCGTCCCGACGAGCATGCGGGCACCTGTGCAGGCACCCGCGCACCCGCGAGGAGGAAGACCAATATCCAGAATCTGATCATCAGGGCTTTTTCTTTGCTCCCGGTACATTGACAATCAGTCTGGCAGGACGATTGGCAATTTCCCAGGCAACATGAAATGCCAGTTGTGCGCGTTTTGCCAGCGCATCAAAATTGATTTTGTCGGCGGTGTCTGATGGACGGTGGTAGTCGGGGTGTACCCCGTTGAAGTAGAAAATTGCAGGAACGCCTCTTTCAGCGAAGTTGTAGTGGTCGCTTCGCTCGTAGTAGCGATTGGGATCATCCTTGGCGTTGTACTTGTAGTCGAGCGTAAGGCGGGTATTTTCATCGTTTTGCATCTCGCTGATATCGTGCAGTTCGGTGCTCATACGATCGGAGCCGATTACATAAACATAATCAGGGTTGTCGGCGTACTTTTCGTCAATACGTCCCACCATGTCAATATTGATATCAACCACTGTGCGATCCAGAGGAAAAATCGGGAATTCGGTGTAATAGAGAGATCCGAGGAGACCTTTTTCTTCGCCGCTGACGAGCATACAAACTACAGTTCGTTTGGGTCCGACACCCTTGTTTTTGGCTTCCTGAAAAGCCTTGGCTATTTCTATTACTGCGGAAGTGCCGCTGGCGTTGTCATCGGCTCCGTGATAGATAACCGTACTGTCGGCCATACCGAGGTGGTCGTAGTGTGCGGTGATGAACACATATTCCTTGCTGAGCAGAGAGTCGGAGCCCTCGATAACTGCCAGAACATTTGATCCTTCCAGCATTTTGGATTCCTTGTCGAAATGTGCTTCAATTTTCGCCTTAACCTTGACGGGGTTAAATTTGCCTCCGCTGCGGATATCCTCCAGCTCCTGTTCTGCCTTTTCGGCTTTATCGCCGAGAATAGCCCTGGCCACAGCAGGCGAAACGAACATGCTGTTTAGCATTTCACCGGGTTTGACGGGCTCTTCCGAGCCTACCGGTTTCCAGCCGTACGTGGAGATGTCGCGGCGTTTTTTCTTCAGGTTTTCCTCTATTTTCGGATCAATGACGAGCGCGAGTACAGCTCCCTTTTTTCTGGCCAGTTCAACCTTTTTCTTCCAGTCGAGCGACCATTTTGATCTGAAGTCGGTACCGGTTATACGGGATTTCCCGCTGGTATCAATGGGCTCGCCGTCGTAGAAAATGACCACTTTACCCGCTACGTCCAGTTTTTCATAATCGTTGTACTTGGGGTCTTCGATACCGAAGCCGACGAAAACCACTTCTTTGGAAGTGATAAGCGGCACGTCTGCATTGGCTGTGGGATAAACGTAGTAATCAGCCCTGCTTTTGAAAGTTGTTTCTCCTACTTTAAAGGCAAGATCCGACCATGAGTCGTTGCGGAGTTTGACCTGCTGATAATAGGAGTTCCTGTCGGCTTTTGGCGGGATACCTGCGGCTTTGAAATGGCCAGCAATAAATTCAGCCGCCTTTTTCTGACCTTTTTCGCCGGTTTCGCGGCCTTCGAGGGTATCTGAAGCAAGTACAAACAGTATTTCCTTCAGGTCGTTAGCTTTGATAGTAGATGCGAAAGGTTTGGCATCGGGCAGCTTGTAATCGCGGTATTTGCGTTTTTCTGAATAATTACCGAGTGCCTTGGAAGCCACAGTATCACGCGGTGCTGCTGCCGGCGCTGGTTGTTCGGTTTGAGCCCTGAGTGAAAGTGAAACTGTGAGCGCAATCAGAGTGATTTGATATCGGATCATACAAAGAGTAGTCTTTGATTTGTTCTTGTAAATTGAACAGTTTGAGTGAAAAATCAGGAACAGGCGATTTTATCCACCCTTTTGTTGTGTCTTCCTCCATCAAATTCGGTAGACAGGAAGATTCTTACCATTGCCTGTGCGAGTATCTCGGGGACATAGCGTGCTGGCAATGCTATTACGTTGGCATCATTGTGCAGGCGGGCCATACTGGCGATTTCCTCATTCCAGCACAGCGCACAACGGATTTTCTGGTGTTTGTTTGCAGTAATAGCCACCCCGTTACCGCTTCCGCAGATCAGAATACCGCGATCGGCCAGTCCGCTCTCCACTGCCTCCGCTACAGGGTGAGCATAATCAGGATAATCAACGCTCACTGCAGAATGTGCGCCAAAATCCTGTACCATATGACCCTGCGACTGCAGCATGGCAACAATTCCTTCTTTGTAATCAAAACCTGCGTGGTCGCAGCCAATAGCGATTTTCATTATAACGGTATGTTGGGGGTTAAAGTATAGTTGCTTTGGCAGCTTCGAGCATGGCGCGGCACTCAGAGAGTGTCTCCCCCTGAGCGTACACGCGCAGTACGGGTTCCGTTCCGCTGGCTCTGATCATTACCCATTTTTCATCGCCTAGTCGGAATTTCCAGCCGTCGAGATCGTCAACGCCGGTTACCTTGTAGGAGCCGAAGCTGGTGTAAGCCCTGTCTTTGCACATCTTAATCACATTTTGCTTCTGTGCCTCGGTGATATGAAGATCATCGCGGTCGAAGGCAAAGGCGCCAACCTCCTTGTAAACTTCTTCTACAAGACCCTTCAGTGTTTTACCGGTTTTCGCCATGAATTCAAAAACGAGCAGGCCGATCCAGACGCCATCACGCTCCGGAATATGGCCTTTGACGGCCAGGCCACCCGATTCTTCGCCGCCCACGAGTACATCCTCGCGGGTCATGATTTCGGCGATGTATTTGAAGCCTACTTTTGTGATTTCGTAGGGAAGACCGAATTTATCGGCCATTTTCTTCAGTTTGTCGGTCACCGAGAAGGTGAAGACCACCTTGCCCGACATTCCTTTATATTTGTGGAGGTACAGCAGGAGTATAAGCAGTATATGGTGGCTATCCACGAAGTTGCCATCCTCGTCGTACAGTCCGATTCGGTCTGCGTCACCATCGTTAGCCAGTCCGACAGTTATTTTCGGATTTTTCCGGATGGTATCGCTCAGCAGCTGGAGATTTCTGTGGATGGGTTCGGGAGCTTGTCCGTGCATACCCGGATTGTTGTCGCAATGCAGGAACACACAGCGAGGAAGGAGTTTTTTCACCGCATTTTGTCCGGCACCGTACATGGCATCATAGGCGATTTTGCCGGCAGAGGCCTTGATCAACTTCAGGTCGAAGTTACGGCGGGCGTGTTTCAGATAAATTCCCTCCAGGTCGGCTGTTTTAAACAATCCGCGCTCGGATAGTTCGTGTACTGTTGGCAGCTCGCTGAGCGAGCATACTTCGGGAATCATGTCCTCGAGTTCCTGCACTTCGGCGGGAATCATCGGACCGCCGTAGGAAGCCTTGAGCTTATACCCGTTGTAAGAGGGCGGATTGTGACTGGCTGTAATGACAATACCCAGTCCGGCTTTCAGTTTGGCTACACCCAGACTGACCATGGGCGTACTTACAAAACCTTCCGTAGCCATGTGGCACTGAATACCGTAAGCTCCGAGCACACGTGCCGTGGTGAAGGCAAAAAGCTGACCTGCAAAGCGGCAGTCATGACCAATCACCGCCTTTTTCATTTTGTGCTTTTTCATGAAAAGAGCGGTGGCTTCAGCCACACGTTTCACATTGTCAACGGTGAAGTCATCGGCGATGATTGCACGCCATCCATCGGTACCAAACTTGATCGGAACTGCCATACTTTTTAATGTATTTCGGAAAAAAATGCAGATTGAAGGTGCAAAACTAAGGCCAGCCCGGTAATTTGTCGGGAAATAATACTAAAAAAGAATCAGAATTGTACAAACAGATGCAAATAGAGCTCAAATGCCATTTGTGAGGGCCAGTCCGGAAAGTTATCAGTATATTTGCATCCCTTATACAATCGAATTGAACGACTCATACCGTCATAAAGGGCTCAGAAAGCGTCTGGTAGAAGACTTGCGCAAGCGCGGTATTCGCGACGAGGCTGTACTGGCAGCCATGCTGGCCGTACCCAGGCATTTTTTTCTCGACAAGGCTTTCGAAGAGCACGCTTACGAGGACAAGCCCTTCCCAATAGGTAACGAGCAAACAATATCCCAGCCCTATACCGTGGCGTACCAGTCGTCACTTCTTGCAATCAAAGCTGGAGACAAGGTACTCGAAATTGGTACCGGTTCGGGCTATCAGGCGGCCATCCTGGCGGCGCTAGGAGCGCGGGTTTATACGGTAGAGCGACAGGAAGAACTGTATGTACAGACCCGGGAACTGCTGCAGTTGCTCGGCTTCCGCACTGTTCACTGCTTTTTCCGCGACGGGAGCCAGGGGCTGCCTGCCTATGCTCCCTTCGACAAGATAATTGTGACCGCCGGCGCCCCGGTGATTCCCGAACCGCTGAAAGACCAGCTTATGACAGGCGGAATACTTGTTATTCCTGTGGGCGATCAGGTACAGAAAATGACCCGGATCACCCGGATTTCAGCGAAAGAATTTAAAGAAGAAACGCTGGATGATTTCAGGTTTGTACCTTTTCTAAAAGGAACCGCCAGAATCTGAATTTATCCCTTCCCTACTCTCCATTTGCCCGGTCCGGTCAGAAACAGCGTTATGTAACCAGCCATGTACATGAGCGCAGATTCCTTGTCGCCGAACGGATCGGGGCCATGAACAACGAATGCAATGACCGCCATACAAATTATGAGAGGAATGAGGGCAAAACGGGTGTAAAAGCCTGCAATAACCAGTACGGAACAGCCAACCTCCGCGAATGCGGTCAGCCACAGAGAGGCCTCCGGACCCACACCGATCGGGTCAGCAAACTCGTAATTACCGTTGAGCAACTTCATCATTTTGCGTGTCCCGTGGGCATAAACCATAAAGCCGCCCATTACAAGACGCAGGATGAACAGGGCTAGATCGTGTTGAACGCCCTTCGATGAAAGCATGAATGTCAGTATGCGATTCATAAGAATGATCAGTTTGTAGAGCGTTTGTCCAGGATTCTCTCACCGAGTCAAAAATACGCCTGTTTTTGCCACCGGCAGAGAATCCTGAACAAGCTCTTATTTTTTCTTGCTTAGAAACCAGTCATATAGATCCTGTCCGCCATAAATTCTGCGCCAGGCATCATGACCGAGGTCTTCGTGAATGGTGAAACGCAGGTCGGGACAGCCACCGAGTTCTTTCAGCCTGTTTATTCCGGCGTGGAAGTAACGCTTGGGCACAGCCTGGTCAAATCCGGCAGCGAAAGCCCAAACTG
>JAJTFM010000142.1 GCA_021298575.1 Saprospiraceae bacterium | reverse complement strand
GTAAGTACCCGCGACTGGGGTTTCAACAGCTTCAGGAAATATGATGTGGGTATCTCCGCCAATACGGTCCTGTTTCTCACCAAACAGTTCAAGGAGGGCTGGTTCCGCGGAATCAGGCACAAAATGACACCCTCTGCCAGTATCGGCTTCGGACCAGACCAAACCAGACTGCAGGATCTTTACTTCAAAACATACTATACCGACCTGCGGCCACAGTACAGCGATACGCTGCGGTATGGCATCTTCGACGAGGCGCTGTACGGGAAGCCAGACCCCTTCAGCCGGCGAAACGTGGCGCTCTCGTACAGTATTACCAACGTTCTTGAATTCAAGCATTTTTCCGCCAAAAGAGATACTGTACTCAAGCGGCGCATCTTCGACAATCTGTCTTTTTCTGGTTCGTACAGCCTCACCGCCGACTCCCTGCGATGGAGCACCGTGAGCCCCGGCGGACTCTTCCGTCTGTTCAAAGGCATCAGCAACCTGACATGGAATGTGACTTTTGACCCCTATATCGCTAACGAGCGCGGAACAAGAATAAACAGGCTGGCGCTGCAGGAAACCGGGAAACTGGCACGCGTAACCAATCTGGGACTTGCTCTGAATACAGGGTTTACAGTAAAACAAATCAGAGACCTTATTGAAGGGAAGGAACTGAACACGGCCGGCGCCCCGCAGCCGGCAGCCAACAAGCGCAACTCAGTGGCCGAAACAGACGATCTGCTCAGCCTGTTCGACAACTTCAGGGTGAGTCACCGGGTTTCGGTGGCCCGGCAGCTAATACCAACCGGATTTGGCACTTCCAGGGATACACTCGTAATAGGAACGAACAACATCAGCTTGGCAGGAAGCATACAACTCAACAGCAAATGGTCGCTCGACCTGGGCAATATCAGCTATGACTTCCCTTCAAAGCGACTGGTTTATCCTGATATCGGCTTTACGCGCGATCTGCACTGCTGGTCGCTCAGTTTCCGCTGGCAGCCTGACCGCGGCACTTACTCCTTCTTCATCGGAGTGAAACCGGGTACGCTGGAGTTCCTCAAGGTGCCATACAGAAAGGACTATTTCGATACAGGATTCTAGGATTTTCAGCCAACTGAAAAACAGGCGTTTCTAGAAATCTTCGAAAAATGCCCGCGCATTACGTCCGTTGTTGCGCTGCACATTCTTTGCATCTCCGTAATTGTCGTCGGAATATTCCGTCGGATTGCGCCGGTACAATTCGCGCTCCCATTTCGGATTGCTGATTTCGCCGCGCGCCGTGGAGTGCAGCAGGATAAAGTCGTCGCCGGCAAGCGACGGATTGTAAAACAGGAATTTCACGTTGGTCTGGTTGGTGGACGGGAACTTGTAATACACCCAGATTTCGTAGGGCGGAGCACCGGGCTCGTCTTCCACGTGCACAATATCGCTGGCCTGACCAAAGCGCATGAACATACGACCGCGATCGGTTTCAAAACCGTAACGAAACCCGCTCCTGAACTTGACGTTGGCCGCATCAGCCACCGCAATATAATCGCGATAGGCAAGCTCGGGACTGTTCGGATCGCGCTCGGCAAAGTGGCGGAAAATATAGAAACGCATCTGTTTCTCGTCGCCACTTTTGAGAATATTGATAATTGCCTGCGAGCGGTCGCCTGTCATGAGTACGGAAATGGCGCGCATGCAATAAACAAGCTGCTCCTTGTCCAGTTGCTGAACAAACTGTTTCTCCACTACTTCATCTGTCAGTCCTGTTGCTGTCAGATCGAGAAACGGATTGCTTCTCTGAAAAGGCACTACCCGGCTGACGAGCAGCTCATTACCATTCTTTCTGAGTTCAACAGTGAGTGAGTAGTTGCCACTCTCCATCTTGCTGATGTCCATCTGTACAAGCAGTGCATCAATACTTGAGGGCGACTTTTCCTGACTTCCGGCAGCAACCAGGGTTTTCTGGCCGTTACCCAGCTCCTTTTCAATAACGTACCTGACCGTATATTTCCCCTCGGTAACACTTTGGTCAGCCTGATATATTTCGGCATAAAAGGCCAGCCGGGTCGCATCCTTGTCGTAAAAGGCAAAAGGAAGCGGTTCAAGATGGTAGCCGTTTTTGGTAAAAGGGCCATCGGAGTTATCCGCTCTGAAACTGCGCAGCAGTTGCACTTCGGTCAGGGTGATTTTATTGTCGAACTGTACCGTCAGCGGGCCCGAAAATCTGTCGGTATTGGTAGCGTCATTCACGTCGGTCACCACGACATCGAGCATATACTGGCCGGGAGGAAGTACCAGCCTTTTCGCGTCGAGCAGCGATTCAGGGAAAGTGACCCTCGGACTGTTGAGGATATATTTCTCGTAATTCACTATTTCTTCGCCTTTTCTGACGAGAATCAGCACTTCTGCAGCGGCTTCGAGATGTGTACTGTCAATATGCCGGTACATAATGGAGCCGGCTGCAATTTCAAGATTTACCTCCAGATAAGGCCGACCGTCGGGTGTCTTGAATACAGCGTACGACACGCCCGCGTCGAGCGCACGCGCGAGAAGCGGGAGCACGATGAACAGTGCTGTGGAGAGAAATTGGCGGGCAGACATGATTTTCATTTTCAGAATGAAGAATGTTACTGAATCAGGTAGAGCAGTGCCATGAACAAACCGAGCAACAGTATCGGCAGCCATACCCAGAGTTTAAAGCGTTTCCCGGCAGCCGACGGGGTATTCTTGCCGCCCGATTGTTTTCTGGACTTGCTGTAGGAAACAGAAACGAACAGAAAACAGAAAAAGTTGACAGCAAGGGTAAATACAAGAAAAATATAGGCCAGATTCAGAGAATCCGTGGCCGGTGAAATCTGAACCAGGTTAATGGAGTAGGCAACAGTAGCAAGGAAGGATGTGATAATCAGCTCTCCGGCTTCCTCATAGCTGGCCTTGTGATAGAACAGCATGAAAAGCGGTAGCGCGCTGAACATCAGAAAGGGCAGAATAATAAGGATAATGGCTCCCCATGGTTGCCGGCTTACACTCAGATGTACATTCAGGCTCTTGTAGGTTTCCAGGTATTTGGCCTTGTCGTTGGGGTCGAAGGTGACCTTGTCCAGAGAAGCCAGCGCGTTCGACAACTGATTGTCAACAGTGACATAATACTCCTCGGAATCCCAGTCGTTGAACTGGAAGTCCTCAATCTTGTCGTTTATCTGCAGTCGGCTGTAGTCGAAACTGATGCGCAGTTTGTCGCTTGAGCTGAGTGCCACAACAGGAATCACCAGCTCGTGTCGGTCGAAGGGGAACTCAAATGATTTGAAATTACCCCGGAATTTGCCGCTGATACGATGAATTCGAATAGTATAATTCTCCATTTGCTCCTCGGCTATCAAATATCGGTTACCTTCCTCTGAACTGATGTTACTGAAATCAACATATCCCTCTTTATCAATAGATTTGGAATCGGCAATCACCCAGTACAGCAGATTACAGTCGAAAGTGTTCTTTTTGACATCAATATCGTTAATATCAATTACATCAATACCGACACGCAGGTTCGGAATCTCTTTTCCTTCCGTATTTATCTGTGAGGAGCAGCTTCGGGTTGTACCTTTGTCAACCTGCTCAAAATTGGGTGCTTTCTTCAGAATAAGCCGGCTGTCGAACGAATAAAGTTCGTTATCAACGTTGATCTTCCGGTTTTTCAGTCCTTTGAAATAGTACAGAATACTGTCTCTGGTGTATTTACTATCCTGCAAGGCAGCCCGGAAAATATTTACGGCGCCATAGCACCGGTGAAGCTGATTGTCAGCCCCGGTAATTTTCTCCCGGTCAGCAGTGTTGTACGGCTTGGAATACTTCTGCGTTATTTCCTTCTTGTCGGCATAAACATTGGCAGGGAGCGCTTCATCTTCTTCCACCAGTCTGATAAATTTATGGCCTCTTTTGAGTGTTACCTCTTCCAGTTTTGTGTCGCTCAGGCTGGTGGAAATACCTGCAAAGACTTTATTCCTGACTGACGGGGTGTTTTCGAGATACCGGATTATCTCGTCGCCAAAGCCCCCGTGTGTATTCAACAGATATACCTTGTTCCCCTTTCGGGAGAACAGCCTGTCGAGTTGCTGCTTCATACTCCTTATTGTATCTTCGGGCAGATCCCTGTTTTCTATATATGACCTTTGCCACAGACATACCGAATCATAACGAATTTTGTGATTTTCCAGACTTTCCAGGAATCTTTCGTGTAGCAGGTAATCGCATTCCGTGATGAAACCAACGGACCTGGCCTTTTCTATCTCGCTGATATACTGCACCAGATAGTTGGGCTGCGGATCATTCGGCTGTAAAAAGATGGCGTTCCCGCCGAAATCCTCCCTGTTCTGGTCGGCACTCAGGGAGATAACCGGGATTTTGTCTCGGATAATACTACTGGCCTCCCTGATGTATTTACCCCAGGTGTTGTCAATAATCAGCACAATATTGGTATCAGACACTATTTCACGGTATATGGCAGGTATGGTATCTGGTTTGTAATCGCACTGAAATGCCTTTAACCTGTATTCAAAGGGATGTTTCTGCTGATTGATACGATCCAGATACGTCTCCATTGCCACCAGATAAAGCGAATCGGAATACCCGTTCAGACTATCTTTGGCCGTATTCAGGTAATTGAAACCTACATAAGCAACAAATTTAACGGGGCGTTCTGCTCCCGATTTACTGCAACGATGGAAGAGTAACGTCAGCGCAAAAAGTACAAGGGTGGTCTGAATGAATCTTTTTATCATAATTTTCTGACAGTAAGTTTATCGTTCAATATTCCGTAACGGGAAAGTGCTTTTTCGTAATCGGCGGTTGCCTTTATCACAACGGCTTCTGTTGGCCTCACTCCATCGAACCACACGATATATCCTTTACTCCCTTTTTTCACACAGCTCTGCGGTCCATAATTGGTTATCTCGACCCATTTTCGGAGGTAGTAGGCCCTGATTTGCGCCTCAGCCTCCGTTTTGTAAACTCCTTCCTGGATAATCCAGCCCGGTCCGGACAGCAATTTGCACGGATCTTCCGGATGACCCGGTGCTTCTATAGCCGGTACCGGATTGGGCTTTACGACAACACTGTCTGTTTTTTCAACGGGTTTTGTTTCAGGCTTTTCTGTTTTTTCGGGTACTGATAATACCACTTCATCCGCTGTTTCGGCCGATAGTTTTTCCCTGGAGGGCTTCGACGGATCCTCATCAACGAGGTAGGAATGTTGCTCTTTCGGGAGACGCTTGTATCCGGCCAGTCGGGTGACTTCATCTACCTCGTGATGTGTCACCGTCCAGAAGACGACACTACAGGAAAAGAGCGACAGAAGCGTTATCAGCTTCTGTGTGGTATATGATCTGGCGAACCGTTTGTAGGAAATATCGCCAAGCGCAAAACTTCTTCCGGCACCTTTTTGTAACACATTTTTAAATGGAAATGTTACCAGATGCATGAATCCGCGGCCCGTTTTCCGGAAAAAATCTTCCAGCGGGTCTATTTTGCCGGCATTGTTTTCTCTTGCCGCCCTGAATGTTCCGGCTGCCTGTCGGTACACGTCCGACTGCGTTATCCAGTGCGTTATTTTTCTGTCCTTTCCGAAAGCACCGAGTCGCGAGGGGTCGCATATTTTTCTGACGGTGCCGTCTGAGGAAACAATGGCAAGTCCGACGCCCCTGAATATACACTGCTCGCGCAGTTCGACATAATACGGATCAAGAACTGAGGGGAAGACATCCTCCGACAATACGATCCACTGTTCATCTGCAGCATATTGTCCGAACTGTTCTATGGCATAAATACTTCTGTATTTGCGCCACTTGCTCATAAATATGTACCAACTGAAAAATCCGGGAATAAAGCAGCCGAAGATAATGCCCACATTTCCGGCAGCCGAGAGTTGTAACATCCACGGCAGGTTAATTTCAAACAGGGTAATGAGGGCAGCTGCAGTACACAGTGTGCCGAATGCCAAAGCATCCCAGAGAAAGTAATCGGTATTTAACTGATACTTTACCTCCCCGATTTTATCGAGGGAAGTCGCTTCGTAAGTACAAACGAAGGGAGTACCGTCAGATTTCAGAAATGTGAGTTTCCCATCGGCAATCCAGCCATCGGTACTGGTATTGTCGAGGCTGACCGTCATGCCGGATGCATCGGGTTGATACCTGTTTTTGTAAAAACCCTTCAGAAAAGGCACAAAAAGGTGCTTGACCTCATCTTCGGTGAGGCCGAAACTGACAGGCACGTAGGCATATTTTCCTTTCATTTTCCGGTAAGGATCACCGGATTTCTCCTATATCGGCGATGATCTTTCTCGCAAGGCTGGCCGCAATGACCGCTGAGTGGCTTTCGGAGTAGATGCGTATGATAGGTTCTGTATTGGAGGGCCGGAGATGAACCCAGCCATCTTCAAAGTCAATTTTGAGCCCGTCCTCGGTATTGAGTTGCTCGCGCTGGTATTTCTGTCGGAGAGCACTAAAAATCTTGTCAAGGTCAATATCCGGCGATCGGTCAATTTTCGTTTTGGACATCTGATAGTCCGGATAGGTTTTCCGAAGCGTTGACAACTGTTTGCCTGCATGGGCCAGATGACTGAGGAAAAGGGCTATGCCAATCAGTGCATCACG
>JAJTFM010000018.1 GCA_021298575.1 Saprospiraceae bacterium | reverse complement strand
CGTACCTCCCGTCATCAAGAAAGATGAAGAGGTACAGGAGGAGGAGCAGAAAGCGGTGGAGGAACTTATAGAAAAAAAGGAGGATATCGGTACCGAAGACAAGGAAGGTAACGATGATGCAGCACCCGCTATTGACGAGAATCCTTCGGAGCTGGAAATTGTTGAGGCACCAAAAGAAGAGAAAACCTTCGAGATGTTCGATATCCAGAAGCCACCAAGCTTCCCGGGTGGAGAAGCCGAGCTTTTCAAGTTCCTCCAGAAAAACATCGAATACCCGGCTCTCGCCAAGGAAAATAATATCCAGGGTGTTGTGCCTATCACTTTCGTGATTGGCAAAGACGGTTCAGTGACCGATGTCTCAATCCTCCGCGATATCGGCGGTGGTTGCGGAAAAGAAGCCGTGCGCGTAGTAAAGGTAATGCCCAAATGGGTGCCTGGCGAAGCGAACGGTAATCCGGTGAAGGTGCGCTACACCCTCCCGGTTCGTTTTAAACTCGAGTAGCCGCAGGCCTCCGGCCGCATTATTTCAACTCCCGCATCGCTCTTTTCAGACTGATGCGGGAGTTTTTTTTAGCCGTTTCTGCACACCCGCTTCTTTTATGTATACACATTTTTTACCTTAATTAATTACCTTAGCCGCTCAAATTTATTAACCAAACCTGTCGCACCATGCCTATTTCCCGCCGCCAACTCCTTAAAACCCTCGGAGCCGCAACCGGTGTTGCCGTGCTGAGCGGTTTCGAAGACGATTTCCGGGTCGAACTGCCGGAGTTATCAGTAAATCCGCTCTACAAGAAACCCGCCAAACCGGTTACAGTGGTCACTATCGGGGCAGGAAGCCGCGGTAACGTATATGGAAATTACTCGCTCAGTTATCCCGATGAAATGGATATCACAGGTGTGGCAGAACCAATTCAAATTCGCAACGACCGCTATACCCAAAAACACAATATACCTGAGGAAAACCGCTTCAAAACATGGGAAGACGTGTTCAAGCGACCCAAATTTGCCGATGCAGTACTCATCACCACCCCCGATAATCTGCACTACGGGCCCTGTATGGCCGCCCTGAAGGCCGGTTATGACGTACTGCTTGAAAAGCCGATTTCTCCCTCCGAAAAGGAATGCCGCGATATTCTGGAACTGTCCAGAAAGACCGGTCGTATTGTGGCCGTATGCCATGTACTCCGATATGCACCCTACTTTGTGAAGCTTCGCGAGATAGTACAAAGCGGAGCCATCGGCGAACTCATGAGTATTCAGCACCTCGAACCCATCGAGCATATACACATGAGTCATAGCTATGTACGGGGCAACTGGCACGACAGGAATGTTACCACGCCTATCATTCTGGCAAAAAGTTGTCACGACCTCGATATTCTTCGCTGGGTCGTTGGCAAACCCTGCGAACAGATTGTCGCAATGGGCAGCCTGAAATGGTTCCGCAAGGAAAATGCACCCGCCGGCAGTACCGACAGGTGTATGGATGGCTGCGCTGTTGAAAGCACTTGTCCCTATTCGGCTATGAAAATTTACTATCGCGAGCGCGGACGCACGTATGTATTCGATATGCCGGAAGATAAATCGCTGCACGCCGACCATATCCTGGAGAAACTCCGTACCACCAATTACGGCCGCTGCGTCTATAAAATGGACAATAACCAGGAGGATCACTACATCAGCTCCATACAGTTTCAGGGTGGAGTTACAGCCAGTTTCTCCATGGAGGCATTTACTTCCTACGAAGGCCGCCGAACGCGCGTAATGGGCAGTATGGGCGATATCGTAGGCGATATGGAAACATTCACGGTCACAGACTTCAGAACGAAGAAGAGTACGGTGTATGATAACTCATCCGGCGATGGCCACGGAGGTGGCGACTGGAAACTGGTGCGCGACTGGCTTCAGGCGGTATCCCAGAAAAATCCTGCCCTGCTGTCGTCCACTATTGATGCCTCTATTGAAAGCCATATCATGGGCTTTATGGCAGAAAAAAGCCGAAAAACCGGGAAAGTTGAGAAAATCATTCTCTGATCTTCCAGAGGCAACAGAAAACCCGACAACACGATCTTACAATGAAAGGAATTATTCTGGCCGGGGGTATGGGCACGCGTCTGTACCCGCTCACACTCGCGGTAAGCAAACAGCTCATGCCTGTTTACGATAAACCCATGATTTACTATCCGCTCAGTACACTCATGCTCTCCGGAATACGTGAAGTGCTGATAATTTCCACGCCACAGGATCTGCCCAAGTTCGAAGAACTGCTCGGCGATGGTTCCGAACTGGGTATGTCATTCTCTTACGTCGTACAGCATACACCCAACGGCCTCGCACAGGCTTTTGTCCTAGGTGAGGAGTTTATTGGAAACGACGACTGCTCCCTGATACTGGGCGATAATATCTTCTATGGAAACGGACTGGGCGATATGGTGCGTACCTGCTCCAGCCCGGAAGGCGGTATTGTTTTTGCCTATCAGGTGGCTGATCCCGAAAGGTATGGTGTGGTGGAGTTTGATCAAAACCTGAAGGCTGTCAGCATCGAAGAGAAGCCTGCCAGGCCGCGCAGCAACTTTGCCGTACCCGGACTGTATTTTTACAATAACTCTGTGGTGGAAGTGGCTAAAAACCTGAAGCCCAGCGCAAGGGGAGAATATGAAATCACTGACGTGAACAGATATTATCTCGAAAAAGGAATGCTCGAGGTGCGCCCTATGGGACGAGGATACGCCTGGCTGGATACGGGTACGCACGAATCTCTGATGCAGGCCGGACAGTTTGTTCAGGCCATCGAGAGTCGCCAGGGCCTCAAGATCGGATGTATCGAAGAAATTGCCTGGGAAATGGGCTTTATTAACGATGAGCAACTGGAAAAACTTGGCAATAAATACCTTAAAAGCGGATATGGAGAATACCTGCTCAGGGTATGCCGCGACAATGCACGACCCTGGTAGCTCGGAGCGCCAGGCGGTAACCGCAGAGAAAGATACCTCTGCGTACCTCTGCGGTTACCTCTGCGTACCTCTGCGGTTAAATAAAACCAGCTTAGCCGCAGAAATCCCGAGTTTAGCCGAGGGCTGCCTCCCCTCCAGAAAGGAACTTCGGGGAATGTTCCCTAAAAAGAGCCGGAAAAACAAGGGGTGTTGATCGGTGGGGGGTACGATACAAATAATAAGCAGGGCGGCTCTGCTGCCCTGCTTTCAATCCTTTTACTTCTTGGTTTTTGGTGGATTATTCCCCGCAGGACCACCAGGATTGCCAGGCTTTGTGCTCGGTCTTGGTAGCTGAACCATTGGTTTTTTAGCCATAATAAATATGATTAATTGTGAGCCTCAAAGTTTGCGTCTCGGCGTCCGCACCGTCTGTTTTAATTGGACTTCAGGTATAACCAATAGTTTTAGTCAGCCGTTGTCCAGTTGTAGATGCCGCCTCTTGAAACAAACTTTGAAAAGTCGTAGCTCATTTGCTGAATTGCAAGTCTTGCCCCGATGTCTAAAATTGGTTTGCTGTACTTGTGTTCGCCTGTTGTGTTGTCGTAGAACCTGCCTGCTGGGTCAACCATTGCATAAGAACCAGTCATTTGTTCGTTGTTTTCGGGAACAATGCTAGTTATGTCTCGTAGTCCGTTGTGGTTGTCAATGAAAAGTTGAAACTGCTCGTCAGAAATTTTAAAGTTGTCAATGTTCAAATCGTTCTGTCCTTTCATTGGCAGCACTTGCAATAGTTTCCAACGTTTTGGTTTTGCATGACGGATCAGGTGGTTCATGTCCTCATTGCAATTTTTACTACTCACAACAGTGTTTATTTTTAGTCCGTATCCGTGTTGCTTTATACGATCAACAAGCGAAGTATAATAGTCAAGTTGTAAAGGTGTCTTGCCCGATATGGCTCTGCCAATCGCAATGTTTGTATCAGCATTCAAGCTGTCAATACTAACGGCAATCCAGTCAAGGTGGTGCTGATTTGCTTGTAAGAAGCTGTCGGTGAGTTTACTGCCGTTGGTTACAATCATTGTTGTAAGTCCTGCTTGCTTGGCAGTTGCAATTAAGTTGGGAAGCCAAGGGCAAAGAGTTGGTTCACCACCTGCAAAGGTGATTTTCTCAAAACCAATTTCTGCAAGATGAAGGACTACTTCAATTGCTTGTTCTTTTGGTAAATGTCCTTTAGGCAAAATGCTATGCTTGACATCTTGAAACGTTGCGAAGCAAAACTTGCAACGCATGTTGCATGGCTCCCATAAATGAAAATTGACTGCTGGTATCATTTGCTTTTAGATTGATGAAGCAAATGTCCATTGAGTTAATTAAGCTGTCTAATATGGAGAAATGAAATACTGTTTGAAGTAATGAAACGTCATTTTGGAGCAATAAAAGCCGATTACTTTTTGAAGCGGCTTACATCTTTTCGGTAGTTTTCCGAAACTGTAAGTTTCGTGATTTCAGTTTTACCCGCCGTTTTGAAAACTTCAACTTCGATTTCGTGGGTGCTATTGTTGTAGCGTAAAATCTTGTCTACATTTACTCTATGTGAACTGCGAATTCTAATAAATTGAGTTGGGTCAAATCCTTTATCCTCAATTTTTGAGAGCGTGAAGTTGTAGAGTGTTTCGGGTTTTCTGTCGGTAAAGTATATTCGTTTGTTATTAGAAGCACCGCTATCTCCTGTTTCTGTTTCAATGAAGACTATTGTGTCAATGGCAATTTTATTTTGCTTGCTGTTGCTAAAATCAAGACGGATATATTTTGCCCGATTGATAGCGTTGATTTCATTTATGAACTTGTGTAAAATCTTTTTCAGTTTATCCAATGTGATTGGCTTGCTGATATGCTCAACAGGAATAGTAGAATTGATATTAAGTTCCTCAATGCCTTGATAATAATCTCTTGTCTTGCCACTAACGAAAAGCACTGGCAATTTCAAATTGGTTGCAATGTCTAAACCCGTCATACTGTCGCCACCTAAATCAATATCCAAAACCAAAGCGTCAGCTTTGGTTGCATTTACTCTTTCTAAAAATTCGGTTGAGTTTGTCGCTCTCACGATTACTTCTACCAACTGCGTTTCGGCTAAATCCTCTTCAAGTGATTTAAGAAGCATTGGACTATCCTCTAAAATTGCGACTTTCAGTTTGCCCATGTCAAAAGTGAATAGTTAAGGTTGAATGATACTCTTGCTCATCGCAACTATTTTTGATTTCATACTTGCCTGAAAGCAAAAGGTCTAACCTCTTTCTCATATTTGTCAAACCAAGTCCGCCGTTCCCATTGTTGGTTTTTTGATTGATACGGTTGACTACTAACATTTCAAAAGTCTTGTCTGAAAGTTTAAGCTGGATAGTTAGAAATTCGGGGTGGTTTACATCTCCATGTTTGAAAGCGTTCTCGATGAAGTAAGCGGTTATCAGATGGGGGAGACAGGCCGAATTGAAATATTTTGAGTTTGTATTTATTGCGGACTTGTCAATTTTGATGGAATTGGTTTGATAAACAAAGTTGCCCTGCAAGGATTTGTAACTCTCCAAAAAAGTCAACTCGTCCGCAACACTTACAAGATGCTTGTTGCCGTGATAAAGAATGTAGTCCAAAGTCTCGGCAAGTGCCTCAGAACCTTTGTAAAGATTTTTAGATGCAACATGAAGTGTCGCTACCATGTTGCGTAAAGTATGAGGTTGTAACTGGAACTTTAAATGCTCTGCCTCAAGCAAAGCATTATCGGCAATGAGTTTCGCGTTTTCTCTTGCAAGTTTGTCGCGTTGCTTTTTCTCCGCTTTCAGTTTGCTGTAAAGCCAAATGCTAAGAACAATGAAAACTACAATTATGAAAATTAGCCCTTCGTTATATTCCATTGTCAAGATTAATAAAAGTCGTCATTGAAGCAGTTGTGGATTTGAGTAATTTCATATAAAATTGGTTTTCAGCAGATTGTGTAAATTTGAGTTTCCGAATTCAAGATTTATTCAATCAAAGCTAAAAACCGGTTACAAACTTACAATAAACTGCGAATCGAGCAATTTCAGGTTACTTTAATTTGCAGGACTTTAACGTATTTATCGTCCTTTGGCCATAATTAGTAGGGTTAGAGATTATTCGGGCGTCTTCGGGTGTGTTGGGGGGGGGCAAATTTCTGTATCAGGGTTGTATTTTTGATCTGATTTTGAGTTGTCACATGGCCAGTAAACTTCCCGAATCACTCCCGAATACAAAGTTCTGCACTCTTTTCGGATGTTTCTCAGGTAATTCACAAAAAAACATTAAAAATATTTTTAATTTATTTATATGCTTGTTTCAACAAACAGCAAAAAATGGCATCGCGATTTTTTGTATAAATAATTGATTTTAAAATACTTAACAAATAATAATAATATTTAATAACAAATAAAGCCGTGTTTTCCCCTCAACAAATATCGAAAAGTGTCTTTGTCCTGCGAGGCAACCGGCTGCACCTTTGTATCATCAATGATTCAGAAAGGCATCCAAACAGCCTGTCTGACCTGGACTCGGAAACTTTTCATGAGATTATATACGGGAAACCCGACGCGGCGCAAAAGTGCGCCGCGTTTTTTTTTTGCCCTGCCGGGTGAACTTATTAAAATTTTTCTACCTTTGTCGCTCTTCTTTAATCCAAGGTTTTCTTGAAGCATGGTATCTATTAATCCGCCGTCGGAATCGAGGAGGATACGGGGAGCAAAAGTTCAGGCTCTCCTTCCCTCTTTTCCTACAACCTCTCATCCTATCCCGATTGTTTTGGACATCCAGCCGGATTCAGTTGCTTGTGAGCGCTGATGCCGGAGTTTGAAAAAATCTAAGACAATTGCACTACCATGCGCGACCTTGTTGAGCTCGTAAATTTAATCAATCGTACCAAACTAAAAAGTAACGAACTGATGAAAGCCGTCATTGAGCCTGGCTCAAAGATGGAGCGTTTGTTCGATGGTCTTCTGGACAAAACTGTTCAGGAAGATGATGACGTCAAAATCCTGTTCAAGGGCGAAGAAGACATCA
The DNA here is from genome assembly GCA_021298575.1 of Saprospiraceae bacterium. Classification (GTDB taxonomy): domain Bacteria; phylum Bacteroidota; class Bacteroidia; order Chitinophagales; family Saprospiraceae; genus M3007. The sequence continues at coordinate 18,670 of JAJTFM010000018.1, read as the reverse complement.
ACGTAACAAGTCTGAAAAACAAGTTGAAGGAACGTCTGCTCGACGCAATCTTTCTGCTGGATTTCAAGGATGCCAACTATTCCACCCGTCAGAAGGCATTCTTCGAATGCTACAAGAAGTGGTCGGCAGCTATTACGTTACTCATCAGAAATGCCAAAATTATCGGTATTGACCAGCTTGAGCGCTTGCTCAGGCACACCAAGCACTTCGAATTCACCGAACTGACGCTGGATATCCTGCGCACGCTCCGTTTGCAATACAGCACGGTTGACGGCGATATGGACAAGTATGAGGCTATTAAAAAACAATACGCCGAGTACGAACAAATCTGGCAGATGGAGAGTAAGGCCGAGCTTTACTATTCCGAGCTGATGGCACAATATACCAACAGCAAGTCTACGAAAACGGAAGTGATGGATCAGGCTCAGCGTTATTACGATGAGCTGAAAGACTTCATGGAGGTGTGCCCGTCATTCAAGTTGCATCTTTTCGGACGAATGGTTCACCTGCTGATTTACAACAGTGTGAATGATTATGTTAACACTGCCCGCCTCTGCGAAGATGCCATCGCCTTTTTTGACCAGAAATCGTACGATAGCGGACTACCACTTCAGGTCTTCTACTATAACCTGATTGTATGTTACCTGCAACTCGGTGAGTTCGACAAGGGACAGCAGGTTATCAGTCGCTGTGAATACTATTTCGAGGAGGGTTCGTTCAACTGGTTCAAATTACAGGAACTTTTCTTCCTGCTCGCCATGCGTACAGGCCACTATGAAGAGGGCTACCACCTTTACGAAAAAGTGACCAATTACCCCCGTTTCAAGGATAAACAACCCCAGATCGTTGAAATGTGGAACATATTTCAGGCGTATATATTCTACCTGATCAAGGTCGGAAAAGTTCGGGAGGACGTACTCAGCGAGCGCTCGAAGAAGTTCAAAATGAGCAAGTTCATCAATGATATCTCCCTGTTCACCAAAGACAAGCGCGGTATGAATATCAGCATTCTGATTGTACAGATTCTGTATGCTGTTGCCGAGCGGGATTACGACAAGTCGGTTGACCGTATCGAGACGATTGACAAGTATTGTTCGCGATATCTGAAAGAGAAAGATACGCTCCGCAGTAACTGTTTTATCAAAATGCTGCTGCAGGTTCCTATAGCGAATTTCCACCGCGAGGCCACTTCGCGCAAGGCCGACCGGTATCTGAAAATGCTGAAATCTGAAGAGGCAGGCAGCGCCAGCCAGGCTCACGAGATAGAAATAGTACCCTACGAGGCACTATGGGATATGGCCATCGAGTCGCTGCAGCTCAAAATTTACAAGAAACGTTCCTGAGACTCCCCTCAACCAAATTCAATTCAACGTATCTTTGCACAAAAATTATTGTTCATGCGCTTTTTGACACTATTCGTCTTTCTTGCCATTGTTTCATGCCAAAACCCGTCTCCGGCAGGCGATGCTGCGGCAAATACAGCCGATACGTTGAAGACTTCGGCTTACGTATTCACCGACACCGTACTGATATCTATCTATCCGAAAGACTTCGTGGCTGTGCTGAAAGAGAAGCGAAATATCCCGATTATTGACCTCCGCACTCCGAAGGAGTTTGCTACCGGTCATATCTGGCGCGCCACCAATATCAATCCCATGGAACCCGCATTCATGGATCAGATAGCACGTCTCGGAAGGGAGCAGGAGTATGCTGTATATTGCCAGTATGGTGAAATCAGTTTCAAAGTGGCCGAGGACATGAAGCGAATGGGCTTCAAACGCATCTATCACCTGAAAACCGGGTTGAATAACTGGAACGAGTCCGGTCAGGCACTCCAGCTTAAATAAGAGCTTGTCCCTAAAAGTGCGGACAGTTGCAGCGGGGCTTGAACATACCGCAGGACTGTATTACAAACATGCCTGTGAGCAGCAGGAAAAAGGCGACTCTCCACCAGTTAATCTTTTTCATACAAAATGCGTTTTCGTCAGAACGCGAAAGTATGTATTATCTCTGTCCTGCACGGAAGTTTAACACTACGGATATGTGTCTTTTTGTTGCAGTCCTTTCCGAATAATGTCTGGAAAACGAAAAAAAGTACTGGTAGCGCCGCTCAACTGGGGGCTCGGGCACGCTTCCCGCTGTGTTCCTGTCATTCGGGCGCTCGAAAATTCGGGTGCAGAGGTATTCATAGCGTCAGATGGCGTGGCTATGGGACTGATGCAGGCCGAGTTTCCGCATTTGCCCTGTTTTATGCTCCCCTCCTATGGCATTCGATATTACAGCAGTAACATGGTGCTGAATATCGCCCGGCAGATGCCGCGAATTTTATACGCTGCAGTCGCCGAATACCGTGCAACTGACCGGATTGTCCGGAAATATGATATTCAGGGAATTATTTCCGACAACAGATATGGATGTTTCCATCACCTCACCCGCAATGTTCTCATTACCCATCAACTGAATCTGCGCATCCCGGGCAAACCCCTCGAGTATGTTACCAATCAATTGCTCAGACTGGCCCTGAAACCATTCGGGGATATATGGGTGCCGGACACAGACAGCCACGATGGCCTCTCCGGAGTCCTGTCTCACCCGCCGGCCGGATTAAACAACACAAGTTATATCGGGATACTCTCCCGCGCTACGCAGGCGCCCGCACAAGAAGAGCCGGAGTATGATGCTGCGGTGGTGTTGTCGGGCCCCGAGCCACAGCGCACACTGCTTGAACAATTGTTACTCGACCAGGCTTCCCGTCTTCCGTACAGATTTATGTTTGTTCAGGGAATAACCGGGGCAAAAATACATTCCAGGCCCTCGGAAAACATCAGTATGGTTTCTTATATGACAGGGGCAGAGCTGAACCGTCTGTATGCTACCAGCAAATTTGTAGTGTGCCGATCGGGTTACAGCAGCCTGATGGATCTGGCTGCCAGCGGCAAAAAGGGCGTACTCATTCCCACTCCCGGCCAAACGGAGCAGGAGTACCTGGCGCGACATCTTTCGGAGAGCAATCGCTTTGTTGCACAGGAACAGACTCATATTGATCTGGGAGCTGCTTTGCGGACGGTCGGGCAGACTACCGGTCTGAGCGGTGCAGCGCTGCGCCTGAACGACTTTGAGTCGCAGTTAAACCTCTGGCTCGACATACTCGGTAATAAATGAACTTTTCACCAACAGTAGTGGTAAATCGGTGCCCTGGAGTAACAGGTTTCGCGTGGTACTAGTCGCGGATAATCACCTCTGTGGCGCCGTACCCGTATTTGTGGTGATATTCGTTTTTGAATTTTTTTACATGCGGATTGCCCCGGAGGCTGTCGGCAATGGTCTCTTTCAATTTCCCTTCCCCTACGCCGTGAATAACAAATACCCGGTTGGCACCCAGTCGGATTGCCCGGTCAATGAAGCGATGAAAATGCTGCATTTGTATCCGCAGGATCTCGCCTTTGTCGAGGCGGGCGTATCCGTTCATCAGCGCCTGAATATGCAGGTCAATTTCAGGTTCGAAATGCGCAAAATCTTCCGGGTCGAAGGCCTTGTGCGGGCGAGCGTTGGCATTGCCTGCCGACCTGGTTTTACTACGGTTCTGGAGCGTGTATGATTTCAGATCCTGCCCCCCTGCAGACGGTTTGGGTTCGAAATTACTCATCAGTACGAAGTGGTAAGCCATCACATTGATAATGGAGGCAGTCTGAAAGCTGTTGAAAAACTGTTTCGCTTTGATGCGAAGTCCGGCGTCCACGGGTTCACCGGCACCTTCTGTGGTGATACGCTGCACGCTGATGAATACCTCCGGGGCATCATTCAGGTCGTCGGACAGGAAGTCGCCGAGTTCGTATGCCGATGAAGCGGCAATTTTTTCATCGAGTATAATTACATCGCGGCTGGTGGTGAACAGATCGAACTCCATCAGAAAGTCGAATGGCGTATCGTTGATCAGCCACACTTTGTACCTGGAGACAGTTTCATCGCGACCGGGCATGGGCTCGAATACCAACTGCAGGCCTTTGGGTTTCAGGATGTGATACTGGCTTTTGACAATACGCCTGGCCGGAGGTTCAGGTTTTTTCTCCCGTGCAGATGCCCATGCAGGCGCAACGGCACTCAGTACGGTGTCGGCAACAATATCCTCTTCAAAGGCCGGAATAATGAAATCGGGGTCATTATCGAGCCTGATTTCAACCATATCATCGCTCAGGCGACTGATGACAACACCTGTTTCGCCCGTAAAACGCAGGCGGACTCTGGTACCGGGGGGGAAATTATTTTTCAGCATATTTCAAAAGATTGCTACTTTTCGCAAACGTATTAAAAAAATTTTTACCCAACATCCTGAATTTTGCGCCATGAGCGGACAAGCATCATCCCGATACCTTTCAGTTGATTTTTACAGGGGGCTCACGATTGCTTTTATGATTATCGTGAACACCCCCGGTTCGTGGAAGCACGTCTATCCGCCGTTGCAGCATGCTGTGTGGCACGGATGTACGCCAACTGACCTGGTTTTCCCCTCGTTCATGTTTATCATCGGTGTTTCCATGTGGTTTGCATTTGCAAGATACGACAGAAAATGGACGACCGAAGCGAGGAACAAGGTACTGAAAAGAACGGTTCTCCTGTTTCTGATCGGGGTGTTTATGTACAAACTTCCTTTTTTCTGGCGCGACTGGGATACTGCAAGGATTCTCGGTGTGCCACAGCGACTGGCGCTGGGATACGGACTGGCTTCGGTACTGGTACTTAATCTGGACCGAAAGAAACTGATATGGGCATCGGCCGGATTACTCCTGCTGTACTGGGGTATCCTGAACTGGTTTGCCTATCCCGCCGGCAGCGATCCGTATCTGGCGGAGAGCAGTGCCGTGCTCAGGCTCGATACCTGGCTGTTTGGCACATCCCATCTGTACAACGGGGAAATCAATGGCGGGATTCGCTATCCGTTTGATCCCGAGGGATTGCTCAGTACCCTGCCTTCCGTGGTGACGGTAATAATGGGCTGGCTGTGCGGCGACTGGCTGGGGCACAGAAAAAACAACAAGGAAAAACTGGTTCGGGAGTTGCTGATATTCGGTATCATCTGCGCAGTGACCGGACTGGTGTGGGATTTATTTTTCCCTATCAATAAAAAACTCTGGACGAGTTCCTATGTTATGTACGCCGGAGGAATATCCATGATGTTGCTGGCAGCCAGCGTGTGGCTGGTTGATGTACTGAACTGGCGGAATGGTGCAGGCTTCTTTTTTACTTTCGGGGCCAATTCACTGTTTGCCTATCTCTTGTCGGAAGTGCTGATTATTTTCTGGGACAGTATTTCCTGGGGAGCCGGAAATTCTGCCACCAACGTGAGAGACTGGATATTCAGTCATGCATTCGCACCCATTGACAGTGGAGAACTCGGTTCATTCCTGTTTGCACTCAGCTATATGCTTCTTTGCTGGCTGATTTGTCGCTGGCTGTATGTGAAGAAGATTTTTATCAAGCTCTGATCTTTCATGCTACACACAAAAGACCTGCAATTCGCCTACAACAAGGATCTTTCATTCACTTTTCCCGAATTGAAATGCAATGCTGGTGAATCGCTGCTCATTACCGGCAGGTCGGGATGCGGAAAAACAACGCTTCTGCACTTGCTGGCCGGTATCCTGCATCCTGCCTCCGGCGAAATAAGGATAGGCGATACGTTGCTCAGCAGTCTGCGTGGTGCCGACGCCGATCGCTTCAGGGGAGAGTCTGTCGGGCTGGTGTACCAGCGACCGCACTTTATTGCGTCACTTACTGTGATGGATAACCTGCGACTACCGGCCTTTTTCGGACGCAAATCCGTGGACGAGGGGGCTGTTACAACACTGGCAGAGCATTTGGGTATAGTACATACACTTCGCCAGTTACCCGATCGGCTGAGTGTGGGCGAACAGCAGCGCGCGAGTATTGCGCGTGCGCTTGTGAATAATCCCCGACTTATTCTTGCCGATGAACCCACCAGCGCACTTGACGATGATAATTGCGCTTCGGTAATTGAGCTGCTGACCCGGCAGGCTGCTGAACACAATGCTGCACTGGTCATCGTTACGCACGACAGCAGGCTGAAATCGGTGGTTAAGAACCGGGTGGAACTGTCGCTGCAGGGGCGTTAACCTCAAAACAGATTTGAAAGGATGTTGCTGAAAATAATATACAGAAATCTGGCTCACAAGCCACTGGGTGCAGCGCTCAGCATTGCGCTGCTTGCGCTGAGTACCGGTATTATTTCCATGTTGCTGCTTCTGCAAACCCAGCTGGAGCAGAAATTTGAGCGTGATCTGAAAGATATTGACCTGGTGGTGGGAGCCAAGGGCAGTCCGCTCCAGCTGGTGCTTTCGGCCGTTTATCATGTAGATGCCCCCACGGGCAATATTCCAATGGAGGAGGTGGAAAAACTCCGGAAGATGCGCTCCATATCCGGTATTACTCCGCTGGCCTACGGCGATTCCTATCAGCGGTTCAGGATACTGGGTACCGATACGACTTTCATCAGCCGGTATGGCGGTAAATTAAGGTCCGGACGCTTGTTCGGTCAGCCGCTCGAGGCAATAGCCGGGGCAACTGTTGCAGAAAACACCGGACTTCAGGTCGGTCAGACATTTTACAGCACACATGGCGATGCTGACGGTGGAGCGCAGCATGATCATGCGGGCTATGTGGTAACAGGAATTCTGGAGCGCAGCAACACCGTGCTCGACAACCTGTTGCTCACCGATATCTCCAGCGTGTGGAGTATTCACGAGGAAAGCCATGAGGAGCATGACCACGACCACGACCACGAACACGATACGGTACCCCGCGAAATCACGGCTGCACTGGTAAAAGCCCGTTCGGTTCACTCTGCCATGACACTTCCAATGATGATCAACGAGTCAACAGGCATGCAGGCGGCCAGTCCGGCCCTCGAAATAAACCGGCTGATGAAAATGCTCGGAATCGGTGTGACGGCTCTTCAGACGCTGGCCTTGGGTATCATGCTTATTTCGGGTTTCAGTGTGTTCATCGCGCTGTACAACCGTCTGCGGGAAAGAAAATACGAACTGGCCCTTATGCGTTCTATGGGATGCAGCCGTGCGAGGTTGTTCTGGATGCTGTTGTCGGAAGGCATGTTACTGGCCCTGACAGGCTTCATCGGCGGTCTCCTGCTGAGCAGGCTCGGGTTATGGATATTGAATACGAGTGCTGCCCGGGAATTCCACTTTGTGTTCCGGTATGAACCGGTACAGGCAGAGTTGTGGCTCCTGGCAATTACCGTCATGGTGGGTGCACTGGCGGCCCTTGTACCTGCTGTCAGTGCTTTCAGGATGAATCTGTCGCGTGCGCTCGCGGATGCGTAAAAAATAATGCAATGAAAAAACACAATTACTACCTGCTACTACTCTCCCTGATTGCCTTTCCGGGAGTCGGCAAACTGTATGCCCAGAATACCCAGCCTGTTAAGGTGCTTTGGTACACACTTTCGTCCATTCCGCTGGATGGCACGTGGAAGCCCAATCAGGAGCCGCCTTTCCCGTTATTTACCGAACAGGTGAAGCAGCTGGACGGGAAAATGGTTTCTGTAGAGGGCTTTGCCATTCCGCTGGATCCGACTGGCAATCAGGTAACTTTGTCAGCAAACCCTTATTCTGCCTGCTTTTTTTGCGGGAAAGCGGGTCCGGCATCCATTATGACTGTACTGTTTACTACACCACAGAAGAGTCTTCATACCGACGATTACATTTATCTGACAGGTCGTATGCGCCTGAACTATGCAGATCCGTCGCAGCCGTACTATACACTGGAGCACGCGGTACTGACGGGCAAGAAATAGCCGAGGGGTTTACATTCCGAGCAGAATAATCTCCCGGTCTTCTATATGGTGTACTTCGCGGCGGATTCGCTGCTCCCAGGGCAGTTCTTCCGAGGTCTTTTTCTCGAAAAGAACCAGATAACCTCGCTTTTGTCCGAGTTTATCCATGTAACGCGAGAGCTGCCGGAAGCCATCGGGTTCTGACCGACTGTTATGGATCATTTTGATTTCAACAGGAATAACCTGTCCACGCCAGAACACCATCAGGTCGGTGCGGCCATTGCCCAGCGCCATTTCCCGTTCAATGCGACCGCCGCCATTGATTACGCGCTGCAAAAATGCCATTAGCAAGAGTTGGTGCCCGGCCTCCCGGTACTGGAAGCGTTCCAGCCATGATTCCGAATTCCAGCGATAGAAATCAACAAAAGCCTGCAGCAGCTTGTCCATATCCAGCGATCCGTCGGGATTAAGGTACCAGGTTGCACGGGCGATGTCCTGGTCAATACCCTCCTGAAGCGGGGAATTCAGTATCCGGGTGATGATTTCCCGGTATATTGGATTGGCAAACTGAACAGGTGCGGTGGGAGCTATTATTCCCAGATCCCGGCAATAGCGCAAGGCGTCATCAAAACCATCGAAAGAAGGAGCCTCTCCGGTGATGATACCGGTGACGATCGGGCGCACACGCGGGTCGTTGATTTTGTCAACCAGACTGTCCAGGTGCGTTTGCCGCTGTGCTATCAGGCGCTCTTTGGCAGTTTCCACCATGTCCGGAGTAATTTCCCGGGAGTGATCATCCTGCAATATTTCTGCCACAATCTCATTGGCCAGTGCGTTGGTGAGCCAGGGCTGCCCGCCCGAAAATTCGTACAGCTTTTCGAAAACGTCTCCTGAAAACACCTGTCCTGTATCATGCGTGTGCTGATTCAGTAAATCACGGACTTCCTCGCTGGAGAATACGCCCAGAAGAAATGATTTTGCCTTGATGTTAAATGGCGACCCTGATCCAATAGACGGATTGTCGGCGCGTGCGCGCGTACGATAGTCGCGAATATCGCGAAGCCCTACCAGTGCTACCGACTGCGGAAAATTGTCGGGTCGGGTCTGAAAACCATCCCTCAACTGGCGGAGGGTGGATATAAGCACGTCATCATAGAGTGAGTCCACCTCATCAAGCAGAAGTACCAGTGGCTTGTCCAGCGCCCGGCACCAGTCGGTGAGATATTCCGAAAAAACTGCAGTTCCGGAAGGATAACTGTCGGGGTTTGGAGGCAAGAGGTTTGAAGGGATGAATAAACTCGCCGTCCGGTAAAGTGCCCTTATAAATACTGTATTGGCATTTTCTACCGTAATACCAGGGTACCCGGCCGACTCCAGTGAGCAGACCACGGATACATACTTGCCCTCGCGGTTGAGCCGGTAGGCCAGCTGGTGCAGCAGGGTGGTTTTACCCGTCTGCCGGGGTGCATGTATGACGAAGTACTGTGCGTTCTCGATCAACCGACTGACATCTCCATACAGATTCCTGAACGGATCTACCATGTAGTGGCGTTTCGGGTCACAGAGCCCGGTCGTGTTGAAAAAGCGTTTCATTGATACAAAGGTAAGGGGAATTATGCTTAAAAAAGCTGATTGATCACTCCAGCTCGTCAATGCTGCTCAGAAAAAAACAGTTTTCATGGCGATTCAAGCCTATTTTTGGATAGTAAGATGCCGCTCCGGGTGCTGCCAGCAAAATGAGTTTTGCCCGGGGTGTTTCAAGTTTAGTGAGGCGTATCAGTTCCTTGCCAATGCCCTGACGCTGATATTTTACATCTACTGCGAGGTCTGACAGGTAGGTGCAGTAAACGAAATCAGTCAGCGATCTTGCTACTCCGATTAACTGTCCATCCAGGCGGGCGGTAACTATCAGATTTCCATGCCTGAGCATTCCGGCCATTCTGTCGGGGTCATCAATCGGTCTTCTTTCGCCCAGTGTTGAATTTCGCAGTACGGCAATAAATTCTCCGACGCTCAGATTGTTTTCTATCTGATAACAGATGGTATGCATCATTGTGTATGTATTTGTCAATAACAAAGGCCGCCAATCTTTAGTGAGACTGGCGGCCTTTGGGACGGCGTCTGTTCTGTTACCAGAATACGATATACAGTGCGGCCAGAATGCCGGTTATTGCCAGCGCACCGATAGCAAATGCCGGAGAGGTTTTGAACGACTCCGGATCGTTTACCATGGCCTTCGGGTTATCTTTGCTTCGCGGATCGGCCAGACTGATTACAGCCATACTGCCGACCAGAATGAGAAATATCCAGCCCATTTGATTCAGGAACGGCATATCCGGGAACTGGTTTTTGAAGAGAATTCCGAGCGGAATAGTGGCCAGTGCCGCAACCATTGCTGCGTTGGCAGTTGCGCGTTTCCAGAAGAATCCGAGCAGGAAAATAGCTACCACACCCGGAGAAATGAGTCCGGTGAACTCCTGGATAAACTGGAATCCCTGTTCAAGGCGTTGCAGTTGCGGTGCCACGAAGATGGCGATAACCATCGAAATGATGATGGCATAACGGCCAATCAGTACCTGCTTTTCCTCCCCTGCTTCCTTGTTGAAGTATTTTTTATAAATATCCAGCGTGAAGATAGTGGCGATGGAGTTTGCTTTGCCGGCCAGAGAGGCCACGATAGCAGCCGTGAGGGCGGCAAAGGAGAGGCCTTTCAGTCCCGGACCGAGGAGGTTCAGGAGGACCGGATATGCCTTGTCGGGCTTCACGGTGCCGGTAGCATCCACCATTTCCTGCTGGAACATACCCTGCTGGTACAGTACATAGGCTGCTATACCCGGGAGTACCACTATAACAGGCATAAGTAACTTCAGGAATGCAGCAAACAGGAGACCCGAGCGGGCTGTTTCCAGGTTGGCACCGAGTGCCCGCTGAGTGATATACTGATTGCAACCCCAGTAGTTCAGGTTGGCAATCCACATGGCGCCGAACAGGACTGTGAGGCCGGGCAGATCTTTATAGTATTTGTTGGACTCGTCAAAAATCATGTGGAAGTGATCGGGGGCCTGCTCGCGCAGGAGTCCGAGTCCGGCCATGGCACCTGAAACACCATTCTGGTCAGCAACCAGATTGAGTGCCAGGTAGGTAGTAGCCAGACCGCCGAGTACCAGAATAATCACCTGTATGACATCGGTATAGCCAATAACCTTCATGCCACCGAGCGTGATGATGATGGCAAAAACCGCCAGGAACCATGCACACGCGGTGAAGCTGAATCCGGAAATGGTGGAAACAGCGATGGCGCCGAGGTAAAGAATGGAGGTCAGGTTGACAAAGATATACACCAGAAGCCAGAATACCGCCATCATGGTGGCCACGAGCGGACTGTATCGCTTCTCAAGAAACTGGGGCATGGTGTATATTTTATTTTTGATATAGCCCGGCATGAAGAATACAGCCACTACAATAAGGGTAAGTGCCGCCATCCATTCATACGAGGCGATAGCCAGACCCATGGCAAAGCCGGAGCCCGACATGCCCACGAATTGCTCCGCACTGATGTTGGAAGCAATCAGCGATGAGCCAATGGCCCACCAGGTCAGAGAGCCCTCTGCCAGAAAGAAATCGCTGGCACTGGCATTTGGATTCTTTTTGCGCTGGTAAATCCAGTAGCCGTATCCTGCAACAATCAGAAAATAGATGAGGAAGACAACATAGTCAAGCGTTTGTAACTCTTTTCCCATAATGGTGAATTCAGAACGTGGTGGCTGTTAACGATTGTTTTGACAAAAAAAAGTTTACGAGTTGGTTAGGCCGCCCAAATATATGACAGGAATCATACAATACAATCTATTTTAAAGGTAAACCCGCTTATATAATAGTATAGTGCTCCAAAACACCACCTCGAATTTTTTTTTACAATCTTGAGCGCAAAAGTATTGCGCTGTATCAGAAAAAACCCTTTTCTTTGCAGCCCGTTTTAAACGGTTTCAAAAAGGTTTCCTGGCCGAGCGGTTAGGCACAGCTCTGCAAAAGCTGCTACAGCGGTTCGAATCCGCTGGAAACCTCAGAGAAAAGCCCGCCGCAACTGACTTCGTGCCGTTGCGGCGTTTTTTTTTCAAAATGTAACTCCTCAGTCTGCCTGTCGGTTCCGGTTTTTGGCTGACCGTTCAGTTTCTTTCAAAAAATACCCGTTATGGAAACCCTGCTCCAGGAAAAGCTTCTGTCAGTAGGCTCATGGTCGCTCACTGTAGCCATGATACTCGGTCTGCTGGTTACCTGGATTCTGACAGAACTTCTTGTCGCAGCACTGCGGAAGGGTATTCACCGGCAAAGCCGCCTCCTGAATCTGCCCGATACAGGCAGACGCCACTCTGTTTACCTCATTGCCAAGTATATTATCTGGACTGTCTCTGCGGGTATCATGCTGGAAATCGTGGGTATCCACGTGACGGTATTGCTGGCGGGCTCTGCCGCATTGCTGGTGGGTCTCGGACTGGGTATTCAACAGATTTTCCGCGACATAGTGTCGGGTATTATCCTCTTGTTCGAAGGCACGGTGGAAATCGGAGATATCCTTCAGCTCGATAATACGGTGGCTGAGGTAGCGGAAATCAATCTGAGAACTTCGAAGCTGCTCACCAGAGATGGTAAGTCGCTGATTGTGCCCAACCACAAGTTCATCACGGAAAATCTGGTGAACTGGTCGCACGGAAATAAACAGCCCACCCGCTTTACCATGACCGCCGAAACATCGCTTCAGGTGGATGCAGCCCGCGCCCTCCGCCTCCTGCTCTCTTTTGCCAATGAGCATCCTGATATTTTGAAAGATGTCCCGGATCGGCAACCGGGAGTCAGACTTCGGGAAATGACGCACGAAAAACTGACATTCGACTTGCACTTCTGGACGTACCAGAAAATGGAGGCTGATCGCATTGCTGCAGATATCCGTATCCTTTTCAGGGAAGCAATTGCCCATTAAACCGGCTTTTTGCCTTATTCTTTCAGCGAAATTTAACTTGATATGTTGCAATTCACACACAAACTGCCCGCCCACGAAACCAGTGCCATTGAGCCCCAGGTAACCAGTGCCGCTCAACTGCTCGAAAGCCGCAAGGGCCCCGGAAATGATTTTCTCGGATGGCTCGATCTTCCTGTAAAATACGACAGGGAGGAATACCGGCGTATCAAAACTGCAGCGAAAAAGATTCGCAAGGAAAGCGAAGTGCTGGTAGTGGTTGGCATCGGTGGATCTTACCTCGGCGCCAAGGCTGTTATTGAATTTTGTAACCCGACACCAGCCATCCCGTATAGGGGAGGCCGGAAAAAACACTTTGATGTGGTATTTGTCGGCACCAACCTCAGTGGCCCCTATCACGCCCAGGTGCTTGATGCAATCGGCGACCGCGATTTTTCTGTGAATGTAATTTCCAAGTCCGGTACCACGACCGAACCGGCTATCGCCTTCCGGCTTTTCAGACAGCGCCTGGAGGAAAAATACGGAAAGGAAGGCGCCCGGAGCAGGATATATGCAACTACCGACCAGTCAAAGGGTGCGCTCAAAAATCTGGCAACACAGGAGGGCTATGAAACTTTCGTAGTGCCCGATAATGTGGGCGGCCGATTCTCCGTACTTACCGCAGTGGGTCTGCTACCCGTCGCCGCGGCCGGTATTGATATTGATGCGCTCATGCGCGGTGCAGCAGACGGTGTGAAACTTTTTAAAAAGCCGTTTGCCGAGAATGCCTGCCTGCAGTACGCCGGTGTGCGAAATATCCTTCACCGCAAAGGGAAGGATATTGAACTCCTGGTGAACTATGAGCCCCGCTGTCATTATATCGCCGAATGGTGGAAGCAGCTGTACGGCGAAAGCGAGGGCAAAGACGGGAAAGGTATCTTCCCGGCATCTGTCAGCTTCACGGCCGACCTGCATTCCATGGGACAGTATATTCAGGATGGCCGCCGCTCGCTTTTCGAAACAGTGCTTGAAATTGATGCGCCTGAACGGGATCTTGCAGTTGTGAGCACGGAGGACAACCTCGACGGGCTGAACTATCTCGCAGGCAAAACGATGGATTATGTGAATAAAAAGGCTGCAGAAGGCACACGTATGGCTCACGAAGACGGTGGTGTGCCCAATCTGACGATTCACCTTCCCGAGGCAACACCCTATTATCTCGGACAGTTGCTGTTCTTTTTTGAAAAAGCCTGTGCCGTGAGTGGCTACATGCTGGGAGTCAATCCGTTCGATCAACCCGGTGTGGAAGCTTACAAGAAAAATATGTTCGCACTGCTCGGCAAGAAATAGACTCACCTGACTACGGTGACGTCTCCTTTGCGGCTCAGAATGCGTCCATCACGCATTTCCAGTTCCGCATACCAAACGAATACCCCCGGATCTACGGGTTCTCCTTTCGCCGTTCCATCCCAGCCACTTTCCGGTTGGCCGGGATGGAAGCCGGCGCGCTCAAATACCAGCGTGCCCCACCGGTCGTACACACGCAACAGGCGTACACTTGAAACGCCGTTACCTCCGAAAATGGTGAACCAGCCATTTTCGCCGCTTTCCGGTTTTATCACATTCGGTACGTAAAACTCGTTGCTATATACTGTGAGGCTGCGCTGATCTTCAGCTGCACAACCGTTTTCATCCACAACCCTGATTGTGAAGACGGTGGGTACCTCCGGATAAACTGTCTGTAACAGCGACAAGGGCGTATATTCAAACTGCTCCGGAAGCCAGTGTATTTCACTCAGCGGCCAGTCCGGGGGCGCAGGAATTGCCTGCAAGGTTACCGGCTGTCCCAGTTCAATCGCGGTATCACTCAGGGTGAGTGCTACCGACAGTTCAACCGGTGTATCCAGCGTGATGGTTGAATTCCAGAAACAACCGAAATCGTCGCGGATACGCAGCGTATAATTACCCGGAACAAGACCCGTATATTCCGACTGAGCGCTATAGGGCTTACTTCCAATCGAATAATAATAGGGAGGATGTCCGCCTGTGACGTTTACGAAGCGTATTGCGCCGTTCCGGTCGCCAAAGCATTTCACGGGTTCTGTAGTTATCGCTGCACTGACGGGCGGATCCCGGAATACCAGTATGGAATCGGAAGAAACACAACCGTTGTTTGTATTTACCACCGTATGCCTGTACAGTCCCGATACAGGAATCGGGATGACAACGGCCTGTGTATCCAGCGCTACCGAGCCCTGTTGAAACAACTGCCAGCGATGGAGGTACTGGTTTCCGGATGATGAAGCGGATGCGTCCAGCACGGTGAAAAAATCATTGCACCCCACCTGAAGTTGTGCCGGGCCCGCTTCTGCAACGGGAGGCGTGGTATCTGAGCTAACGATAATCTGAATGTTGGTGCTGCAGCCAAAACTGTTTGTTGCCGTAACGGAATAATATCCCGGAACAGAAACGGTGTGAGCGGGAGTATCCGGCAGTGTGCCTCCCGGCGCCGACCAGCTGTAGTGAAGATTCTGCTGGTTTGCCGTAACGCCGATTTGTACCACAGGAACAGCGCAGGTGATAAGGCCCGACTGTGTGCCGAGAACAGGGTACAGGTCTGCTGCCGCGACGACTGTTTGTCCGGTAATCGTACACCCGTTCGCATCGGTAACTGTGACGCCGTAATTTCCTGCAGACAGCCCGTTCAGTGTGCCCGTTGTTTGGCCGTTGGTCCACAGGAACGAAAGCGGGGGAGAACCACCTCCTGCTATTGTCGTTACGGAGGCGTCGGCTTGCTGGCAGGTGTCGCTGGTAGCCGTTGTGGCAAGGCTGAGCGCCGGAGGTTCACTGATTTGAAATACTGCCGGGTAAGCGCACTGTCTGGAGTCGCTGAGTGTTACCGAGTATGTACCTGCGCCCACGCCTGCGAGGCTGCCAGTCTGGGCGCCATTTGACCACAGAAACTGATACGGGGTTGTTCCGCCAGTGAAGATGGTATTAATGGCTCCTGTTTGTTGACTGTGGCAGGTTACATGGGTAATTGTCGTATCTGCCAGTATAATCGGCAGTGGTTCGTCAATCAGGAAAGTTTTGGCGAGGGTACACTGGTTGGCGTCAGTGAGGGTCACGCTGTATGTGCCCGCGTCCGCGCCCGCGAGATCTTCCGTTTGCTGCCCGTTGGACCACAAGTATTTATACGGTGCAGTGCCGCCCGAAAATGACAGGTTTACGCTGCCATCCTGAAGTCCGGCGCATGAAACCGGGGTGACTGCTGCGAAATCTGTCTGCAGAGGTGCCGGTTCGGTAATCTGGAACGAAAGATCTTCGGAACACATTCCTCCTGCGTACAGAATGACCATATCGTATTGTCCCGGCTGAAGGCCTGATATATTGCCGGTGGTAGCGCCGTTCGACCACAGATAACTTACAGTCGGGGTGCCGCCGGTTACGTTCAGCGTGACACTTCCATTGGCTGCTCCTGCACAGGAAATATCTTCCTGAGTAGCGGAGAAGGTCGGTGCGATATTTTCAATTACCACTGCGGTATCGCGGAGCATACAGCCATTGGCATCTGTGAGCGTCAGCGGATAAACTCCGGCCGGGAGATTATTGATCTGGTTGGTTGTAGCGCCATTTGACCATATAAAAGTATAGGGAGGGGTGCCTTGAAAGGCGCCCGTAAAAATAGCTGTTCCGTTGCTCTCTCCCGGGCATGCATGGATTGCAGCGGTACCCAAAGAGGAGAGTTCGGTTGGTTCAGGAAGGAAAATCTGGTGAATACGCATGCAGCCGCTGGCATCGGATACGGTTACTCCGTACCCGCCGGCGGTAGCGGCGGTGATTTCACTGGTGGTATTTCCGTTACTCCAAAGATAAGAATAGGGAGGTTCTCCGATCAGGAAATTCAGTCGCAGATGTCCCGCGCCACCATGACAAAGCACGGGAGAAACAATTTCCAGTTCTGTTTGCAGGTTGCCACCACCCTCCACCCAGGAAGATCCGGTGGTGGTACATCCCTTTGCATTGGTGACGGTTACGGTATAGAATCCATCGGGCAGCCCGAAAACGGATGCGACTGTTGCGCCTGACGACCATTTGTAAGAGAGTGGAGGAAATATTGTGGTAGCACTGGCCAATATGGCAGACGGGAATCCATCGCAGTTGCCGTTGAGTGTATCAATACTGACCACCGGACTGTCGTATAGCAGCATCCGTATGGTATCGCGGAGGATGAGTCCGCACTGGTCGGTTGCCTCTACCCAGTAAATTCCCGGTATTGATGCGGCGAAAAACTGGCCTGAAGTGTTATTATTCCATTCGTAGGAAACGAAACCTGCGCCGGCGTCGAGCAGTATGGCTGTGTCTTTGCAGGCGCCCTGGTCGGGGCCGAGACCTGAAAAATCGGGTAGTACAGGCATCTGGAATGAGAACAGATTATTCAGCCAGTTACATTCCAGATTGAAGTTGAGAGGGGTCTGTGTACTGAGCGACAGTGGAGTAGCATTGGTACTATCGGCATTAATAACGCCGAAAACCTCCCCGTCGGCTCTGGGAAGTGTAATATATTGAATAATACAGGAATCGGGAGAAATGGCGTTTGGTGTAAAGTGTACCCATCCGATCCGGTTAGTAGCAGATACAGCGGGGTTTCCCTCATAAAAAGATACGGGTATGCCCGAGGGCAGTACCGCATCGCCATGGTTGCATATCTGAAGAGCGATGGTCACATTTTCCTGCTCGCAGTCAAGCGATAGTACCGAGGCTGTAGCGTCGGGCGTCAGGAAATAAGTCTGATAATTGTCGTTGAGCAGCGGTCTTTGTGCGAGGTACTGGTTGAATGGCCTGTTCCCGGATCCCGGTGCGGGGTATTCGACGGTGTGGTCCGGTTGCTGTGCCGGTATTGACAGGTCGTCGTTGACGTTGGTGACAAAGTAGTTGAACTGGTTCCAGATATTCCGGCAGGGAGCCCAGGGGTATCCGTCAGATTTGAATACGTTCAGCCTGGCCTTGCCTCCCAGATATGCTGTAGAGCCTGATATGATCACCTCCGTTTCTCCATCGTTATCTGCATCGGCAACTACCGGATATTCATCTGCTGTACCGGAAAAACACGGGTGCTTGTACCAGTTTCTTTCATAATCAACGCCGGATGGCAGTGGCTCGGGCCCTCCGTACATAATCCTGAAGTTCTGTTCATCGCGGTACACTATTTCCGAAATTCCATCGCCGTTGAAATCATAGACAGAAGTGCCGGTCCAGCCCGACTGGTCGGAGGTGGGTAGTGCCCACCACCAGGGAGCCGTTGGATCCTGATCAGATGCATGGAGACTGAAACAGGTCAGGTTGATAGCACAGGTTGATATGATTTCCGGGAGGTCTGTGGCGAAACCGCTCTTTGTATCGTCATATACATTGGCAATACAGGGCATGCCTCCGCTGTTTATGACGTTGATTGGATAGGGCAGAAAACGAATCAGACCGTTTTTATTCCATACATATACCCCTGTTTCCGTATTGGGGGTGAGCCTTCTGGAGGCTACGACCACATCGGTTATACCATCGAGATCCATATCGGCAGCAGCGGTATAGCCATCGCCAAAAGCCATAGAAGGAGCCATCATCAGGTTCAGGTCTCTTTTTACCTTGATCTGAAACCCGTCGCCATCCGATGTGGTGAGGTCAATGGAGTAAATAACCGGTCCTGCGGCCAGTTCCAGTCCGGCACAGTCGGGGTCGCCATTACAATCGGCTACCGAAAGCAGGTCCACGGCAGTCGGGTTGCAGGCTCCCTCCAGGTAGCTGGAGTAGTTGGCCCGGCCTCTGTTGACGGGGCCGTCTATCAGTTTGTCCAGTGTGGGTGCGGCCGGATTGGACAGGTTGAATGCGTAGATATCGCTGCCTGCATATAC
>JAJTFM010000141.1 GCA_021298575.1 Saprospiraceae bacterium | reverse complement strand
GGTGTAGTGGTCGGGATTATCCTTTCCGATGGTGAATAGCTCCTGCAGTTCGCGGGCATAGTTCTCGTCGGGAGCGTCGCGGGTGTTCAGAAATCCGTTCAGATAGATGAGCATCATCCCTTCGAGCGTAACGGCCCTGGTGAGGGTTTTGAAATTGCCCAGCGCGTGCTCGCGGAGGAGCTGATTGTATTCATACGCCGAACGCCCCCAGAATACAATCCCCGTTTGTGTGGCGAAGTGATTGTGCCAGAACAGCGTCATGCGTTCCAGTATGCTTGTCTGCTGCCCGATCATGAGGTCGGTCCACCAGACTCTCCAGCTTTCAATACGGTATTTCTCGGCGTCGAGGTTAAACGGGGCTGTTACCCAGGTTTGTCCGGGAGCCACTACCGGATCGGTGAAATCGGGGTTATTATAGTTGTTGACGGGTGGGGGAGGGAGTGTGGCCGGCGTGTTCAGTACCAGATTAACGGCCGATTCCATGTTGAGCACCAGCAGCTGGTCGAGTTCCTGTTTTTTCAGTCCGAAACCGGTGCGGCGGAGCAGGTGGGCTGCCTGTGCATAGCCCCAGGGACCGGTGTACGGGTTTAGCGAACCTGACAGCGTAAGGTGCCGTTCCGGCGCGGGTACATCGGGCAGTTCCTGAGAGGAAAGTGCATTTGCCGGGATAAAATCGCGGAGCTTCTCGCGCGCTGCGCGGAAGGCTTCGGCTGTGCGATCGTGCCTGCCGGAGAAAAAGTCGGTTACATCGAAAGTGGATGGAGGCATGTAGTATGACGGTGTATTTATGACAGGAATAGCCCGAAAATGACCATTATCACAGTGGTTTTTGCAACCAGAATCGGTGCCGGATTGTTACCAAGGCCATTCAGAAATAAAAATAACGGAAATGAGCAGATTTACACGTGTTTTTGGAATCATTTTTCTCACTTTTTTTTCAGTAAAGCTGTCTGCGCAGTCGCTACACGGTGTGGTGAGGGCTTTTGACAATGCTGAACAGCTTGCCGGGGCCACGGTAAAACTCATTCCCGTGCAGTCGGATGGAGCTGTTGTGACGGTAACATCCGGCACAGACGGCAGCTTTCATTTCGACAATCTGCGGCCGGGATATTACCGCTGTGAAATCGGTATGCAGGGATTCGAAGTAATTTATTTCGATGAGATACTGATAGCAGCCGGCAAGGCACCTCTGCTGGAGGCGGGTTTGAAACGAGTGACATCCACTTTGCCGGAAGTTACAGTGGCTTCCTCACTGCCCGGGCGCCGTCCTGTACAGCCGCTGGGAGAGATAGCGCTTTCTCGCGACCGCATGCTCAGGTATCCGAATATGTATTTCGATCCGGGCCGACTGGCTACGGCTTACGGCGGGGTGGCGCAGGTGGACGACGGTACCAACCAGATCAGCGTGCGCGGGGTGAGTCCGGCGATGGTTCGCTGGCGACTGGAGGGCTTGGATATCATCAATCCGAACCACCTGCCGAATGCGGGAACGTTCAATGACGCACCGGCGGCAGCCAGCGGCGGAGTTCTCATGTTTTCGGCCCAGCTGCTCGACAATTCCTCCCTGCTGACAGGAGCGTATCCTGCCGGCTACGGCGATGCAACCGGCGGGGTGATGGATATGAACCTGCGCGCCGGAAACAAATACGACCGGGAATACACCATACAGGCCGGTTTGATCGGACTCGATGTAGCGGCAGAGGGGCCGCTGGGCAAAAACAACCGTACATCATACCTGGTGAACTACCGGTACTCAACTGTCGGCTTGCTGGGTGCCATGGGGGTATCGTTTGGCGGCGAAAAAATCACATTCCAGGATATTTCCTTCCACATACACTCTGTTGGCAAAAAAGGGGGACAATACTCCCTTTTCGGGATGGGTGGCCTGAGCAGCAATATCTTCACACAGCGAACGGATTCGTCGGAAATAGAGTACGACAAAGATCGTTACAACATAGATTTCAGGTCGCTGACAGGAGTGATCGGGGGAACGGCCAAATGGCAGCTGAGCAGACGCACCTCGCTGAGGGCAGCGCTGGCCTATTCTGCACAGGATAACGACTGGCGCAAGGAGCGGCCGGAGCTGTCCAGTTTTGCGGGAAGAGGCACCGACGAGCGCTATGAAGAGCGGCACTCAGCCTCTGTGGAGTTGCGCCACTCGAGGGGTGGGTCGTTATTTTCTGCGGGAGCCATGGCCACGCGTATCTTTTTCGACGGGAGGGTATCGTATCAGGAAGTTCCGTCGTACGACAGCAAGTTCAACTACCTGAACCTGCAGCCGTGGTTGCGCTGGGACTGGACCTCTGAAAATGGCAGGCTAAACACACAACTGGGTACGCAGTTCCATTACAACACCGTGTATGATAAAATGGCCGTTGGGCCGCGAGGTACCGTTGGTTACCGGCTGTCGCAGCACCACAAACTGGCATTCAGTGCAGGTGTTTACAACCAGGATGCACCGGCCTGGGCCCAGCAGGAACTTGTTTTGCCGGAACCGCTGCCGATTTACAAAATGCCGTATATCAACTCATTCCAGACGGGTATCCGGTATGTATTTACCCCGAATGCGCAATGGAAGTTCAGCGCTGAGGTGTACCGTCACGAGTACAGGAATATCCCGTCGTACAGCAGCTACGGAACGATTTTCAACAATCCCGAGTACATCGGCTACGATGCATTCCTTTCCACCGCCCGGGCCAGAAATCAGGGCATAGAGGTCAGTGCCGACCGGACCTTTGGCCGTGGCTGGTACTTGCTGGCCAACGCCACGCTGTTCGACTCAAAATACAGGATTGGCAATCAGGACACCTGGCTCGATAGTCGCTGGGACATAGGTTACCTGTCGAACCTGACCTTTGGCAAGGAGACAAGGAAAGAGAAATCTGCCACAAAAGTTAAAGTGTTCGGATTTGGCGGCCGTATGGTAGTTGCCGGTGGTCCGCGGCTGCCTGAGGTGGATCTGGCGGCATCCGGTTTTTCGGGGCGCACTGTGTTTAATGAAAGCAGCGGATACCGTCAGGAGACCGGTGCGTATGCGCGTCTGGACGTGCGCATGTACTGGAAGAAGAGTTCGGCAAACCGGAAGAACACCACCTTCAGCATAGACTTGCAGAATGTGACCAATCAGCAGAATCTGTCGTATCGTTTTTACGATGCCTACACGGGCAGAGTGGAAGACAAATACCAGTTGGGGTTGATTCCGAATATATCGTGGAGGAGAGAGTTTTAGCGTGAGCATGTGCAATAAAATGTCAGTTTATTGCTGAAAAATCAAATTCAGTGTACATTTGATTTTTTTACTCCGGTTTTCGTCTAACATGCTCAGATTTATAAAGTCTTTCAGTTTCCTTCTTGCCATTTCATTAGCGGGTTGTGACAACGATAGTTCGGTCTCTATTTTGGGTGCCGGAAATACGATTCAGCAGGTAAACCAGCTGATTAGAACCGCTACAGATATTGCTTTTACCAGCCCGGATTCTGCGCTGATTCTGCTGAATCAGGCATGCTCTTTGGGCGAGAATCATATCTTGCCTGATACGACCTGGAGCAATATTTATTTTTGCAAGGGACAGACGCTTTATTATAAGGACAGTCTGGAAACCTCTGTGTATAATTTCAGGCTCGCCCTTGGGAGGGCAGCCCGGGCGGGCTCTGTTCGTCATCTGGCTGACACTCATTTCGAGATGATAAAATCCTTTCAGGTTCGTACCGAGTACGATTCGGTGATATCCCATCTTGAAAAGGCGGTTCAGTTGTATGATTCACTGGGGATGAAATTGCGGAGTGCCAATGCAAAAGTCACTCTTGGTGGAATTCTGGTGGAAAAATGTCAGAATGAAGCTGCTGCCAAAGTATTTATTGAGGCAGATGAAATACTTGGAGCCAACGGAGAGGAAAATCCGGCACAGCTGAGTTCGCTTTATATCAATATCAGTAACAATTTTGCGGCTATCGGAGGTGATACAGAGTCGGGCTATTACGGTAAAAAGGCCCTGAAAATGGCTGAAAATGCCAAAGACACGCCCAATATAGCCATAGCACTTACCAACCTGGGAGTTTACTACCGATATACCCGTCCCGACAGCGCACTGATTTGTTACCAGAAGGCTGCTGAATTGCAGCGAGCCATAAAATTCGGTCCCGAAAACCGGCTTTCCACCCTTTACAATCTGGGTAATATATATCTTGATCAGAAAAACTATGTGAAAGCGAATATGCTTTTCGACAGTGTGAGGGTACTTTCCGAGGCAATCCCCATGCCCAAGGGTGTTGTCATGGCCATTTCAGGCAAGGCAACAGCAGCTGCTGATTGCGGTCAGTATGGAGAATCTATCCGGCTGCTGAATCGTGCAATAGAGATAGCTGATTCACTCGGCTACAGTGAGTTACAGCTCCGGTTTGCCCAGGCGAAGTACTACATAGATCTCAGGAGTGGCAATAAAGAAGCTGCGCTGCAATCGCTCAACAAATGGATGAATCTGAAAGATACGATGGCCATCAATACCAAGGCGAACGAGGTTCACGCCATCGAGCGAAAGTATCAGATTCAGCGCCGGGATATGGAAATAACCCGTTTGCAGGAAACACAACAATGGCAGGAGGAGCAGGTACGCGATAATCGAACCATAGCTGTACTGGCCCTGATTATCGCGATGGTAGCCATACTTTTCGCCTATTTCTATGCGCGTTTATCGAAGACCCGGTGGGAGGCCTACCGGCAGTTGATAGAGAAATATGAAGAATCTTCCAGACGTCACGTTCAGGAAATTTCCAGATTATCGTATCCGGCCAGTAAAGAGCAGGATACAGCAGCCAGACTGTTGGTCAAACGGATACATGAGCTCTTTCAAAACGAAAAACCCTATCTAGATCCCGGTCTGAAAGTGGACTCACTGGCCGAAAAACTGGGGGTCTCCTATCGCACCCTGAATAATGCCCTGAAGGAAGTGGAAGGAAGCACTTTTGTCAAGCTGATTAACCGGTATCGCGTAGAGGCGGTGATACAGATGTTCCGGCAACCGGAATTTGACATTATCAAAACGCAGGCTATTGCCCAGCAGGCAGGCTTTGGTTCAGTCAATGCTTTCTATGAAGCCTTCCAGGAAATCACGGGAGTACAACCCAGTCATTTCAGGAAAATTCTGGCAGAAAAAACGGCAGCAGGTGAAAGCGAGCAGATACAGGATACTGATTCTGCCGATATTTCATAAAATCGAAGGACGCTCCACCTGGAATTTCAAGTAATTGTTTATCAATGGGTTGTGTTTTTTCCTGAATTTTTCATGGCGGAATGAAAAATTCAGGAATAGAGGTATATTGATTAAATTAATAAATTATTTAATTTTTAAAAAGTTGAATATTAGATAATTAACCTGTTTTTATTGTTATTCCGATATTTTGAGTAATAACTGCCTTCGGTTGTGGCTTGCTTCCGAAACTACATTTGTCTCCGTTAGGTCACTGTTACTGCGCCTGCAGGTATTGATATAGTCGTTTCAGCTATATCAGTACCCCGGCTTTGTCTCAGATCGTGGCCTGCGAGTTTCTGATGCGTGCTGTTCCCGTGGCTGTGTCAGACACTTCCTACAACAATCAGGTTTCGTATTATTTCAACAATCAGCTCTCATGACAAAGTTTTTGCCACTTTTCGCTTCGAAATTTCAGTTGAAGTTCGCCTCGGCTGTTATTTTCTTTTTTACTCTCGTTACCGGACTCAGCGCACAGAATACCACGGTTATTGCCTTCCAGGGTATTCTTAAAACAGCAGGTGGAGCGCCGGTTGACGATGGAACATACCAGATCAAATTCAGGTTGTACAATGTTTCTTCGGGAGGAACCAAGCTTTGGGAGGAGGCCGCCAGTGTAAAAACGGTTGGTGGTATTTACAGTCACAACCTCGGTAGTGCTACCTCGCTGAATGCGAGTGCATTTTCGAACACAGTATATTTGGGAGTAGAGGTGAATGGTTATGAACTTACTCCGCGTACGATGATGACTTACGCCCCATACACCTTCTCTGCGGCGTATGCCCAGAATGTGGCGTGTTCGGGCAAAGTGGGTGATGTGAAGTATTCGATTTTGAATCCGTCGCAGTTTCAATCGGAAAACGGTACCTGCTGGGTTCCGATGGACGGCCGCTCGCTGTCTTCATCTGACAGGCTGTATCAAATCACTGGAATGTCGGCAGTACCTAATGTGGGGGGCCTTTTCCTGCGTGCTCAGGAATTTTCAAACAGTCCGGACAATGACCCGGATCGCAACTTCGCCAGTTCGGTTGGTTCAATACAGGACGATGCCTTTGAGCGCCACAGTCACACACCATCAATAGATGCTGCCGGTGAACATACACACACGCTGGGTGAAGCGGGAGAGCACAAACACGAATTAACCCGTAATGGTAACGACGAGGATAATGCGCATGACCCGAATAACGGGCATGGTAACGAATCGTCGGCGATTACTTCTGACCGGCAGTTGAATCAAAAATTCTACACAAACGAGACTGGCAAACACACACACAGCATTAGCAGTACCGGTAGCCATACGCACAATATCAATATAAGCCAAACGGGTGACGCTGGCGAAACTCGCCCCAAAAACATGAATCTCTGGGTTTATATACGCATCAATTAATCCGGGTGAGTTTCAGTTTTCGTTCATTCCAAAACATTTCCTGACTATGTATTTTACAGTTCGATACTGTGCAGCCCTCATGATCGGGGTCT
>JAJTFM010000140.1 GCA_021298575.1 Saprospiraceae bacterium | reverse complement strand
CAAGTGGTGGAAAATGCCCTGGAAGCGCTTAAACGCGCAGGTTTCGCACAACCGAAACTGCAATCTATCCGAGGCGGAACCGACGGATCCCGCCTGTCATTCATGGGACTGCCATGCCCCAATATCTTCGCCGGAGAACACGCATTCCACTCCAAACAGGAATGGGTATCAGTGCAGGATATGAATAAAGCCGCCGAGACTATTGTCCACCTCGCACAGGTGTGGGAGGAGAAAGGGGGGTAGAGAGAAGGGTGAAGGGGGTGGGGTGCAGGGTATGTGGGTAGTGCAGGGTTAATTCTGCCATTGGGGTTCCTGATCCGGAGTTCGATATTTTGTTTTGAAAGTGAATATCGAACTCCGAATATCCGGTTCAGCGGTTTAAATCCTTTCTCTAAGACCCCATACCCTACACCCCATACCCTACACCCTCATTTCTATCCATTCGCCTTCTTGTGATCGGCCAGGAACTGCGCCAGTCCGATATCGGTCAGCGGGTGTTTGAAGAGGCCCATGATAGCCGAAAGCGGGCAGGTAACCACATCGGCGCCTGCTTTGGCGGCCTGAACGATATGCAGGGGAGTGCGTATGCTGGCAGCGAGAATCGCTGTGTCGTACGCCTGCATGGTGTATATTTCAGAGATTTCCTCAATCAGCTTGATACCATCCCAGGTGATATCATCTATACGGCCGATGAAAGGGGAGAGGTATGTTGCGCCTGCCTTGGCAGCCAGGATGGCTTGGCCGGCGGAGAACACCAGGGTACAGTTGGTTTTGATATCCATGGAAGAGAAGGTGGAAATAGCCTTCACGCCATCCACGGTCATGGGTACTTTCACCACGATATTCTCGTGCAGTTCTGCCAGCGCTTTTCCCTCTTTGATCATGCCGGCGTAATCGGTGCTGATTACCTCGGCACTCACGTCCTTGTCGGGACCCACGATATTACAGATTTCGCGGTAGTGTTTCAGGATATTTGCCTCGCCGGTGATGCCTTCTTTGGCCATCAGTGACGGATTGGTGGTTACCCCGTCGAGGATACCGAGTTCAGCTGCTTCGCGGATATGGTTGAGATTGGCGGTGTCAATGAAGAAAAGCATGGTAGAGGAAGATGTTGAATGATATATCAGACCTGGTCAGTTGACCAGATGAACTTGAAGTGCATGAAAAGCAGGGGAAATCGCAGATGGAGCGCGGAGTATGCGGGAAGCAGGAGCATAACGCAAAAAAGTGCCGAACACACCGCTACGACCACATATCCTTGCTGCATTTCTGCCCTGGGGAGGTTTTGCAGGAGCTGGTCGTCCGGCACGGCGCAAAATTACGCCTTTTTTTGAATACCGGAAGAAATAAGTAATTTATTTACCCCAATTGTTCCATTGCTGATTCCCACTCTGAATATACTCCCGACAGGGCTGTTTTCAAATCTGAGTACTGTTTCATCTTTGATTCGGCATCTTTCTGGTTGTAAAATTCCGGGTTGGCCATGAGAGTCTCCATCTTTTTTACTTCTGCTTCCAGTTCTGCGATGCGTTTTTCTGCCTTTTGCACATTGCGTTCCAGCTGTTTCTTGTCGGCTGAGCCGAGTACCTGTACCCCTGTATCGCCTGTGCTTTGTCCGCCCGTTTTGGTTCTTTTCTCTACTTCACGCATATTGTCGAGTTTGCGTTTTTCGAGGAAGAAGTTGACATCTCCGAGATATTCGTACAGTTGTCCGTCGCGGAACTCGATAGTTTTGGTAGTGAGGCCTGACAGAAATTCGCGGTCGTGGCTGACCACCAGTACTGATCCGTTGTATTCAGCGAGGGCCTGTTTGAGGATATCCTTTGACAGCATATCGAGGTGGTTGGTTGGCTCGTCGAGCACCAGCAGGTTGAACGGGCGCAGGAGCATGCACGCGAGCGCGAGGCGGGCTCTTTCTCCGCCCGACAGGGCCATCACCTTTTTGTCCACATCGGAGCCGCTGAACAGGAATGCTCCGAGAATAGCTCTCAGTTTTGTGCGCATATCCTCCGGGCAGCTCTGCTCCATGGTCTGGAGCAGCGTGAGTTGCGGATTGAGGGTTTCCGCCTGGTTCTGTGCGTAATAGCCGATACTCACGTTGTAGCCCAGTGTTGCACTGCCGGAAGTGGCATTTTCGGCGCCGATCAGGATTTTGGCGAGGGTTGTTTTACCCTGACCGTTTTGTCCGACGAAAGCGACCCGGTCGCCGCGCAGCATCTCGAAACTGGCATTTTCGAGCACTTTTACATCGCCGTAGCGCTTGGTCATGCGTTCTGCTTTGGCAACCACTTCACCCGCACGTGGTGCATCGGGGAAGCGGATACGCATGGCGGAGGAGTCTGTTTCGTCTATTTCAATGCGCTCCATTTTGTCCAGCTGTTTTTGCATGGACTGTGCCATTTTGGTTTTGGAGGCCTTGGCCATGAATCGCGTGATGGTGCGTTCGCGATCGGCGATGACGCGCTGCTGATTTTCGTAAGCGGCACTCATCTGTTCGCGTCGTTCGGCGCTGAGTTCCATGTACCGGGTGTAGGGGGCTTTATAATCGTGCAGTTTACCCAGCACAACTTCCACCGTCCTGTTGGTGACAGTGTCGAGGAAACGGCGGTCGTGACTGATAACCACCACCATGCCCTGATAGTCGGTGAGCCAGTCTTCCAGCCACAGGATGCTTTCGATATCGAGGTGGTTGGTTGGCTCGTCGAGCAGCAGCAGGTCGGGTCGGCGCAGCAGCATTTTGGCCAGTTCGATGCGCATCTGCCATCCGCCGCTGAACTCGTCGGTGAGGCGCGTCATGTCGGTGGGCGCGAAGCCGAGTCCGCGCAGTACCTTTTCGGCGTCGGCCTGACTGGTTGCACTGCCCAGGTGGTGCAGGTGCTCGGTCAGGTCGCTCATCCTTTCGATGAGTTTGTTATATCCTTCCGATTCGTAGTCTTCACGGGCGCCAAGTTCTTCACCTATATTGTGCAGTTCCTGTTCCAGTTCAAGCATTTCGGAGAAGGCCGTCATTGTTTCATCAATGACCGTTTTACCCTTCGGCAGCAGCATATCCTGGTGCAGATAGCCCAGGGTGAAGTGATTGGGGACCACCACATTGCCTTCCTGAGGCGACATTTCCCCGGCGACGATTTTCAGGATAGTGGATTTTCCGGCACCGTTTCGGCCTACAAGACCTACCCGCTCACCGGGTTTGATGACCAGACTGACGCGATCCAGCAGAATCCGGTCGCCGTATTGAATGTAAATATTTGAAAGGGACAGCATAGCGGCCGCAAAGGTAAGCATTTATTGGCAGAATCATTCGGGAGGGGGCTGGTATACTATCTGTGCTCTCTGCTTCTATAATTCTTTCCTCGTGGCCGGGCAGATGAAATGGCAGTATAGTCAGAAAGGTGATTTTGCATAATATTTTATTTTAAACTTGTTTCACATGATAGCAGCCCTTACCTTTATACTAAGTGCTCAGGTCACGCGAGTTAAACAGGAGTATGTTTTATTGCGTTGTTTACGATCACAAATAATCAAAAAACTGATCACATGATTCATCAGAAGAAAAACGATATAGCCTTTATGGGGTTTCTTTTTGGGTTTTGGTTCAGTTTTAGTGAGCACCGGAATGTGTGGGTACTTCGCTTATTTGGGTAATATTGAGGCAGCCGCAGATGCTGCGAAATGGGTAATCGTGAGTTTGGCTGCGGTATTTATAACTGGAAGATTCTTACAGTACAAGCGAAAGGGGGAATAGAAACTTTTGTAGTCTAACGAACTATAAAGAATTCTGTTGCCGGTACTGTTATAAATGCCAAAAACGCCCGACTGGATGACCAGCCGGGCGTTTTTCTGTAGCGCGAGGGAGGCTTGAACTCCCGACCTTGCGATTATGAATCGCACGCTCTGACCAACTGAGCTATCGCGCCGTGCTTTTTCAAAAGCGGACGCAAAGGTACTGCTTCAGTTTAAATTTGCAAACCATTTTTATGAAATTTTGTCACAGCCCGGCCAGCTCTCCGTTTTCCGGCTGCCTGAAAAAACTGAAGATCGTTTTTCCGTAGTTCCGAACGTCGAAGAGCATAGGATGCTCCAGAAAATCGTGATGCGGATTGTGCTCCAGCACGAATATACCCTCCGGAAGCAAAAGATTGCGCTCAAAGATCAGATCAGGTATGGTATCAATGGTGGGCAGGGCGTATGGCGGACCCGCAAAAATGTAGTCCCACTGCCCGGTGGCACTGCCAATGAACTTGAACACATCCATCTGAACCACCTTCACCTGTTCCGCAATGCCGAACTCCTGCAGAGTTTTCCTCACAAAGCGGGTTGCATCGGGGAACTTGTCCACATAGGTAACATCCTGACAGCCCCTCGAAACAAACTCGTAACTGTGGCTGCCGGTTCCTCCAAACAGATCCAGTACCCGGGAGGCTTCAAAGTCGAGCTGGTTATTCAGAATATTGAACAATGCCTCTTTGGCATAGTCAGTGGTGGGTCTTGTGGGCCAGTGGTCGGCTGGCGGGTTAAATCGTCGTCCTTTCAGTTTTCCTCCGATTACTCTCATGTGCAAAGCAGGTCGAACCAGTAGTGGGGAGGCAGTTCTGCGGCCTCGGCGGGCCATGTCTCCGTCAGTACCGGCTGTATGAATTTGATCTGGTCAATATAGTTGTACAAAATCCGGTATTCCTCGCTGCCGGGGTTCAGGCTACCGCTCACATTCAGGGGTGTTCTGCGCGTATCGAGCCGGAACTGGTCGTATATGAGCAGCGTGAAGTACAACAGGTCGTTTGGCTTCAGGAAGTTGAACGTGTTGTAAAACTGCAGGTTCCGGTTGTCAAAAACAGCCAGCTGGGCAAGCTTGCCCCTCATATTCAGAAAAACCGACCGCTCGTCGGTCACCGAAGCAGCGCCGAACGCCCTGATCAGTCCTGATGCCTGGTGCCTGATTGTTCCCTGCGGTATAATACCCGTTAAGTGCGGGTCAATTGCCCATACCAGATGACAATCGTACTCCCTGATTGGCTCGTATCCGAACTGAAGATGACTGGTGTTTGTGTGCAGAAGCCGGAAGTACCCGGCTGTCTCTTCGTGCCTGAACAGTTTACTGGGAATCAGCGTAGTCAGTCCGGATGCCACAGCGCAGGTTTTTTCCTGAAAAGGCATCTGAAGCAGTTCCAGTTCCGACAGTTGTGAGGCTATCTCCGACTCGGCCCAGTGTCTTCCCGGCAGGGATGTCGGGTATTCCCACATTTGCAGCGACAATACCTCTCCACCTCTGCCCAGTGCAAGCAGAGAAAAACTGTCGGTCGAAACAATCAGCCTGAGCCGACCGGTGGCAGTGTGCGCGGCATTTAACCGTGGCGCCTGAAAATGGAAGATGCAGTTATCCATATCCGGAATTGGCCGCAATTTACATGTACTTGTCTGATTTGCAGTGAACCTCGGTGTGTTATTCTTGTTAAAGCCTTATGTCGGTGCAAAAAACAGATATCGTTATCGCCGGAGCCGGTCTTGCCGGACTAACCATGGCTGTAGAAATGGCCGCCCGCCCTTTCTTCGACCAGTTCAGGATCATTATTCTGGAACGGGATAAAAAAGCAGTTAATGACAGGACCTGGTGTTTCTGGGCCACACCCGATGAGCCTCTGCCACCCGTGATCTCCCGGTCCTGGCCGGGTGCCCATTTCTTCGGCATCAACGGATTTGAATGCCGGCTCGGTATCCATCCCTATATATATAATATGGTGCGCAGTGCCGATTTCTACGGCTGGGCTAAATCGGTTGTTCAGCGCAAATCCAATATGGAGTGGATTGAAACGGATATTTCTTCTATTGACCACGCTGCCGGACGGGTTCATACCGGCTGTGGTGTTTTCGAAGGTACCTTTGTCTTCAACTCGGCTATCCGCGACTTTATTGACCGAAAAAGTGATGACACCCGTTTCACTCAGCTGCTGCAACATTTCAAAGGCTGGATTATTGAAACCGCTACGCCATCCTTCAACCCCGATGCGGTCACTTTCATGGATTACCGCATTAACCAGGGTGGCGATACGCGTTTTGTGTATGTGCTGCCATTCTCCGACAGGAAGGCACTGGTGGAATATACTGTTTTTTCTTCCGAACTGCTGCCCGACAAAGTGTATGACAGCGAGTTGTCTGATTATATAGGCAACCGCCTGAATATCCGGCAATACAAAATCGAAGAAACGGAGTTCGGCGTCATTCCGATGACCGACCTTCCGGTCAAAAACCGGGAAGGTCGTACTTTTCATATCGGAACAGCTGGCGGATTCGTCAAGGGCTCCAGCGGATACGCATTCAAGAGAACACAGCGAAAAACGGTGGATTTTCTCAACGGCTGGGTATCATCGGGCGCTCCCGATGCCTCGCTCCTCCGCTCAAAATGGCGCTACCGTTTTTACGACTCCGTGCTGCTGCGCGTGCTGAATAACGGATTTGTGCCCGGAAGCCGGTTCTTCACAATGCTTTTTAGCAAACTGCCTGCCACCCTGGTATTCAGTTTTCTGGATGAAGATACTACCTTTGCAGAAGATGTGCGTCTGCTGAGTGCGCCACCCACACTGCCGTTTACTCATGCGGCGTTCCTGCAGATGCCCGCATTCCGAGAGTTATGACAGCGCATACAGGCATCCGCGCCGGCATCACTGGCGGTATCGGGACCGGCAAAACCACCGTTTGCCGCCTTTTCCATGAAACGTTCGGCATACCGGTGTACTACGCCGATGAATGGGCCCGCCGTCTCATCACTGAAGACAAACAGCTCGCCAAACA
>JAJTFM010000139.1 GCA_021298575.1 Saprospiraceae bacterium | reverse complement strand
ATTGAAGAGAAGCTCAGCCGCCTTTCGAGGTTTTTTAAACGGCCAGTGGAAGTAGAGGTACTCCTCAAACTGCAGGACAACGGCACCTCTGTACAGGAAAAAATTACAGAAATCAGGCTTCACGGCCCGGGAGGCTGGATCATGGACAAAAAGACCAGTCGCACGTTTGAATCGGCGTTCACAGCCTCTGTGGACACGCTCAAACGTCAACTCGTGCGTCAGAAAGAGAAAACAGCTGCATAAAGCGGATAAAATACCCTGTTTATTCACAGGCACCGGTATTCGACACCGGTGCCTGTTTTTTTTCCGGAAAAGACGGAACTTCGCCGCCTGAAAGATATCTGATATGTCGCTTCTGAAGAAACTGGCTGGAGAAACCGCCCTGTACGGACTGAGCAGTATGCTCGGCCGGGTACTCAATATGATGTTGCTCGTACCCCTGCACACGCGCACACTGCGCGACACCAGTGATTTCGGAGCGGTAGTGGATTTGTACGCCACCTCGGCATTCCTGATGGTTATTTTCTCCTACCGGATGGAATCGGCCTTTTTCCGGTTCGGTACGCCCAAAGAAGATCGCAGCAGGGCCTTTTCAACCGGTATGCTCTCTGTAATGGGCAGCACAGCGGTGATAACTTTGTTGCTGCTGATTTTTGCTGCTCCGGTGGCAGACTTCCTCCAGTATCATGACCACCCCGAGTATGTTCGCTGGTTCGCCCTGATCCTGGGCCTCGACTGTCTGGCCGAATTGCCCTTCGCACGACTGAGACTGGAGCAACGCCCCATCCGTTTTGTATCGGTCAGGCTGATCAATATTATGGTCAATATCCTGATGAATCTATTCTGGCTGCTCTATTGTCCGTGGGCTGCCTCGAACGGGCAGGACTGGGTGCACACGGTGTGGTCGGCTGATACCGGTGCAGGATATGTCTTTCTATCCAACCTGATTGCCAGTGCAGTAACGGTACTGCTGCTGCTTCCGGAATTCCGAAGAATCGGATTCAGTTTTGATACGGAGCTCTGGATTCGCATGATCAAATATGCTGCGCCGCTGATTATCGTGAGTCTGGCCGGAATTGTGGACGAAATGTTCAGTCGCTCCATGCTGAAGTACCTGCTTCCCGGCACGGTTGAAGAAAACCTGGGGCAGGTGGGTATTTTCGGTGCCAATTACAAACTGGCGGCCCTGATTACCCTGTTCACGCAGGCGTACAGATATGCCGCCGAGCCTTTCTTCTTCCGGCATGCCGGCGACAAGGATGCCATGCGTACGCAGGCGGAGGTAACCAAATGGTTCACCGTAGCCGGCGCCACCGGTATGCTCGGCATCCTGCTGTTTCTGGATGCGGTCAAATATTTCATCGCACCCAAATACCACGGCGGACTGCATGTGGTACCGGTATTGCTCGTGGCCAACCTGCTGCTCGGCGTGTATTACAATTTTTCAGTCTGGTACAGGCTGAAAGACCGCACTGGCCTGGGAGCTGTCATTTCCATTGCAGGAGCAGTGATAACCATCTTGCTGAATCTGGTACTTATCCCCCGATATGGGTACACCGGGGCCGCATTCGTTACCCTCGTCTGCTACGCATTCATGTCATGGGCTACCTGGTTCACCGGCAAGAAACATTATCCGGTACCCTATCAGTTGGGGCGCATGTTTTTTTATGCCTTTCTGGCCCTTTTACTGGCAGCGATATCGTGGTGGGCAGCGCCTTTACTCCCGGAGTTTGCCCGCTGGACCGTACGGCTGCTGCTGTTTTTCGGGTATCTTGCCATTATCAGGGTACTCGAGATTCGCTTGAAAGAGAAATAATGGCTCCAAGAGCTTGTTCAGGATTCTCTCGCCGGGTCAAAAACGGCGAAAAATGAGCCGGATTTGGCCCGGCGAGAGAATTTTGAACAAGCTCAAAACCTGGAGCGCTGCTTTTTTTAACCGCAGCGTTGCGCAGAGGTATTTTTCTCTGCGTAACTCCGCGTCGCACTCTGCGAAACTCTGCGGTTAAGCGCACGCAAACGCAATTACAGCCGAGCAAAGTATTCCGGATACGCCCGTGGTGGCCTGCTGACTCAGGCCGCTGTGTTTCCACGCCTGCAGGCAGATTTGGAGACTCCCGAAGCACCTCCTGTACTGGTTCGTGCCATATGAAAATCTGTTTGGGGCAAAGGTCTTCATACGGAAAATATGAGGCAAGATGCGGTTGGTCGGGGGTTTACGTTAAGCGCACGCAAACGCATTTACAGCCGAGCAAAGTGTTTTGGATACACCCGTGGTGTCAAGCCAGGCCTGCTGACTCAGGCCGCTGTGTTTCCACGCCAACAGGCAGATTTGGAGATTCCCGAAGCACCTCCTGTACCGGTTCGTGCCATATGAAAATCTGTTTGAGGCAAATGTCTTCATACCGAAAATATGGGGCAAGATGCGGTTGGTCGGGGGTACGTTAAAATGAATACCCAATATCTATTCCACCCCACCAGACGTGTGATTTCCCTTGGTCTCTCAATTCGAAAAAATCTGGCTTGTCGTAATAATGAAGTAAGATAGCGGTATTCGGGACAACCTTGAACGGGAACAAAAATCCTCTTACAAAGATTCTACATTTTTCAGGTTGGTATCTGACCCCAAAATGAAACAATTTGAATTTGGAAGTTTCTATGTAATAGGTACCGCCTCCATGAAAATAGTCCGGGGTTTTCCCTCTGATAAACAGGTAATCGCCGCCAAATTCTCCATAAATACCCTTCCAGCCAATACAAATTTTTAACCCCATTGGAATGGCATTAACTCTTGTGTAACTGTATTTCTCAATACTAAACCCGGC
Source organism: Saprospiraceae bacterium (assembly GCA_021298575.1). Classification (GTDB taxonomy): domain Bacteria; phylum Bacteroidota; class Bacteroidia; order Chitinophagales; family Saprospiraceae; genus M3007. The sequence continues at coordinate 4,486 of JAJTFM010000139.1, read as the reverse complement.
ATTAAACCCGGCCAAAATCATTCGGTTTTTAATTAGAGGTTGAAAGCGTTCATAATTGACGGAATAATATCCGGCAAATCCCAGTGCTTCGCCATAAATATTGTTCCGAAGATTTTTTTGAGCATAGGCCTCAACATGAAGGCAAAGGCAGTACAGTAGTACTTTAAAAAAATGGTTCATAGTCAACCAGCATAGGAATGTAATACCAATGAGAACGCGATTAAGTGTGTGAGACCCTTTATACGGCGTGGCATAGTGACCGTTGTTTGCCAAAAAATAATATTCGCCAGGTTCATCTATTTTCAGGCAGTCAGGCAGACTATGCTGAGAGTACAGGTTAGAAAGGACAAATAAAAGGATTATAAGCAAAAGATTCTTCGCTGAAAGTAATTTCAATGCAAAAATAGCTATCAATTGGAAGTTTTCTAATTTTTCGATAAAAAGTTTTGCACTTCTGCCAAGGTATATTAGTAAAAAATTATAATGTCTGGAAAAGATAGATTTTCTGTCGAGAACATTGACAAGGCACTGAAACACGTTTTTGTTTAACCTCAGAGGTACACAGAGGTAACCGCAGGGTAGTTCTACTCTGCGGTTAAACAAAACTGGTTCGCAGCGAACAAAAGATTTTGTTCTCTATTCGGATTACATTTGTCCGTTCAAAAGCAATGCTGTATCATGAAAAAGCACATTCTCCTCTCTGCCCTGCCAATGCTCCTGCTCGGAACCCTGTTCGCACAGAGCCCGACGAGCGGACAGAAACTGACGCAGGACCCCTGGAAAATCATCGCAGAAGACATTAATCCAGCCAGATATTATGGTATCACGGTGGCCAACGGGATGATCGGACTGGTGTCCTCTCCCGAACCCATGCGCGTGAAAGACGTGGTACTCAACGGTGCTTACGACAATTACCTGCGCGGGCGCGTGAGCAATATTCTCAAGGGGTTCAATTTTATGAACATGAACCTGGATGTGGACGGGCGCAGAATCGGCAGAAATGATATTTCCGAATACCGGCAAACACTCGATATGCGTCACGCCCAACTCACCACCACCTTCGATGTGGGCGACAAGGTCAGCGTCAGCCAGACACTTATGGCACTCAGGCACCTGCCCTACTGTGCTCTTTCCATCGTGGAAATTACTGCCAAAAAGGACGTAACCATCACCCCCATGTCCGTCATAGAAGCTCCGGAGATGCTGCAGGATGTGCGCAACTACTACTCCGAAATAGACCGCCCGCACGTTTTGATTCCACTGCTCACCTCCGTCGGGAAAAGCCCGAGTGGGAAATATACCGTTGCGGCCTCCACCAGTTTTATTTTCCAGGAACCGCATGGCTCCGAACCAGACCTCATTCACGAAGACTGGGACTACAATATGCACCTGGCCAAGTTTCATAAAAAACTGAAGGCTGGCGAAACATACCGGTTTGCCGTTGCGGGTACACTTATTTCTTCTGCCCATACAATTGATGCGCACAACGAAGCCGAGCGCCTCACCATTTTCGCAGCACTCGAACGCACGGAAAGGCTCCTCACCCGCCACGAAGCCGAGTGGGACAAACTCTGGACATCAGACATTACTATAGAGGGCGATGTCAATGCCACCCGGGATATCCATTCGGCCATGTATCACCTCTACTCGTTCGGCCGCGAGGGAACAGCACTCAGCCTCTCACCCATGGGCCTGAGCGGACTCGGTTACAACGGACACGTATTCTGGGATACCGAACTGTGGATGTATCCGCCCATGTTGCTGCTTCACCCCGAAATTGCACGCTCCTTCCTCGAATTCAGGTACCAACTGCTCGATGAGGCCAAACAAAATGCCTTCTCTCACGGATACAAAGGCGCCATGTATCCCTGGGAAAGTACTACTACCGGACAGGAAGAAACCCCTGTATGGGCACTCACCGGTCCTTTCCAGCACCACATCACAGGCTGCGTGGGCTGGGCGGCCTGGCAGTACTATCTGGTTACAAAAGATAAATTATGGCTTCGCGAAAGAGGCTGGCCCATTCTGAAGGAAGTAGCCGATTTCTGGGCAAGCCGCGTGGAAAGAAATGGTCCGGGCAGGTACGACATCAATAACGTCATCGGCGCCAATGAATGGCAGGAAAATATTGACAACAACGCCTTCACCAACGGAATGGCAATCACGGTGCTGCGATATGCCACACAGGCCGCTCAGGAGCTCGGAATCACTCCCGATTCCGACTGGGCTCATGTCGCAGACAATATTCCTGTGCTGAAGTTTCCCGACGGAACAACCCGCGAAAATGCCACCTATAACGGTGAAATCATCAAACAGGCCGATGTCAACCTGCTCGCCTACCCGCTGAAATACTACACCGACCCGGCTCAGGTCAAGAAAGACCTGGATTACTATGAACCACGCATGTCGCCCGATGGACCTGCCATGGGGAATGCCATTCTGACCGTGTCGGCCGCGCGTGCGGGAGATGCCGAGAGAGCCTACGACCTTTGGGTCAAAAGCTACAAATTCAATGAAGTACCGCCATTCGGAGTACTTTCGGAGTGCGCAGGCGGCACAAACCCCTATTTCGCCACCGGAGCAGGCGGATTCCTGCAAGCCACACTGATGGGCTTCGGCGGACTGGATATCACGCCGAACGGAATCGTACAGCTCAAAACAAAGCTGCCCAAAAAGTGGAAATCCATGACCATTACCGGGGTCGGCGGTAAAACCTGGAAAGCAGGAAACTGAAATATTCTTTCACCATGCATCTGTACACCAACGCCACCATTTACACCGGAAGTCAGATCCTGCAACACGCATCTTTGGCTGTTGAGGATAATATGATTACAGGGGTGTATCCGAAAAATGAAAAATATCCGGGACCGGTCGAATCCGTCACCGATCTGAATGGCCTGTCTCTGGCTCCCGCGCTGATTGATCTGCAGATATATGGCGGTGGCGGGTTGCTTTTCAATAACGACCCCACTCCCGAAACCATACACGCTACCTTCAGAGATGTACAGGCCGGCGGCGGTGCCTGGTTCCAGATCACCCTGTCGTGCTCTGCACCGGAAATCATGTGGCAGGCGATGGAGGCCTGCCGGACATACCGGGAACAGGGCGGAGAGGGCCTGATCGGACTTCATCTGGAAGGCCCCTTTTTTAATCCGGAGAAAAGAGGTGCTCATCCGCTGAAAAACATACAAAAACCGACCAAGGAAAATATTTCAGCCATCATTGAAAAGGGGCGTGGAATAGTTACCTACATGACCATCGCCCCGGAAATGTCTGGAGAAGATGCACTGGATATGCTGCTGGACAGCGGCATCATACTCTCTGCCGGACACAGCAATGCCACTTTTGAACAGGCGAAATACGCGTTCGGCAAGGGAATAGGCAGGGCCACCCACCTGTTCAATGCGATGAGCCCGTTTCAGGGCCGGGCACCCGGCGTGGTTGGCGCCATATATGATACAGCACCCTTTGCCAGTATCATTGCCGATGGAGTACACTGCGATTTTGCCTCCGTCAGAATCAGTCACAAATTGCTGGGAGACAAGCTTTTTCTGATAACCGATGCCGTGACAGAGAGCGACCGGGGCGATTACCGGTTCCGGTTTGCCGGCGATCGGTACGTGGATGCAGACGGCACCCTTTCGGGGTCTTCCCTTACGATGTGGCAGGCCGTGCGGAACTGTACCCAAAAGGCCGGAATTCCGCTGGATGAATCGCTCAGGATGGCTTCGCTTTATCCGGCCCGCGCTGCAGGGATAGCGGATAAAACCGGCCTGCTGGCACCCGACTATCCGGCGAAATGGATTGTATTTGACGAAAACCTGGAACTTGTCGGTGAACACCAGTTTTTGCATTTTTGAAGGCGCATAGCCGGAGCTACGTAACTGAAAAAAGGTGAAAAATGGCGAAAAATGAGCCGTTTTTGACTCGGCGAGAGAATCCTGAACAAGCTCTTAGCCCGTCTGGACAACCTCCGGCAGTATTCATGCGTCATACCGGGCAGGCAGAGAGTATATCGCGTAACTCCTGCAGAAACGTGCGTGAAAAAGGAAAAACATGACAGCAACAATGTCTGATATATTGAAACAATTGAGATTCGCCCTTTTGTGGGTGTTGGCTGCACAATCATCAGTAACCGCCCAGGTGAACGGTGGTGAATCCGTTTTTCAGTTTCTTTCCCTGCCAGCCTCCTCCCGGCTTACCGGGCTGGGTGGCGCACAGATAGCGGTGCGCGACGACGATCCCGTGTTCGCGGCAGCCAATCCGGCAGCCCTCAATGCCTCCATGGGCGGACACCTGACATTCAACCACAACTTCTTTCTCTCGGATATACAGCACGGTTACGCCGCTTACGCACACCACCTCGGCAAGCCCGGCTTCACTGTTCATGGTGCCCTGCAATACATACAATATGGTGAAATGGAGCGGGCCGACGAGTACGGAAACGTACAGGGAAATGTCCGGGCCGCTGAAAATGCCTTCACAC
>JAJTFM010000138.1 GCA_021298575.1 Saprospiraceae bacterium | reverse complement strand
GTCAGTTTTTGCATTTTTGAAGGCGCATAGCCGGAGCTACGTAACTGAAAAAAGGTGAAAAATGGCGAAAAATGAGATGTTTTTGACTCGGTGAGAGAATCCTGAACAAGCTCTTATTCAACCCGATAAGCCTCCACTTCCCCAATTGCCGCAAAACCGACCGTGTCGAGTATTTTTATCCGTACTTTGGTCGTAGTGACAGGGTCAAACATGCATATTTTTCGCACACCGATTGTCGTAGATCGGGCAACCTCCTTCCATGCGTCGTTCTCCAGTACTTCAATGCTAAACTGTCTGATTCGCTGACCCGTACTGCGAACGGTTTCGCGCAGCCGGATACAATTGATGGTTTCAGGTTTCCTGAAATCCAGAACGATATAACCGGGTATGTCACCGCCGGATACCTGTTCAAATATATGACATGTATTCTGCTTTCCGTCGTTCACCCTGGGTGTCCGGCTCTCTCCACCCTGATAGGAGGCAAATACCAGCTTGCCCGTTGCCAGATTATTGGAAAATGCCTTGCGGAGTTTATCGCCAAACGCCACCAGACTGGCCGAATCCCGGGGCGCAAATCTGCCCTGCCGATCGGGCGGTACGTTTAGAATCAGGTTCCCTCCCCTGCCCACCGATTTCAGGTAAATATCGAACAACTGATCGGGGGTCTTTACTTTGTCGTCTTCTTCCTTGTGATAAAACCACCCCGGACGAATACTGACATCACACTCGGCAGGTATCCACAAGGCTCCATTCTCCTGACCTGTCTGTAATACAGATGTGGCCGGCCCTGTAGCTCCGCGACCGAAACCGGCGGTATCCAGCATGCACCAGTTTGTTTCGGCAACGGTCCCCTGTTCGTTGCCGGCCCACCGGCAACCCGGACCAATGTCACTGAAGATGACCGCATTGGGCTGATATCGCTTCACCAGTTTCTCGAAACGATGAAAATCGTATTCCTGCTTTTTCCCATTCTTGCCCTCTCCGTTGGCGCCATCCCACCAAACCTCAAACAAATCTCCGTAGCCAGTAAGCAATTCCGTCAGTGTACTGGCATACACATCGTTGTATCGCGGTGTGCCGTACTGCGGGTGGTTGCGGTCCCACGGACTCAGGTAAACCCCGAATTTCAGTCCGTTGCGCTTGCAGGCATCCGAGAGTTCGCGCAGTACGTCGCCTTTTCCGTCTTTCCATTTGCTCTCCCTGACCGTGTGTGTAGAGTATCCGGATGGCCACAAACAGAATCCGTCGTGGTGCTTGGCAGTTATGATAATCCCTTTGGCACCGGCCGCATTGGCAACACGGCACCACTGATCGCAATCCAGCGCCGTCGGATTGAATACGTCCTCAGTTTCCGTACCATGCCCCCACTCCAGATCGGTAAATGTGTTCGGGCCAAAGTGTACAAAAAGGTAAAATTCCGTCTCGTGCCAAACCTGCTGCGCCTCCGATGGCGCCGGACGATTGGCCACGGGTTGCGCAACAACACCCGAAGAAATGAGGAAACTCAACAGAAACGGTGTAATTCCGGATATTTTCATGGTACAGATTACTTTGATGCCCAAATGTACATATTAAACTCATTCCTGTGTTTCAGCAAATGTGTCTTTCGTAACTTCGCCCGATCTAATTCATCCCGCAATGAAAATCCTCGTCACCGGCGGCGCCGGCTTCATCGGATCACACACGGTTGTCTCGCTGACCGAAGCAGGCCTCACTCCTGTTATTCTCGATAATTTCTCCAATTCAAACCCGGAAGTACTCGCCGGACTGGAAAAGATACTCGGCTTTCCGGTTATTTTCTATGAAGGTGATTGTAACGATCCCGGTATTTACAACCGTATTTTCACCGAACACGAAATCGGTGGTGTTATACATTTTGCCGCCTGCAAGGCAGTGGGTGAATCCATGGAGCGCCCGCTGATGTATTACCGGAATAACCTCGGTTCGCTGATGACGCTGCTCACTGTTATGGAGCAACATCAAATCCGGAATCTGATTTTCTCCTCTTCCTGCACTGTGTACGGAGAACCCGACACGGTACCTGTAACCGAACAAACACCAGTCAAGGAAGCCTCTTCCGTTTATGGCAACACCAAACAGATCGGAGAGGAAATTCTCCGGGATGTGGCCAGTGTGATGCCATTCAGTATTATTTCTCTACGCTACTTCAATCCTGTAGGCGCCCATCCCTCGGGCCTCATCGGGGAATTACCCACCGGTGTCCCGAATAACCTCGTGCCGTTTGTCACGCAAACCGCCGCAGGCATCAGGGAGTCTTTTACTGTATTTGGCAACGACTACCCTACCCCCGACGGAACCTGCATCCGCGACTATATTCATGTCATGGATCTCGCAGAAGCACATGTGGCTGCGCTCAGCCATCTCATGAAGGTGAATCAGGAGAAGTACTACGATGTTTTCAATGTGGGTACCGGCACCGGTAACAGCGTCCTCGAGGTGGTGAATACTTTCGATCGGGTAAACAACCTGAACGTACCCCACCGGTTCGGCCCCCGTCGTAGCGGCGATGTAATAGCTATATGGGGTAATGTGGACAAATCAGCCGGGGTTCTTGGCTGGAAGGCCCGCCGTTCACTCGCCGACGCACTGAAGGATGCCTGGAACTGGCAAAGCCGACTGCCCAAACCCTGAATGGCTTATGCTCAACCGCAACCTGAATCTCGAACTCCTCCGGAATGATGCCTTTGATGTTTGTATCATCGGAGGTGGTTCTGCTGGCGCCGGTTGTGCCCTAGATGCCGCACTTCGGGGAATGAAGGTTGCACTGATTGAAAAGACTGATTTTGCCGCTGAAACTTCGGGGAAGAGTACCAAACTCGTACATGGCGGAGTCCGGTACCTCGAACAGGCTTTCCGGAAACTCGATCTCGCGCAGCTCAATCAGGTAAAACACGGCCTGCAGGAGCGACGCTTTGTGCTCGGCAATGCCCCGCACCTCGCGCGCCCGCTCGCGCTCGCAACTCCTGTCTTTAACTGGTGGAGTGGTGTTTACTACTTCCTCGGACTAAAACTGTACGACTGGTTCGCTCCAGGAAGGTCGGGAATGCCACCTGGCAAATGGACAGGCAAACGAAAGCTGGACAAACTTTTCCCCGGACTGAACAAGGGTATTCGCAGTGCCATTGTTTATTACGACGGACAACTCGATGATGCCCGCTACAACCTCGCACTCATTCAGTCAGCAAACCAGTCCGGTGCCGTTGTTGCCAACTACGTCGAACTTCAGGAGTTTTCGTCCGACAGGTCAGGGGCCATAACTGCTGCCACGGTACTCGACCGACAGTCTGACACCGCCTTTTCAATACGTGCCAGGGTTTTTCTGAATTGTACCGGTCCTGCCGCTGATTCCGTTCGCCTCAAGGCCAATCCGGAACTCACCCCTGTAATAAAACCTTCCAAAGGGGCACATATCCTGGTCAGTATGCCACAACAGAAAGCTTCCTGTGCCCTGCTGATTCCGAAAACTGCCGATAACCGGGTGGCTTTTGCCATTCCCTTCGAAGGCCGCATGATGATCGGCACCACCGACGAGCCCTGCGAAAATCCTGAACTTGAGCCGTACGCCGATCGGAGTGACACAGACTTCCTGCTAGAAACTATCAATCCATACCTGGAGACTCCCCTCTCCCGGGCACAGGTTACAAGCGGATTTGCCGGACTGCGACCACTGGTAAACCTGTCTTCAAACAATAAACACACCAAAGCCATCCTCCGCGATCATTTGGTGGAGCAGGATGAACGCTCCGGACTGGTCAGTCTGCTGGGTGGTAAATGGACCACCTACCGACTGATGGCGAAAGATGCGGTGGATGTTATCGCAAACCGGCTCGGTATGCATATCCCCTGCTCTACCGAAAACCATTTATTATGGGGCGCAAATGGCTGGTCTCCGGATTTTTATAAAAAAATTCAGGCAGAATATAAAATTGATGAAGATGTTTCGCAACATTTGGCCGACAAATACGGAACCAGTGCTGTTGTAGTGGCCCGGCTCGCGCAGGAAGATCCCTTATTGAGCGAAAGGCTTGTTACTGAACAGCCCTTCCTCAAGGCAGAAGTTGTATATGCCGTCAGACATGAAATGGCGCTTGAAATCCGCGACTTCCTGTCCAGAAGAATCCGGCTTGAGTTGACAGATTTTCGTTTGTGCGCCGCTGCAGCCCCTGAAGTTGCACGCATTATGGCTGATGAACTCGGCTGGAGCCCCGGACAAAAGGAAGCACGGCTTCACGAATATTTGTCTGCACATTTCTTCACCCTCTGACTTAACTAACACTATGAACGTTTTTCTCGCAGAACTGCTCGGAACCGCCCTCATCATCCTGCTCGGCAACGGCGTTGTGGCCGGTGTCGTTCTGAAAGGAACCAAAAATGAAAATGCCGGCTGGATTGTTATTACTTTCGGCTGGGCACTCGCTGTCACTTTCGGCGTGTATGCAGCCGGAAAAATCAGCGGCGCTCACCTGAATCCGGCTGTAACTGTAGCACTTGCCGCCACCGGTCAATGGTCTGAACAGTTTACCCCGGAAACGCTTCCGCTGTATATCTCCGCCCAGATGCTCGGCGCCTTTTTGGGCGCTTCCCTGGTGTGGCTGTTCTATTATCCGCACTTTAAGCTCACGGAAGATACGGAAGCCAAGAGAGCTGTGTTCTGCACTGCTCCTGCTGTGCGGAATACTGCGTTCAACTTCATCAGCGAATTCCTGGCTACTTTCGTACTGCTCTTTGGACTGAGTGCCATCGGTGCCAACCAGTTTGCCGACGGACTCAACCCGATTGTGGTGGGAGCGCTCATTCTAGCCCTGGGCATCTCGCTCGGTGGCACAACAGGATATGCCATGAGCCCGGCCAGGGATCTGTCCCCGCGCATCGCGCACGCGATTCTGCCTATTTCCGGGAAAGGCCATTCAGACTGGAGTTACGCATGGATTCCGGTCGTGGCGCCAATCCTCGGAGGCATTGCCGGTGCCTTCACTCACCAATTACTCTTCTAACCGCTTTCTATGAGCTACATTCTTGCCATTGATCAGGGCACCACATCCACGCGTGCCATTGTTTTTGATAAAAAAGGGAATATCATCGCCGTATCTCAACAGGAAATAACGCAGTTCTTTCCCAAACCCGGCTGGGTTGAACACAATGCTTCTGAAATATGGGATACCGTAAGGGATACTGTAAAAGAAGTTACCGACAAGGTGGGTGCCGACAATATCTCTGCCATCGGCATCACCAATCAGCGGGAAACAACGGTTGTATGGGATAAACGCACGGGTAAACCTGTTTATAACGCTATTGTGTGGCAAAGTCGCCAGACGGTTGATATCTGTGAATCGCTCAAGGCCAGGGGCCTCGATCCTGAAGTCAGGTATAAAACCGGCCTGCTCATTGATGCCTATTTCTCAGGCACCAAAATCAAATGGATTCTCGACAATGTTACCGGCGCGAGGGAAGATGCTCAGGCGGGACATCTGCTGTTTGGTACCATTGACACATGGGTACTCTGGAACCTCACCGAGGGCAACGTACATGCCACTGATTACACCAATGCCTCCCGTACCATGATTTATAATATCCGGGAAAGGTGCTGGGACGCTGATTTACTGACCGCCCTTGAGATTCCCGACTCCATGTTACCCGCAGTGATGGACTCATCCACTGTTTACGGCGTGGCCAAAGCAAGTCTGACGGGTACCGACGGAATCCCTGTGGCGGGTATTGCCGGCGATCAGCAGGCTGCACTCTTCGGTCAGGGCTGCTTTTCTCCGGGTATGGCAAAAAACACGTACGGTACCGGGTGTTTTATGCTTATGAATACCGGTAACGAGGCCGTTGCTTCACCCAACGGACTGCTGACTACCATTGCCTGGGGTATCGGCGGCGAAGTAGAATATGCCCTGGAAGGCTCTATTTTTGTTGCAGGCTCGGCTGTCAAATGGATGCGCGACACCGTGGAGTTGTTTACAGATGTTGCTGAAACAGATCCTATCGCGCGTACGCTGACTTCTTCAGAAGGTGTTTATTTTGTTCCGGCATTTGTTGGTCTGGGTACCCCGTATTGGGATTCCGAGGTCAGAGGTGCCATTTTCGGCCTCACACGCGGGAGTTCGAGAAGCCACCTAATTCGCGCCACCCTCGAAAGTGTGGCTTATCAGACCCGCGACGTACTTTCTGTCATGGAGAAAGACTCCGGAATCAGTCTGAAAGGCCTGAGGGTGGATGGAGGTATGGTGGCCAACAACTTCCTGATGCAGTTTCAAAGTGATATACTGAGGGTAAATGTGGAACGACCTGTAGTTCAGGAAACAACCGCTCTCGGGGCTGCTTACCTCGCTGGTCTTGCTATCGGTTACTGGAAAGACAAACAGGATATCGCAGGAAACTGGCAACTCGACCAGGCATTCAGTCCGCAAATGCCAACAGAGGAGGCCGAAACCCTCTATCAGGGCTGGCTGAAAGCTGTGGAAGCGGCCAGAGTATTCAAATAACCTCACAAGGCACTCTGTTTCAAATCAGAGAAAGGAAGGTATCCTCGGGGGTACCTTCCTTTTTTTTACGCCCATGCCGGGCGCACAAGAAGAGAGGGCTGCCCCGTTACCGGAGCAGCCCTCTTGTTATTTCAGATTGTTCGTTTTACCGTGTAGTACAGAACGCCAGTTGTGTTCATCAGAGCGCGATCCAGGGAAATGGCGTTGTAGCCTTTCGCAAAGTCACCTTTCTGTGTGAATACTACGCGACCAGCAGCGTCGAACACTGTCAGGGTAGCTGTGGCAGCTTCTGGCAGGTGGAAGCCAACCATCGTCTTGTTGACGAATGGGTTTGGCTGGTTCTGGTACAGTTCGAAGCCTACGCCAGCGATAGTGTTACCGTTGAAGCGGAGAGCTACGTCCATACGTCCGTCTGTCAGGCTGTAACCTTCAGCTTTTGTGATACGGCTGGATACTCCAACCATCTCGCTCAGCTTGCCGGCTTTCTCTGCCTTGAACGTTACTGTGAACGTCTCGGAACCGTCTACTGACACTGTCAGAGCGTCAGCGAAGATACCGAAGTTGTTCTCGTTAACTACGTCAGACTTCACGATTCCTGCAACAGACAGTCCGTTCAGGTTCAGTGTCATCTGGTAGCCCTGAGCTTTGTCAGATGCTTTGAATGTTACGTCGAATACTTCGCCGGCAACAACGTCGCGGTCCTGTACGTCGAACAGCAGGGTACCTGTTGTACGGTCGTCAGCTACCATCGCGCTGTTAGCCACTGCTGTACCGTTAACGTCACCCACTTTCACACCTACGAAGTTCTCGCTGGTCATGTTAGTCAGTGCATTCGCTACAGAGATGTTCTCTTTCAGCGGTGCAATGAACGGATTCTGCGGGTTGGCAAATGACTG
>JAJTFM010000137.1:935-10283 GCA_021298575.1 Saprospiraceae bacterium | reverse complement strand
GATCGGATACCCGCATGAAACTCGTGTTATTGTTCCAGTGCCCGCCCCTGCAAATTATGCCTGTGCTTACTGAAACAACACTGGCTGGCCAGTTAGTTACATCTGCAGTACCAGAGCTGGTGAGCAAACCATTCCCGTGTAGGCCAGTAAAGTCGCGCCCCACAGTCAGAGGGTTGCCACCTCCCTTCATTCCGACACTGACACATAATTCCATCAGATTGCCACTGAGTTCCTGAACACCGTAATAGCTTGCTCCCGAGGTGACGCGGCTGGTGTTCAGCGGGTTCCCTGCAAATATTCCGACTCTGAGTGGTCCGTTTATAAAAGCCTGATATAGTGGGTTCGTGGAAATTGTGGGACCAACAGCAGCATTACCATCTGAAGTGCTGTATGTTGCTGCTGTGATGTTTTCGCCTGCCATACCTGCATCTGCCAGGAGATACTTGTTGGCTGTCAACGTAGCTGTACCCCATGAATACTCGGATGCAACGGGAGTCTGTGAACCTCTGCATATTTTTTCAAACTCCAGTTCAGTCATCGGGCGCAGGCATGACCAGTCGGAGTAGGCTGCTCCGTCGGGCCAACTCATAAAGTTCCGGGCCACGTTGGGCGTTGTTGTACTGTAAACCCCGCCCGAAGATGAAATGCCGTTTCTGTTTGTAGATGAACCGCTATATCGTGCGGACTTCTGAGTAGCGGTCAGGGTATTCAGAAAATCTACATACTGCTGCTGGGATATTTCGTATTTCATGCAGTACAGGCCGGCATAACCAGTAGGATATGCAGATGAAAGCATGACTGTATTGGTACCAGTAAGATCCCATCCACCATCTCTGACCGACAGATTGGATGCTGACGACGAGGCATCATTTCCTTGTAAAGTTATTGACCCGGAGGTGACCTGAAATGGTACCGTATTGCCTGATGTGCTGTTTGCCTTTGTAAAACTGGCAGATTCTGTACCGCCAGATCCGACATAGAAGCTGCCTGCGGGGACATAAACCATTTCCACTGCAACAAGCATGACTTCCACATCGTTTGCATCCTGTACGCCATCTGCACCGTAGTTCCATTTAAGTCTGGCACCGGTAATACCAAATGATCCCGAGCCATCAGCACTCCGGTAAAAAAAAGCTCCGATGGCAGGGTTCGTGGTGGCGTTGAATGAGACTCCCTCATCCAGAAGGCCCACCTGAACTTTTGCTGGTGTACCCGAACCAGCGCTATTACCCGTGTCATAAAGAGAAGCGTGTTTCCACGGACCTGCTCCAATCCTGAATTTAACAAAGACCCAGGCTGCATCCCAGTTTGAGGGAGCGGATGTAGTTCTCCAGGAGTTCTCCCAGTTCAGATCAAATTTGATGAATACGTAGTCGTCTGTGGTATTCTTGTCTTCGAAGGCCAGGGCAGACGTCCTGATGTCATTGGCAAGTACCATATCAGGGAAAACAGGAATCAGAAACAGCAATAAAAATAGTTTTGGATACATAAGTTCCGATTTGAAAAATCAAAAAAGATACAGTTTGAAAACTGCAAATCTTACAACAACAACGAAAGTAGGTTGCAGCCTGCTTTCAAGAGTACCAAAAAGGTAATATTTAGTGCCAAAAATTTAATATTTTAAATCATAATATATTAAATGCTAAAAAATCAATTAGTTAATTCAGGAAAAAATGAAATATCACTAATAAAAAAGAGGCCAATCCGAAATTCGGAGCGGCCTTTTTTTTATTAGTACAGCTGTCAGAAAGGTCAACTCAAAGAAAAATTATGGAAGAATTAGGGCCTGTACCCAGGCTGTTTCTCGCCCTTACCCTGTAATAATAGGTTCCGCAGCCAAGTCCGGTAATCTGATAATTGAGGACGTTACCGACATCCAGATTATTATATGCTGTAAGTATGGAGGCCGTGTTGAAATCGCCAGCGCAGCAGGCTACAGCAGCAGGACGTCCTTTAACCGTAATTTTAAAGAGTCAACGGGATTTACCCCGTCTGAGTATCTGTTGAGATACCATGGCACAACGGTTCCCGACGACGACGCCTGATTTTCTTCATTTCCTGAACCGGTATGAGTACAGATCGGGCTCTCCTTCGTAGTAGCCGTCGAGCACCAGTTTGTTGTACGCATTCCGGATAGCTTCTATGGCATCTGCAGCGTCTTTCACGCGGTTGCCATTCACACTGCATATCACGAAGCCGGGCTGCATGTTGGTTTCATACACCACGCTGCCGCGCCTTATGCTGGTAACAATGGCTCCCTGTACATGCATTTTGCGCTCTTCTTCGCGCGTGAGGTCGCGCAGGGATATTCCCAGATCCTGATCCAGTTCATCGCCGCGGACCAGCGCAACTCTCGTGTTGTTGTTGCCATCCTTGAGGGTAACTGTGTTTCGTATGCTCTGTCCCTTTCGCCAGAATTCCAGATTGACCGACTCGCCGGGCCTGAAACGACCCACGTGCTCCTGTAACTCTGCTGTACTGTTTACCCTGATGCTGTTTACACTGAGTATCACATCACCCGGCGCCATACCGGCATCGGAAGCTGCTCCGCCATTAATTATCCTGTTAACCAGCACTCCCTGTACGCTGGGGAGTTCCAGCTCCCTGGCTACCTCGGCATCCACATCCTGGATACCCACTCCCAGATAGGCACGCTGCACAACGCCGAACTCCTTGAGGTCGCGTATCACCTTTTGAACCAGGTTGGACGGAACGGCGAAGGAATAGCCTTCATAGCTTCCCGATTCTGTCATGATAGCGGAGTTGACGCCAATCAGCTCGCCGGCTGTATTCACCAGCGCTCCGCCGCTATTACCGGGATTAACCGCTGCGTCGGTTTGTATAAACGACTCAATACTCGAACTTCCACCCAGAATATTGATGTTCCTTCCCTTGGCCGATACAATGCCCGCAGTTACTGTGCTCTCCAGATTGAACGGATTGCCCACTGCAAGCACCCACTCCCCTACCCGCACCGAGTCGCTGTTACCAAGTAACATGAAAGGCAGGTCGTTCTCGTCTATCTTCAGCAGCGCTATATCGGTGGAATGGTCAGATCCGATAACACGCGCCTTGAATTCTCTCTTGTCAAACAGGGTTATCTTGATTTCTGCACTGTTCTCTATCACGTGGTGGTTTGTAACAACGTATCCGTCCGGCGAGAGTATAACTCCCGAACCAGACGCTCCCGCGTATGCTTCCTGAGAGAAAAATCCGCCCCCCGTCCTGACTACAGCCTTGATATATACCACTGCCGGTGTTGCTATATCCGCCGCAGCCGTGAAGTCTGTCGGGGCACTACTCCTGAGGTTATTTCTCAAACTGAACAGCCTGTCGGTCAGCACAGGCTGTTCACCCGAAGCCTGACGCGACGGCACAAACTGTGTGTACAAATAAACCCCCAGTACGGAACTGAGTACACAACTGATTAGCAAGACTATTAATTGACGCATGTTGACGCTGATTAGTGTTGGTTTTGGTGGGGTGTAGGGTATGGGGTATGGGGTGTAGGGTGTTACCTCTAATTTCGATGTTCGGTGTTCGGTGTTCGATATTCGATATTCGATGTTCGATATTCGATATTCAATATTCGATATTCCAAACCCAAAATCTCCCTACCCCCTCAGCACCCCTACCTGACGCAGGGTATTCCTGGCTACTTCCAGAAAAGCAGCAGCAGCCGGGTTGTCGGACTGGGTGATGGCAGGTCTTCCGGTGTCACCGCCTTCCCGTACGCTTTGCACAAGCGGAATTTGGCCAAGCAACACGGAGTTGCTCATTTTGGCCAATTTTTTTCCTCCTCCCTGACCGAAGATATAATACTTGTTTTCGGGCAGTTCAGCCGGGGTAAACCACGACATATTTTCGACTACCCCAAGAATGGGTATATTGATCTGATCGAGTAAAAACATATTCATGGCCTTCACAGCATCGGCAAGGGCCACCTCCTGAGGGGTGGTTACCAGTACCGCACCGGTAACAGGTACTGTCTGAACCAGGGTCAGTTGTACGTCGCCTGTACCGGGCGGCAAATCTACAATCAGGAAGTCCAGTTCGGGCCACAACACATCGTTGATGAACTGCTTGATGATTGCCGCCAGCCGGGGGCCTCTCAAGACTACCGCCTGATCCTCTTCGATGATATAGCCTATGCTGATAGAAGGAATTCCATAGGATTCCAGCGGCATCATTTTGGGTACTCCGGTCACGTCCCGTACCGCCGGCCGCTTGCCAACCAGTCCGAGCATGGTGGGTATACTCGGTCCATACACATCGGCATCGAGCAGGCCCACGCGCGCACCGAGCTGCTTCAGACCGAGAGCCAGGTTCACTGAAACCGTGCTCTTCCCCACCCCGCCCTTGCCGGATGCCACCACGATGATATTTTTTATATGTGGTAATGCCTGCGGCTGCGGCACGCCATCGGTTGCGCGCACCATGAAGTGTACATTCACATTGGCTCCGGGATACTGCTCTGCAATGGCTCCCATACAGGCGAAGTTAAGCTCCGATTTTCCCTGCATTTGCAAACTGGGCACTACCAGCCTGAAATTTACATTATTACCCTCCATCTGAAGGTCCTCGACCATACCCGCCGACACAATATCTCTGCCGGTTTGCGGATCACGAACCGACGAAAGCGCTCTCAGAATTATATTTTTTTCCACGCAATTAACAATTTTGGGATGACTTGATATTAAAAACAACTGTTTTCACCCGTCTGGTGGGCACTCCTTCTTCCGTCGTCTCCTCCAGTATGAGTCTGTCTGCTCCCGGAAGTTCGAATACCTGCTTCATGTCGCGTATGCGCGCAGAAGGTACCCCGTATTTTCTGAACAGCAGCATCAACTCGTCGAGTTCATGCTCTGCCACAACTTTTTGTATGAGTCCGTTGAGACATTCCCGGTTTTTCACCCTGACGGAATTGGTATTGTACATCTCGTGCTCAGGTAACTCGTGCAGACCCAGACAGGCACAGAGGTTTCTGAACTGCCGCTCGGAACCTGTAGCCACTAAAACGGATTTTTCATCAGAAGTAGTATAAACATCGCCATAAGGCGCAATGTTCGGATGACGGGTGCCCATTCGCCGGGGGATAAAACCGGTCATCAGATAATTGCTCGCCTGATTGGCCAGAGAAGCTATTGCAGACTCCATCAGTGAGGCTGTTACTACCGATCCCCTGCCCGTTTTCTCCCGTTTCAGCAGCGCCACCAGTACGCCCTCTTTCAGCTGATGCGCCGCCAGAATGTCTATCAGCGCCACCGGCATTTTTACCGGCTCCCGATCGGGCTCACCGTTCATATACATAAAACCGGCTTCCGCCTGCAGTACGGCATCGAAGGCAGGGCTCTCGTCTTCAGGATCGGCCCAGGAATTCAGCTGGGCAAAAATCAGCCGCGGATTTTCAGCACACAGTGTGTCCGAATCTATACCCATACGCCGCGCCGATGAAGGTTTGATGTTGGAAATCACAACGTCAGCATCTGATACAAACATCCGGGCCGAAAGTCGGTCACCCTCATTGTTCAAATCCAGGAAAACATGCTGCTTCCCCCAGTTGATGCTGCTCCAGTAAGCAGATACCGGTGCCGCCGGATCTTCCAGCGGATTCTTCCAGGAACGGGTGACATCCCCACCCGTCGAGCTGTTTTCGATCTTGATTACCGTGGCACCCAGTTCGGAAAAGAACATTCCTGCGGCAGGACCTGCCAGAACACTGGCAAATTCCACTACTTTTAACCCGTTAAAAAATGTTCGCTCTTCTGTTTCCATGAAAATATTTTCCGCTTCGCAAATCCATGCCTGGGACGCCTTCACCATCGAAAACGAACCAGTTTCATCCGTCAACCTGATGAACCGGGCTGCCAGCGTATTCGCCAGCTGGTTCACAGGGTACTATCCGGATCAGTTGCGCCCTGTCGTCATTATGGCAGGTACAGGCAATAATGGCGGCGACGGCGTGGCTGTTGCACGACTTCTGCACAACGCTCAATTCGCCGCGAAGTTAGCGGTTTGTGACTTTGATACACGACATTCGGCTGATTTTGATCTGCAAATGACATTATTGCCGCAAGAGGTTACCCCGGTGATGCTGAAAAATGCCGGAGAAGCTGACACTTTTTTGCGTGAATTACCCAAAAACACGCTGTTTATTGATGCATTGTTCGGCTCCGGGCTCAACCGGCCTCTTTCCGGAGACTGGGCCTCACTGGCTGGATTGCTCAACGCTCACCCGGGCGAAATAGTCAGTATTGAC
This sequence comes from Saprospiraceae bacterium, assembly GCA_021298575.1. Taxonomy (GTDB): domain Bacteria; phylum Bacteroidota; class Bacteroidia; order Chitinophagales; family Saprospiraceae; genus M3007. The sequence goes on along the minus strand of JAJTFM010000137.1, from coordinate 4,024 downwards.
ATACCCTCTGGCCTTTTTGCTGACCAGACCACGCCGGGCGATGCCATCATCAGGGCCGACCGGGTTCTTTCCTTCGAAACGCCCAAACTAGCCTTGTTCTTCCCGGAAAACGAACAATTCACAGGAAAATGGATGTGCCAATCCATAGGGCTCCACCCGGATTTTCCGGAAACTGCCGATTCTCCATTTTGTTACCTGACCGGCGATGAGGCCCGTAAAATGGAAAAGACACGTGCGGTGTTCTCTCACAAAGGCTCGCATGGACATGCCCTGATGATTGCCGGCAGTTACGGAAAGACAGGGGCTGCCGTACTGGCCTCGCGCGCCTGCCTGCGTGCGGGTGCAGGACTGCTCACTGTGCACGCTCCCCGCTGCGGGTATGTGGTACTTCAAACTGCCGTTCCGGAAGCAATGTACAGTCCCGACAATAGGGCAAAATTCTTGTCAGACATACCCGATCTGAGCAACTTCAGTGCTGTGGGGGTTGGGCCAGGTATAGGTCAGGCACCCGAAACAGCCAAGGCGCTGGAAAAGCTGCTTTGTCAGTGTCATGTGCCGCTACTGCTCGACTGTAAACCGCGACTGGTTCGATCTGCTGCCTCAAAATACAATCATGACGCCGCATCCGAAGGAGTTTGAAAGGCTGTTCGGAAAAACGTCCGACAATTTTGCCCGTAACGAGCTGCAGAGAGAAATGGCACAGCGTTACCGCACGGTCATCGTACTGAAAGGGGCTTATACAGCGGTAGCGTTGCCCAACGGCACGTGCTGGTTTAATTCTACCGGAAATCCGGCCATGGCTACTGCCGGAGCAGGCGATGTACTCACAGGAATCATCACCGGACTCCTCGCGCAGGGCTATGCACCTGCAGAAGCGGCGCTCCTGGGTGTGTGGGCACACGGGTGCGCGGGCGACCGGGCCGTTGCATCAACCGGCAGAAAATCACTGATTGCAGGCGATCTCGTGGAGTGGTATCGCTAGAGCAGCCCCCTGTAATCGTCGTACCTGGCGTCCTCCCTCTTCATTTCGAGCAGGCTGACAAGGTGGCCCTCGTACAGCGCCTCCAGTTCCATGGCCGTTCGTTCAGTTCTTATTTCAATTGCGCCGTTACTGATCTGTAGCATTCGCCACAGGTAGGTACGCTGCATTCGTTCGAATATTTCTGTACCAACGGCGGCGTGATCCGCCCCTGCCGATGCCTGCAGAGCCTGTTTGAAGGCCTGATTGTTACGTGCCACCAGCTTCCCGTCCTCCAGAATAAAGTATGCCGTATGCGGCCAATAGTTTTCAGGAGGCAACAGATGGGCATACAGTACCAGCTGCAGATCTTCCTCGTTCCGGATCAGTTCCTTTCTGCGGTTTGTTCCGCTCCACTTGATATCAAGAATGGCAAGTTCGTCGCCACGACGGAGCACCAGATCCGCCTTTCCCCGCACGGGTATACCGCAAAATTTACCTTCCAGTTTTTTCTCGGTAGCTTCCACAGTCCAGCCGTTATCGCGAATGATACTGACCAGATTCCAGGCTGCATTTTTGACTCTCCTGATGAAGGCATTCCGCTCGGGCTCTCTGCCGTACAGCAGTAGCGGGGCGCCCTCTTTGGGCAGCAGATCGGCGGAAATAGCGTCAACGAATTCGAAAATTTCTTCCCTGCTCATGGTATTGACGGCCTTCTCCAGCAGTATTTCAAAAATACGGTGCGCCAGGCTACCGAGCAGTGTAGTGTGGCCAGTCACGCTGAGCAGCGACGAGGGGAACAGGCGAAGTTTTTGCCTGAAAAACCAGCGATGCGGGTAGTAAAACAGCCATTCCAGGTTGGTAGGCGTTTCATATTCGGCACCCGGGATCAGATGTGGTTTGTTCACATATACCTGTGCATGCGGGCGGACGGGCGAGCGAACCGGCAGTTGTACCCGGTCGGGGTGCCCGAAGAACACTCGAAGACGCTCCCTGTCGGCTGCATTGTCGGTATAAAAAACGCAACAGTCGAACTCGTCGCCCAGCCTGACCTTCAGATCACTGAGTAACAGGTGAGGGGGCGTTTCGGTGCCATCCACCTGATCGGGTACCACGAGTACGATAGTTCCTGTGGTATAATCCAGCGGTTTGTTATTCAGAATCTGATTCATCCGGCTGATTTCCCGTTGTGTGCGCAGATGAACGCCTTTTGATGCGAGCCAGTCCCGCTCCCCTCTTCTCCATTTGTCGGGGGGTGGTGCATCGCTGTTGTGAACAAAATTCCACCATACCAGCGATTCTACCTCTCCGGCCAGTGCACCGGGTTGCCTGACAAACTGCAGAGCGCCCGCCTCTGCGGGTGTGATCTGCAGGGGAGCAGCCTCTATGATGGTTCGAACGATACGTTCCAGTTCCAGGTAAGAGATCCACTGCTCCGGAATAGCCCTCAGGAGTTCGGCGATGCGACCGGCCTGTTCGGCGAGCAGCAGCAGCGAACTGTCGGACTTGCCGCCGTCCTCATACTGTCCGAGTGCCCAGTCGAATAAATAAGCGTAAACGGCCTCGGCGTCGGCGGCAGGTGCCACCCTGTCGGCGGCAAAGCGCGGGCGCCGGAACCAGAAATTGTACTGTTTCCTGATCTTGCCGTCGGGGTCATTTTTTTCAAAAAAACCTTCCACTGCCGCTACCCAGTTTGCGCTGAAAAAGCCGGGTTTTTCGGCCATCACGCGGGCAATTTCAAGGGCAAGCTCGTTATTGAGCGGCTTGACCGGCAGTGTAAGAAACTCCATGACCTTGAAAACATCTACCGGTTCCCAGAGAAAAGCGGGGGCCAGTTTCAGTGCCTGCAGGGAGGGGCGTGCCAGCGAGGCAGACGGGATTCCTACAGCTGGCATTGATTCGGCAGTGAGGCACTGTTCCAGCATCAGACTGGCACCTGAAGTGAGTATCACTGGTCGGAATGACTGGTTTTCACGCAGCAACTGTGCCAGAAAAACGGCGGCATCACTGTCGCGCCGACAATTCAGAACTACAATCTTCGGGTTATGCTTCACTGTATCTGAAGGAGGAATTACCCGGCAACCGGATTTTTCGAGTGCTGCCAGCACGCGCCTCACCACCGGCAACTGAA
>JAJTFM010000137.1:0-887 GCA_021298575.1 Saprospiraceae bacterium | reverse complement strand
AAACCCGGCCTCCTCGTGAAGATATAATTCCTTCAGATTGACCCTGTTTACGGAAAGGGTACTGATGACCAGCTCATAACGATCGGCAAACCCCATTACTTCGCCCTTCATGCCAGGGGCGTACATTTTACTGCGGAAAACAGCTTCTACTCCGGCCAGTGTCGCCAGCCGGGGTGGTGTATTTTCATCCGTTTCAAAATTCCACCCGGCGCCAAGGAGTTCATCCCTGAAAGCAAGCAGGCTTTCTGCCGTGGCAAACCGGTCGGAGCGGAAGGATTCCAAATAAAAGCCGTTGGCATACTGTCCGAGTGCCTGACGATATAGTTCAATACGTATATAGTCTGTATTGGGCGGATAACCGCCAAAACCGAGCTGGGCTTCCAGCCATCTGAGCAAACCGCGCGGCCCCAGCCAGGCAACCTGCCCGGATACTCCGTCGGTACCGCCGACCGGCCCATCGAAATCAAAACCGAAGTGAATAATCATATCAGACAAAAGTAGGGAACTGCCGCGAATTATCGGCTGAAAAAGTGCGTTCATCGCAGCATACTGCCGGATTGAAGTATAACTTTGCGGCAGTTTTCACGATGAATGATTAAATGGAACAGAACGAAGTAGTCAAATCAAGCGATATCACCCTGCGTGTGGGCCTCGACGCAGAAAATGTACCCGTAAAAATCGAGTGGGGTGCCAGCGACCGCAACAATGGCGCACTCGAAGAATGCAAGGCTATGGCCATTGCACTGTTCGACAAGGAACACCGCGATACACTGCGTATTGACCTGTGGACCAAGGAAATGCAGGTACTCGAAATGGATCGTTTCATGTATCAGGTGTTGCGCTCTCTGAGCCAGACGTACCTGAAGGCTACCCAAAACAAGGAACTG
>JAJTFM010000136.1 GCA_021298575.1 Saprospiraceae bacterium | reverse complement strand
CCCTGCTTCGGGCATCTTCTCTGCGCAGGTAGAGTATACCGGCCATTGCTGCGCCTTTTCCTATTACAGGCCAGTTGGCGATTTCAGCCTTGGCTACCGGGAAAGCGTCCACATCGCGCAGCATGAGGATGGGATCTATGTATGAACGGTGGTTGGCTGTGATAATGCAGGGGAATGTCGGGGGAGTTCCGATAATTCTGATTTCAACTCCGACTGTTTCGAGGAGCGTTCGGGCCCACACGCGCCTGATGCGCATGGATCGCCTGATATCGCGGCCCAAAATAAGATTGGCTGCCCAAATTCTGGCAACAATCCAGCTGGTATAGGAAATGAAGAAAAGGAATCGCCAGGTTACCCGAAACTGATGCATGGAGCAAAAATATGAACCGGACGCAACGCAGCATCGCTTGTTACCGACGATTTACGGATATTGAAGCGATCGTCGGTAACATACAATGCCCTAGAGAGCCTCCCTGATTTCAGGAATCGTAATATCGAAATGAGAAGCATCGAAAAAACACTCGCCATGACGAATCAGGAGTATCTGTGGTGACTCATGATGTACAGAGAATTTTTCGGCAATGTATGCCGAAACATCGCGATGGCTGAGCAAATCGAGATAATACGCTTCAAGTTCGTCGGTACCGAACGACCAGTCACCATCAAGGCGATATTTAGCCATGGCACTGATGCTGCAGGTCGTACTGTGTTTGAAGATGAGGCATGGCAACGTTTCGGAACGTACCGCGATGTCATCCACCTGCTGCCGGTTACTGATTGGAATCCAGTTAATATTACTCATTACTGTTTTGAGGGGTAGCGAAACTACAAATCAGCACCAGGGCAACCGTAGCCACGGTTGCAGGATTCCAACACAAAAAGGGCAGCCAGAAAGGCGAAAGCAATGAATTTTTGCCAGTTTTTCATATTTAAAGAGAGTTTTGAAACCAATTTCACATTTTAAGAGGTTGTTTGGGTCCCTTTAGAACGGTTCAGCATGTTTTTTATTGTCTTTATTTTCAGGCTTTTTCCCACACCAGGCATTCTCCTGCTCCGATTACCGTGCCCTGCAAAGCCGAATTACGTTCACCGGGATTAGAGTAAACAGAAGAAAACAGCATTTTCCAGTTGCCGCCAGGAAAGTTGAAATCGATTTGCCGGGAACTTTCCTGATCCAGATTGGCCGCAAAGATATAACGAGGTGTTGTATTTTGCGTCCATGCAATTACTTTGGCTGCTCCGGTACGATCCGGTGCCAACAACCATTGAGTTTCCACATCCCTGATATGCCCGAAAATTTCTTCTGCCAGACTCTTTTGTCTGTTCAGTTGATGGTACAGTTTAGTGTTTTGGCCCCATTTGTACGGTCCGAAGGTAGCCTTCGGGCCTTTTGACTCTTTGAAAACGTATAATTTGGTATAATGTTCATTGGGTGCCGGTACAATATGTTTGTCTCTGCATTCGAACCCCAGTCCCATGTATGATGGCATATCGGTGAGAAATAGTCCGATAAAGTACCTGGTTTCGTTGCCATTGACATAGAACTTGTCGAACCGCGGATCATCTTTGTCGGCGGTCATGATGGTGAAGTTCGGTGCGAATTTCCGGGTTCGGAGCAGTTCATCGTATCGGGCCAGTTCGGATACGAAGTGCGTGGTGCCCACGGGCTCCGATTGGAGGTCGCCCAGCGCCGAGTCGGCCAGCGAGCCTTCGAGGTGGTCACATTCATCTCCGTAGGCCATTTGACCCGGAGGAGCGAGGAAGCTTTCAGCGAAGTATCCGAAATACGGCTTTTCAGGGAGAATTCTCAATTTGACAGCCGCCAGCAGGTCGTAAAACCGGTCGGGATTGGCGGGAGTTCCTTCCGGGCGCATCTGCACGTGCGACATGTCGCCGCGCATGACATCGAAATCGAAGGCTGATTGTATGTGTTTGTAGTGATCACAAACGTAATCCCAGGCTCTGATATTGGGTTTTTCGAAATCGAGTTCCCAGTTGCTGTTGTTGTTTTTGGATTCGTACAGTTTGTATCTGGCCAGCGGACCGAATACTCTGGAGAATTTTTCCGGACGTGTAATCCGGTAGTCTCTCCAGATTCTGCCCTCATCGTCAATATTCACGGCATTCGGGTCAGGATCCACTTCTACTCCTCTGTATGGTGGCCCCATAGTGGCGGGCAGCGTTTCCAGTCCGGCCTGATAAAGCAGTTCAACCATTTTCTTGCGCCTGTTCAGTCTTACGGTATAATCATCGGGATTGCCAAACATCAGCAGCAGTCGGTGTTCTTCAGGCCATTGTTCAAAGAAAACCGAAGGCGTGGCAGGCAACGACAAACCTGGAGTGGCAGAGCCCTTGTGTTGCAGCATATACAGAATATCATATACATCCGTGTACAGGTCGGCCCTGTGATCGGATATAATCAGATCATTTCTCCGGATCCACTCGAAAAGTCCCGGATTGGCCAGCGACTGTTCGGCGTACCTGTCAACATGCGGGATTACGTCAATGCCCACTACCCTTCCGGTGAGGTGCAATAATCCGACTACCAGCGACAACTGTTTTTCAACTGTATCGAGATGGGGAAATACGTTGCAGAGCTCCTGACTGAAAAATTCGGGATTAATATGCCAGCTGGTTGGTCCGTACAGACTCGATACCACACCCGGTTCAAAGATGGGGAGCAGGTGAATGGCTTGCTGAGCGGAGGGCAGTGTCATGCTGTACGGAATTACCGACCAGAAGTCTCCGATCGTCCTGACGTTAATACCGACCGTCCGGGCCCGTTTTATCCAGGCGCAGTTTCGCTGATTGGCGAGCGGAGAAGGATAGTGAAAATTTTCAAAAACCGAATACAGTTGTTTGCCATACTGGGATTCGAGCAACAATAAAATTTTGTCAACAGGCTGATTCACAGCGTCTGAAGGCATCAGATTGAGCAGTGCTGGCGTTATTTTTCCGGTCATGCAAGTCAAGTTTTTATGAAATCAGATTACCCGAAAGAAAAAAAAGTTGTACGTATGATAAAAAGTCGTTCATTTGCGCAACAATTCAACGGTTTACACTCAAAAACGGCCTCGTAAAACCGCTTTTCAAATCATTCTTCTGTACCGCTAATGCAACCAGGCCGTGATTTACAAAGTTAAACTCAAGAATTCAGAAGAGTCAGTTCTTTTGGATGCCACCTCCTATGAGTGGCTCACAACCGACCCGTACTTTGCCGGGATTGACATCGTCAACAATCTTAGAAGACATTCCAGCGGCTGTGCCGTATTCCAGAAAACCTGGAAGAAAGCCGATGGGAGCTACAAGACAGAGACGTACTATCTGCACAAGCTGATTGCCGAAAAATACATCGGAACTCAGAAGGACAAGGTAAAAAAGTTGGTTGGAGCGAAAAATGGCGACAAACTGGATTGTCGTGTTGAAAACCTGATTTTCCGCTCTCGTTCTGTTGCCAGCAGGCAGCGTAAAACGAGCAGCAGCACCGGTTTTACCGGGGTTTATCGGGAACACAAGCGATTCAGGGCCGTCATTTCCGTGAATGGCAAGGCTCGTCACATCGGTATGTTTGATACTGCCGAGGAAGCCGCTGCTGCCTATAACAAGGTTTCACGGGAGCTTTTTGGAGAAGAAGGCAAAATCAACAAATTGAAGGGTTGATTGCCTTGTGTTGCGAGGAGACCGTATGTTACTGCTCAGTGCATGCGGTCGCCTCTAGTTTCGAGATTTTTCATAATCTCGGCTTCAGCTGTCAGGTACTCCTGCCAGCGAAATCTCGTTTTATCTTTTCCAAAGTACTGGTTCGCCAAATCCAGAAACATGCGGTAATGTTCTGCTTCGGCTACCATAAATTTGTGGTACCAGCCCCTCAGATCCTCATCCGAACAGTTCAGGGAAAGCAGGCGGAAGCGCTCACAGCTTCTTGCCTCAATCAGTGCGCAGGTTAACAGCTTCTCCAGAAGCGTATCCTCTCTCGAGCCTCCCTTTTTCTGAAACTCCAGCAATTTGTTGACGTATTCGTCTTTGCGCTGTCTGCCGAGTTTCAGATCCCGCTTTTTCAGTTCTGTCAGCACCATCCGGAAATGCCCCCATTCTTCGGTAACCACCGGCGCCAGTTGTTCAACCAGTTCTGTGCGTTCGGGATAGCCTTGTATCAGTGATATACACGAAGTTGCAGCCTTCTGTTCGCAGTAGGCGTGATCAGTAAGAATTTCGCCCAGATCTATTTCAGCGAGATTTACCCACCTCGGATCGGTAGGCAGTTTCAAACCAAGTTTGGTATTCTGCAGTACTTCTTCCATGGCCCAAAAGTATGGACATATCTGATTATGATTCTCCGGGATGCCGGTGTTTTTTGACTAATCGGTAATATCCATCCGTATTCGCCGCTCCTGCGGCAGGTAATTGTTCATTCTTCCGGGTATTACTTTTATCCAGCCGAGATGGAGCCCGTGGAAACGAACCAGCGTCCAGCCGTTTTTCGCACCATCAGGCAGTTCAATGCTCTCCTTTTTCAGGAATCTTAGTGCCTGGGCCCGGTCTGTGTCCAGATACGGTATATCCGGATTTATCAGGCTGCTCAGCGCCAGTGCGTGCGCGGGAATCAAATCTTTACCCTTGAACTCGCCAATGTTAACCCCAAACCACTTGAGTTTGACAAGTTTTTCAATTGCCGCATACACGTCTGTCCATTGATCGGGCAAGGCCATAATTTCTCCCGATACGGTCTGATAATAGCGCAAATTTGCCCCGGGATTTATCCAGCCTGCTATCAGGGGCAGCCCTGATTTGGGTACTGCCGACAGATTTTTGAAGTTTCCCGGGGCTGTTTTTGCCGTTTCCCCCCCGGTTTTTCTCAATACTGCGAGAAAAAAGCCTTCACCGCGTGTTTTGTGTGGATAAAACTGGTATCCACCGCCTGTTACAGTTACCTGCCACGATCCGGGAACTTCAAGTTGGAGCAACTCCAGTGGAAACTCACCGGCAAGCCACTCGATATTACCGCCATTTTCCTCCTTGTTGTAGGTGCAGGTACTATATATCAGTATTCCTCCCGGCTTCAGGCAGTCAACGGCTGCTGCAAGTATGCGCTTCTGACGGGAAGAACACACTGAAACATTTTCCGGCGACCACTCCCCTATCGAGTCGGGATCTTTGCGGAACATTCCTTCTCCGCTGCAGGGAGCATCGGTCACAACTACGTCAAACAGTCCGGGTATCCTGGCGAAATCTTCAGCTTCCCCGCTGGTTATTGCCACGTTGGCATATCCCCATTTTTCCATATTCTCCCTGAGCGCCCCCACACGCGAGCGAATGGTTTCATTGGCAACCAACAGTCCGTCGGGACCAATAAAATCGGCTATCAGGGTACTTTTGCCACCCGGAGCAGCGCACAAATCGAGCACTTTAAGCGGTGAGGATCTGTCAACTGTCTGACGAAGTGCTTCACCCAGGAACATGGATGATGCTTCCTGAACGTAATATGCTCCGGCGTGGAATGCAGGATCAAGGGTAAATACCGGCCGCTGGGAGAGGTAAAGTCCCTCCCGGCACCAGGGAACGCGCTCACCGATGGGGGTATGACCTTCCGGCAATCTTTTGGCAGGATTGAAACGGATACTCACAGGTGCCGGCTCGTCGAGCGCCTGCAGGAACAGCTGCAGTTCACCCTCGGGAAGAAGGTGCTGCATCCGGGATAAAAAGGAAGAAGGAAGTTTCAGGTTGTCAGTGTTTTGTGTGAGAATTGAAACGTCAGGGCAAAAATGCGTTGAATTGAGATAAAAAACGCCTGTTATTATTAATTTTGCAGCGCCTGACCAAAAAACTGCCAGTTTCAGCCAAGCATGCACGTAAAAGAAGCTATAATTGCCGTAACAGGCCAAATAACAGGACTGCTTGATCAGTTCAACTCTTATGACTACCGGAAACCCCTCGATGAGTATGACGGAAGTTCAATAGGCCAGCATTTCAGGCATATACTCGAGTTCTTCCAGTGCCTGCATCAGGGTATTGAAGAAGGGCAGGTGGATTACGCAGCACGCAAAAGAAATCTGCTTTACGAAGACAATCCCACACTTGCCGCAGAAGCTTTCGCTGTTTTTTCGGAACAAGTCGGACAGTATTCAGATAATCAGCCACTCGCTGTATGTGCCGAATTTGGTTCGGAACTACGACCAGTTTATGAAAGCACTGTTGGCCGTGAGTTGCTGTTCTTATACGATCATGCAATCCATCACCTTGCAATTATCAAGATCGGTCTGAATTGCCACTTTCCACATGTCAGCACAGACAAAACACTGGGTTTATCGCCCTCAACCATCAAATCCCGTCAGACGGCCTCGTAACTGACGGCCCAGACCAGGCTCTGATCCGAATCCATTTCGATTTTTCCGAAAACAAGTCTGTATTCGGCAGCAAAGCTTCCTTTGCGTATATTCCCTGTCGCGCTGCCTTCAAAACCGTTCCAGTTGATATCACTGACGCTGATGTGATCGGTAAAATCGAGCGCTTTGAGGCCATATTGTTTGTACAGACTTTCCTTGGCTGTCCAGTAAAGGTGGTACAACTCGTTTCTTCTGTCACTCTGCCAAGGTTCGGTGAAGACAAGTTCGTCGGCCGACATGAAACGAGGTGCTATTCGCGGCATTTTATCCACCAGTACCTGAATATCACAACCGCAGTTGCGCCGGGCAGTGAGTGTGCCTGTAAAATGGCGGGAATGGCTCAGTGAACAGAACAGGTCGGGTTCGTTGAGAAAAAACGGCTTGGAGAAAGCATCCTTCACAAGCGGAATTCGCCGGGGTGCTCCCGTTGTGTGATGGAGTAACCAGCGACTGGACAGCCATTCTCCCCGCCGGTGTTCGCTCAGTACAGCCAGTTCGGCAGCTTCCGAATCCGACAAAGGAAGGTCATCCTCGAAAAAAGACAATGGCTCGGTTACCTTCCACAGGGAAAAGGTGGCTCCTTCAAACGGGTGAATGTTCAATAACAATGGCATGTCGCCGCAAAAATAAGGTATCCGCTGTACCTTTACACCCGAAACACCATTTACAGGCTCTGCTGACTATCCAACCAGCAAAAATTATCATGAAATACGTCAGATTATTCGTTTGTGCTACTGCAATGGCCATTGCAGCCGCCTCCTGCCAGAATGAAACCGGTGACCGTCAGCTGCCAATACTCGGAGAAAGAGATGTTGCCGCAAACGGTGACACCATTTATCCCGCCATTCCCGATTTTTCATTTGTCAATCAGGACAGCCAGATAGTGAATAACGCAACTTTTGCCGGCAAGGCTTATGTAGTTGACTTCTTCTTTATCCATTGTCCGACTATCTGTCCGAAAGTGAAGGCCAACGGGCTTCGTATTTACGAGAAATTCAAAAATGACGACGGGCTCCTGATGCTTTCGCACTCTATTGACGTTAGAAATGACACGGTGGCTGCACTGCGGCATCACGCGGAGAAACTGGGAATTGACTCTAAAAAGTGGCATCTGGTAACTGGTGATCATGATGCTATCTATGCCATTGCAGATGACTACTTCAGTGTTGCGAAAGAGGACCCGGGTTCGCCTGGCGGGTTCGATCACTCCGGCAGGATTATACTGGTGGATAAAAACAGGCATGTACGTTCATTCTGCGACGGAACCAATGCGGAGTCGGTGGACAAGTTTATGAAGGACATCGAGAAACTTCTGAAGGAGCAGTAGGATTATGATTGTTTATATCCTCCGAAAGCTGTTATACGGGATACTCGTGATGATTTTTGTTATCGCGGGTATCACATCCATCATATTTCTGGCACCGGTGGATCCTGCCCAGCTTACATTCGGCCAACGGGCGGATACGGGTACAATCAAGGCCAAAACAGAGGAACTTGGCCTTGATCTGCCACTCCATGTTCAGTTAATCCGCTACCTTGCCGATATTTCGCCGGTTTCTGTAATTCATGATACTCCGGAAAATCAGCGAAAGTACAATTACCTCCCCCTTTTCATAACAGGCAATGAATCGCTGTTGGTTCTTAAAAGTCCATATCTGAGAGAATCCTACCAGACAGGGCGGCCAGTTAAGGAACTTCTCGCAGAGGCTGTTCCTTCCACTGCCATACTCGCCGGTTCAGCCATGGTTCTTGCCATTTTGCTTGGTGTTATTCTCGGAATCCTTGCTGCGTTGCACGCGAGAACTGTTTGGGATTATCTGATTTCTGTTGTTTCTGTATTCGGGTATTCTGTACCGTCGTATGTTGCCGCTGTGCTGCTGGCACTGGTATTCGGATATTACCTCGGCGATTATACCGGTTTGAATATACAGGGAAGCCTGTACATACTCGATGATTTTGGCGACTGGAAAGTGCAATGGAAAAATCTGGTTTTGGATTATCTCGTACAACAGTGGTGATCAGGCATGCATTGAGGAATGCGCTCAATCCGCTGATTTCTGCGGTTTCCGGCTGGTTCGGAGCGTTGCTTACAGGAGCTTTCTTTGTTGAATCGGTTTTTAATTTCAAGGGACTGGGCGATATGACGGTAGGTGCGCTGCTCACCTTCGATATCCCGGTCGTACTTGGCTCCGTTCTGTTTACATCCGCCGTATTCATTGTCATCAATATCATATCCGACCTGCTTTACGCATTGGCCGATCCGCGCGTTGACCTTGCAACATAAAACGTTCTGGCATGAAAAACAAGCATCTTGTACTTATGTTTCTGTTCGTCCTGTTGCTGGGCGGTGTATCCAGATATGTTCCATGGTTCAGAAGCGATAACATTTACTCATCCCTGATCAAGGCGGATAAAAAAGAGATCCGGCGAATAGTCATCCTTAATCAGCAACTTCCTGAATTGTTGCTAGAAGCCGACGAAAGGAACTGGTATGTCACGCAGGATGATGTGGTGGTCGGCTTTCCGGATTCACTGGCTGAACCACTGCTCGATGCTATTGCGCTCATGAAGGCTGTGCGGATCATAGACGAGAACAGTACGGATACGACCGGACTGACACCGGGTAATTACATCGAGGTAACGGCAGAACTTGCGAGCGGGCGCAGGGAGTATTTTCGTGTGGGTAAAGAGACCATGACAGGCGGTAAGCCCGGCACGTATGTTCAGATAGTGCCCCATGGAGGTATTTACCTGGTGGAAGGGCACCTCAGAAAGAAATTTGATGTTGATTGTCAGGACTTCAGAAGCCGTGATATTGGAATCCCTGAAGAGATTACGGCGATTAGCATCATACGATCGGGAATTGACAGCATATCATATACCAAAACGGATTCTGCAGGCTGGGTTAAACAGGGTCAGCCCGACACCATTCCCGGCATGAAGGCTTGGCTCGGGTATCTGAAGATATTGAAAAACCTTCCGTATGCCAATCCGTCGGAGACAGGGCCCTATGACATAGAAGATGGTGCGGATTATCGGGTTGAACTGACGGGAAAGAACCCTGAACAGTCGGTCCGGCTGGATTTCTACGGAATCAGGTTCACAAGAACCGAAGACCAGTCAGTAGATGTAATACTGGCCAAGCGCTGTCTGCTGCACTCGAGTGCCAACGAGTACAACTACTTTTTTTTGAACAGTCAGGAGACCGTCAGGCCTATAATCAGCAGTCCCGGGGCTGGTGCTACAGTCCGTTGAGTTTTCGCTGTATTTCCGGGTTGTTATCAATTTCGAGTGCTTTCCGGTATGATTCCCGGGCTTTATCGCGGTTACCCTTTCCGAGCCAGGCGTCGCCTGTGCACTCGAGTACCCGTGCGCGCAGGAGGGCATTGTTGCCAGTCATCAGGACAGCCTGATTGAGTTGTCCGAGCGCATCATCGTATTTTTTAAGTCCGTTGGCAGCCATTCCATACATCAGATACGCCTCCGGCTGATTCGGGAACAGGTCAAGTGCTTTTTCGGCAATATCCATCATTTCCGGATAGTTTTTCTGGTTATCCAGAATTGTCAGCGCATTTTTCCAGACAGAGAAAACACCGGCGTTGAGCTGGATGCAGCGTTTGTATCTTTCCAGTGCGTCGGCATCTTTGCCGGCGAGATACAGAATATCGGCAGAAACGCTCCAGGCTTTGGCCTCATCGGGGTGTGTCTTTTCAAGAATGGCACCGAGTTCCAGCATGCCGGCAACGAGTGACGGGTCCTTGCCCGATTCCAGTCTGGACAGAAAAGGCATCAGATCCTTGATTTTGGCGTCAACACTGACTTTCGGATCGCCGAAAAGCGGCTTCACCGAGGCGAGATACTGGGTATCCGTTCCTCCTGTTGCCTGGGCCAGGGAAATACGGGCAAGCGGATCATCGGGGAACCGCTGAAGCGTTTCTTCCCATACTTTGCGGGCGGCAGCTTTATCGCCTGATTGCTCGTAGAAATCGGCCAGCTGGTATCGGTATCTGGCGTTATCGGGATAGGCATTCACCAGTTTGACATAAACTTCACCGGCCTTTTTCAGGTCGCCCAGCCCTCTGTAAATCAGGTGTTTCTGGGCGGTTGATTTTTCCGAAATACCTTGCAGCGATTCCAGTTTGTCGAGTGCTTTGAGCGCCCTTTTCGGATCCTCATTCAGCAAAGCGAGATACGCGAGTTTTTCGTGATATTCCGGGTTTGCGGGAAACTTTTTGACAATAGCCTCATAGATGTCGAGGGCATCTCTGTTCCGGCCATTTTTCTCGAATAAATCGGCCTGATATAGAATATACCATTCGTTCTCGGGCGACAGTCTGACAGCCTGAGCGATGGCGTTAGCTGCATTCACCACGTCATCAGTGGCCGAGTAAGTGCGGGACAGACCATACCACGCGGCGTCGTTTTCCGGATAATCGAATACAATTTCCTTGTATGCCTCCAGTGCTTTGTCCCACCGACCCAGCAGACGTTCGCGTTCGGCATTCAGAAACTGGCTTTGGCGTTTGACTTCCGCTTCAGGTACCAGCGTCTGAACACCACCAACGGTATTTTGTGCCCCGGCGAATCCGGAGAGAAACAGGAGAAAGAAAAAGGGCAGTCGAATTAGTTTTTGCATTCTTTAATCTGTTCGGGACAGTTCAGTGTTTGGAGAAATTGGAAAAATCGCCGAGATCAAGTTCGTATTTGGCACCTGCGTAACGGCTCGAATTTCCCACCATAGAGTTTTCCAGCACAGCATTCTTAATTGAAGAGCCGTTCTGAATGATACTGTTGGCAATTACAGCACCTTCCACCGTGGAATTTGCACCTACACTAACGTAAGGACCCAGCACACTGTTTTTCACAATGGCATTTTCTCCTATAAAACATGGGGATATAATAACGGCATTCTCCAGTGTGGCACTGGCGGCCACCAGCTCTTCCGAACTGTGAAGTTCCATCATGCGCGCGTTGGTGTGCAGGATATTCTCCTTGTTTCCGCAATCAAGCCATTCTTCAACCGGACTGGTTTTGATTCTGGCACCCTGATCTTTTAGTATCTGAAGAGCCGTTGTTATCTGGAATTCATTTTTTTCGCGGATGTTTTCACGAATCAGGTAGTGGAGGGTGTCCCGAAGACGTTCGCCATCCCGAAAATAATAAATACCCACGATGGCCTGATCGGATATAAACTCTTTGGGTTTTTCCACAAATTCCCTGATATTTCCATCCTGATCGGTTACTACTACACCAAAAGCGGAGGGGTCTTCAAGTCGCTGAATCCATACAACGCCGTCCTCTTCGATATTGAAACTGAAATCAGCTTTGAACAGGGTATCGGCCAGTGCAACAATACACGGGCCGCTCAGACTGTCGGAGGCGCAGGAAATAGCGTGACCCACGCCCAGCGTTTTGTCCTGATAGTAAATGCTGCCTTTGGCGCCCAGGCTTTCGGCTATACGGACGAGTTCTCTCTCAACATCGGCTCCGAAATCGCCAATTATATAGGCAATCTCTTCAATCTGGCCCGGGTAAGAAGCAGCGAGATCTTCCACGAGGCGCTGAATCATTGGTTTTCCGGCAACGGGAATGAGTGGTTTTGGAACAGTGAGTGTGTGCGGGCGCAGGCGGGTTCCCCGTCCTGCCATCGGGATGATGATTTTCATATTAAAAGTATTGTTTTACAGGCCGGTACTGCCGAAACCTCCGGCGCCGCGATCTGTGTCAGAAAGACTGTCAGCCTGTATCCAGGTGATTTGCTCGTAGCGGGCAATAACCATCTGTGCGATGCGCTCTCCCGGTTCGATAGTTTGATTTTCATTGGAAAGATTGACCACGATACATTTGATTTCTCCCCTGTAGTCGCTGTCAATGGTACCCGGCGAGTTAAGCATGGTCAGTCCCCGTTTGGCAGCCAGGCCGCTCCGGGGCCTGATCTGCGCCTCGTATCCTTCAGGCAGCTCAATAAAAAGCCCGGTGGGTATGAGTGTACGTTCGAGCGGACCGAGCGTTACCGGAGATGTAAGGTGCGCTTTAAGATCCATGCCCGCGCTGCCGCCAGTTTCATAACGCGGCAGATCAAAGGGTGATTTGTTAATAATTCGGACTTTCAACACTGTACTTTTTGGGCAAAAGTAGCGATTTTATACCTTAAAACGGATTTGCGCTGATATTTGCTGCCTGATTTGAAAAAAATACAGGAAAGCCCTCTATTTTTCCGCCTCAAAAGAGCTGTTTTGAGGATGAAATTACACTTTTTTTTCATATTTTCGTTATTAGCCTTACGTGTGCATGCGCAGGTGCCTGCGAATGACGAGTGTTCCGGAGGTGTAGCACTGGGTGATGTTCCGTTCTGTTCTGATCCGGCCCAGTTCACGAATCTGGGTGCCACAACAAGCAATATTGATCCGCAGTTCAATATTCCCACTTGCTTCATCAATTCATCCGACCGGGATGTCTGGTTCAGTTTCACCATGCCTGCTTCCGGCACCTTCACTGATGTAGTGATTTCTGTATGGGGCGATATAGGTGGCAACGGTACGATGAATATGCCGCAGGTTGCGTTATACCGGGGCGACTGCTCATTTGGCGGACTGGCTGAACTCGCATGTGCTTCCGCTCCGCTGAATGTAGCCGAAGTGAAACTCGAGTTTTTGGGGCTCATCCCTGGTGAAACTTATCATCTTCGGGTGAACGACTACTCTGCAACCGGAACACCCAACTGGGGAACATTCAAGTTGTGCGTGGAGGAGTATGTACCTGATTTCATCATGGGGCAATCGCCGGGCACTGCCAAATGCAGCGGAACGCTCCGGGATTCCGGGGGTGAAACAGGCGACTATTCAAGTAACGAGAATTATTCCTTCACCATCTGTCCGCAGGATTTTCACCAGTGTATTATTGTTCAGGTGGAGGAATATGAAACAGAAAACAACTTTGATATATTGGGTATCTATGAGGGACAGGGCACGGCAGGTACGGAGATAGCAGCACTTGACGGAAACGGGAGTAACAAGGTTTTCTATGTTTCCGACAACTGTGCTACCATCACTTTTGAGTCCGACAATTCAGTCAATTTTTCGGGATTTTATCTGACATGGCTTTGTACACCCGACGTTTGTCCGGCACCTCCGCCGGTTCCGCCATCGGCTTCCAGCTGTGATCAGGCACTGACTCTCAACGGTTGCGACACTGAATTACCCAATATCATTACCCTGGAACCCGGTACAGGCGACCCCGACTTTATTGTTGACGGGATAAATGCAGGGTGTATCCTTACGCCGGGTATAGATCTCAACTTTACGTTTTTCTATTTTGAGGCCCAGGCAGACGGCGACTTCGGTTTTCTGGTCAAAAACAACGATGCCGCCAACCCGTCGGATATTGATTTTAATGTGTGGGGGCCGATAGACAGTATATCTCAGATTTGTTCGTTTGTGAGCAACAACCAGCCCGTACGTTCATCCTGGCGACTGGGTCCCACCGACGAAAATCCTGAGGGTATAACGGGACTTACTGCCGTCAATCCCTATGATGGAAGTCCGGTCACTGATGAATTTGACTGTGGCAGCCCTGCCACCCCCGGTCAGGGAACACTTCCCACCGACGACAGTTTTGTTCGGCCGCTTGAAGTACAGCAGGGCAAGATATACGTAGTCTTTCTGGACGACTTTTCCGGGGCTATAGAGAGTGAAGGTGGAATATCCATTGACTTTTCTGGCACCACACCGGGTGTACTGGGGAATACCGATGATAGTCAGGTTTCTGTTTCTTCGGATACGACGGTTTGTCCGGGTGAACAGGTTCAGTTGAACGTAACCGGTGGTCTCGCGTACGCGTGGGATCCCTCCAACCTGCTTTCCTGCAATACCTGTCCGAACCCGGTTGCCACAATAGCCGGAGAAATAACCTATGTGGTACGGGTTGCAACAACTTGTCGAACCATAAAGGATTCTGTATCAATAGGCTATCTCAATCTTGATCTGGGGCCAGATGCTTTCGTCTGCGAAGGAGCTTCATTCGAGTTGAACAGCAATCCGGTTCCGGGTATGTACAGCTGGACTGGTGCCGGACTGAGTTGCAGCGATTGTCCTAAGCCAGTGTTTACAGCCAGTCAGTCGGGCACAATTACGCTTATTGGTACAGTTACCCGTCCGGGCTGTTCAGCCTCTGATACCATTGTTGTCAATGTTGCCGGCGGGCAGCAACCGATAGCAAATATCATACAGGATACTATAATATGTGCGGGGGAGAGCCTCACTATTGGAGGTGCTTCCGTTCCCGGTATTCAGTATCAGTGGGCCTCCAGTCCTCCGGGATTTAGTTCGTCTGCTGCAAATCCTCCGGCTGTTTCGCCGCTGGTGAGAACGACATACTATGTAGTTGCCTCGAGCAGCGACTGTGTTTTTCCGAGTGTTGATTCGGTAGTGGTGGATGTAAGCAGAATGCCGGTAATTTCACTGGCACCGCCAGCAACTTTTTGTCAGGGTGCAAGTGTGCTGCTTGGAAATACAACCGTTCAGAGTGGTGTGACTTATTCCTGGTCGCCCGCTGACGGTACACTCAGTGATCCTTCGGTAGCCAATCCGACAGCTACCCCTGCCGCTCCCGGTTCATATACCTACACCCTGACCGCATCCAACACCGGGTGCAGCACCTCCTCGGATGTATCCGTGACCAGCGTCGGACTGGATTTGAATCTGGGTGTTCCGGATAAAATCTTCCTCTGCAAGGGAGAGTCGGGCCAGATTCGGGTGTCGGTCAGTCCGGCAGGAACTCCGCTTGTATGGTCGCCATTCAATTCACTCAGTTTCGTTTCAGGAGATTCAATAGCACTGGTTTATCCGGACGACAACCAGGAATACACCATCACAGCATCTT
>JAJTFM010000135.1 GCA_021298575.1 Saprospiraceae bacterium | reverse complement strand
CAAAAACGAGAATACCATTGTTTTCAGGGCTGATGCCGGCAATGGCAACTACTTTGAGCAAAGCTACACACTCAGTCCCGACAACTACAAACTATCCTATCAGATTGGAGGCAATGGCATCCGCAATGTGCTGTCGTCTGATCAAATACGCATCAACTGGAGCAATTACCTCGACAAACTGGAGCGAAACCAGACGTACGAGCGGACGATGGCTTCCGTTTACTATAAGGAAGAGGGGCAGTCTGCCGACTACTGCAACTGCCGGGAAGATGATGTGGCCAGTCTGGGCGACAAACCCGTGAAGTGGTTTTCGCACAGCAACCAGTTTTTCAATACTTCTGTAATAGCCAATGATTTCACTTTCAGGGACTTCACGGGTGAAACCAAAGTGTTCACACCTGCAGAGCCCGATCTTAAACTGCTGAAGTCGAGTGCTGTCATTCCGTTCGGCAACGGCAGTGCAAATCTGACCATATACTCTGGTCCGAATGAATTTGACCGTCTGTATGCCGAGGGGAATTCGCTGCAGGATGTGATTCCATTTGGTGCGAGTTTCTTTGGGGCCATCAACCGCTGGGTTATTCACCCTATTTTTGATGTTCTGGGGATGTTTGTCAGCAATCAGGGTATTGTTATTCTGATGCTCACGCTGCTTGTTAAGCTCATTGTTTATCCGCTCACGTATCGAATGGTACTCAGTCAGGCCAAGATGGCTGCATTGAAGCCGCGTATAGATGATCTGAAGAAGAAATTCGGTGACGATCAGCAGGCGATGAGCATGGAAACCATGAAACTATACAGCGAATTCAAGGTAAATCCGCTAGGTGGCTGTTTCCCCATCCTGCTTCAGATGCCTATCTGGTTTGCGCTGTATCGTTTCTTCCCTGCAGCCATCGAATTCCGGCAGCAGAGTTTCCTTTGGGCCGTTGACCTGTCGAGCTACGACAGTATCATGCAGCTACCGTTCGAACTGCCATTCGGTGCCGGAAGTCACATCAGTCTGTTTACCCTGATCTGGGTGGTTACAACTATATGGTACACCTGGTACTCCATGAAACAAATGGATGCCTCTGCCATGCAGAATAACGATCAGATGAAGGTGATGAAATACATGCAGTACACCATGCCGGTATTCTTCATGTTCTTCTTCAATTCTTTTGCCTCGGGTCTTACGCTTTATCTTTGCTTCAGTAATATTCTGAATATCGGTCAGACGGTTGTAACAAAACAATATCTGATTGATAATGAAAAGATTAAGGAGCAACTGGAAGCAAACCGAAACAAACCCAAGAAACAGGGCGGTTGGAGAGATAAGTTCGAGCAGGCAATGAAAGAACAGCAGCGGATTCAGGCTGAAAAGCTGAAAGAGCAGCAGCGGGGCAAGGGTAAAAAATAAGAGCTTGTTCAGGATGAACAACGAAGAAACCAGACATACGATCAGGGTACAGCGATGGGTAGTCATTACGTCGGTAGCGCTCTTTGCAATCAAGGTAACGGCTTACTTTCTTACCAATTCCATCGCTGTACTCACCGATGCACTGGAAAGTACAGTAAATGTTGTAACCGGCTTCACCGGACTGTACAGTCTGAAAATGGCCGCCCGTCCGCGCGACGACAATCACCCGTATGGACACGGCAAAATTGAACTTATTTCAGCATCTTTTGAAGGCATACTGATACTGGTGGCCGGACTGATTATTATATACGAATCGGTCATCAATCTGCTGCACCCGCATGAAATCAAACAGCTTGATACCGGTATCATACTGATCAGTACCACGGCAGCCGTTAACTATCTCGTGGGTGCGTGGTGCGTGCGCGTAGGAAAGAAAGAACATTCCATCGCACTGCAGGCAAGCGGAAGGCATCTGCAATCTGATACATGGACTACGGTAGGAATCATTGGCGGACTTATCCTGCTTTTGCTGACAGGTATTTCCTGGATGGACAGTGCTGTGGCGATAATTTTTGCCTTCATGATTATCATGGAGGGATATAAAATAATCCGTCAAACCGTCGCAGGTATTACTGATGAGGCCGATATTGCACTGCTCAATGAGCTGGTTGACGTGCTGAATAAAAACAAGCGCGACAACTGGATTGACCTGCACAATCTGCGCGTCATCAAATATGGTCACGTTTTGCACCTTGATTGCCACCTGACAGTGCCGTGGTATTTCAATGTTAATGAGGCTCACAAGGAAGTTGATGAACTGGACAAGCTGATTGGCGACAACTTCCCTCACACGCTGGAAATGTTCGTACATACGGACGGGTGTGTGCCTTCAGGATCATGCCGGGTTTGTCCGCTCACAGATTGTCCGAAACGGGAGGCTTCATTCAATGGTCGCTTTGAGTGGACCTTTGAAAACATCACCAACGATGAGAAACACGGTTTTCAGACCGTTACTCCGTCCGGCGGACAAGCATAGACAGGTTATACCGGCTGAATGAGATCCCAAAGATTTCCGTATATATCCTCGAATACTGAAACAATACCATATTCTTCCCTTGATGGCTCACGGATAAACTTCACCCCGCGTGAGAGCCACAGATTGTAGTCCCGGTAAAAGTCGTCGGTGTGAAGGAACAGAAATACCCTTCCTCCTGTCTGGTTCCCTACCCTGCTGAACTGTTCTTCGTTTGCTGCCTTTGCCAGTAACAAGGCACAGGCGGAACCTTTTGGAGCTACCCGTACCCATCGTTTGGTTTCGCTAAGCCGGGTATCTTCCAGCAATTCGAAATCGAGTACCCCTGTGAAATAATCAATGGCTTCATCATAATCGGCCACGACGAGAGAAATCTGGAAAATCCCCATTTGATAGATAGTAAAAACGAAAGATTCAGACGTAAAATTATAAAATAGTTAGAAATAATTAGGGAGGCACTTGTATATTCAGAAAATCTTTAAACCTTTGCTATGTTCAAACATAGTATCTGATGGGTTACAGACTAGACACTTCAGGGAGAGCACCTCTCCACAAGCGAGTTGAGCGGATGATGAGGCAACTGATTGCCGAATCACCTTATTGCGACGGAGAATTTCTGCCTAAAGAGGTTGAAATATCCGAAAAGCTGGGCGTTTCCCGCAATACAGTCCGGTTCGCCATCAGTAAACTGGTTAACGAGGGATTGCTGATCCGGAGAAAAGGTATAGGTACCCGGGTGGCACCCAAACGCATTCCCACGCGACTTGACAGCTGGTGGAGTTTTACCAGAGAGATGCAAAGCCGTGGTATCGAGGTTGTAAATTATGAAATTGATGTACGCATTGTACGAGCAGGAGAAGAAGTTGCCGAGGCGCTGCATGTCAATCAGGGTGTCACACTAATAGAAGTACTTCGCCTGCGAGGTACCGAAACCGGCCCCAGCCTGCTCACTATCTCCAGTTTTCATCCGCGGTTGAAAATGACAGGCCACGAAGATTTCTACCGGCCCATGTACCAGATGCTGGAAGAAGATCTGGGGATTATTGCTGCTTTTTCCAGAGAGGAAATCAGTGCCATAGCTGCCGATGAGTGGCTAGCCGACAAACTGAATCTGGAAGTGGGCGACCCCGTTCTGTACCGCCGAAGGATTGTAAGCGACACCGACGGGCAGCTCATTGAGTACAACAAAGTCTATTACAAAGGTGAAGGATTCAGCTACTCCATTGACATTGCCAAAGGGTAGCACTCTTCTTTTTTAATTCATTTCAAACCGGAATCCGGATTCGTCTTCTGAAAATACTACTCACATGAGACATCTGTTACTCTTCATTCTTTCTTTCTGCACGCTGAACACGCTCTTTTCGCAGGTTTTCACCGGAAAAGTAACTTCTTCTGAAGACGGGCAGCCGCTCACAGGCGTAACCATTACCGCAAAGGGCTCTTCCAGCGGTACCGTCACCGATGCTGCCGGCACATTCACCATTAGTTGTCAGAAAGGAACTACACTTGCTTTTTCCTACACGGGTTATCAGACCAAAACGCTGACCGTCGGGGACGAACGAACTATCTCTGTTATTCTCGAACCATCGGCTTCACTGCTGCAGGACGTGGTTATTGTAGCTTATGGAACAGTAAAAAAGAGCGATCTCACGGGCTCTGTATCCTCCATCACGGCTGAGGACCTGATGAAGACTGCTCCCGTCTCCCTCGACCAGGCTATTCAGGGTCGTGCGGCGGGTGTGCAGGTCACGCAGGTGAGCGGGCGCCCGGGAGGAGAAACCTCTATCAGAATACGGGGAAGCAGCTCCATCAACGCGGGGAACGAACCGCTGTACGTGGTTGACGGCATGCTTATCACCAGCGATAACGGCCAAACCAACGCAGGTGGCATTGCCGGTTCAGGGCTGAACGGCTTGTCGGCCATCTCGCCCAGCGATATTGAGCGGATAGAAATATTGAAAGACGCCTCTGCAACGGCCCTCTATGGATCGAGAGGCTCCAATGGCGTGGTACTGATCACAACCAAAAGAGGCAAGGCCGGTCAGTCGGGCATGTCTTTCGACTCCTACTATGGTATTCAGCAGGTTTCCAAAAAGCTGGAAATGCTGGATGGGGAAGATTTTGCCAATTACATCAACAATTACAGTCTGGACGCCAAGCTTCCGCTCGATGTGCGCTACCTGATTCCGGAAAATATCGGCAAGGGCACTGACTGGCAGGATGCCATTTTCCGTACGGCTCCCATGCAGAGTTACCAGCTGAGCTCTTATTGCGGTACCGAAAACGGTCAATACTCCATCAGCGGAGGGTACTTCAAGCAGGACGGTATTATACTGAATTCAGACTTCGAGCGCTACAGTTTCAGGAGCAATCTGGAACAGAAAATCGGAAAACGAATCAAAACAGGCAGCAGTTTAAGTGTCAGTTTTATCAAATCGAATGGTGTACTAACGGGTGCACAGAGTGCCGGTACCGGTACGCTGCTGCCGGGAGCCACGAGCTCGGCCCTGTTCTTCCCACCTACCCTGCCTGTACTCGATCCAGCGCGCGCAGGAGGCTATACTTTTCAGGACGACCGCGGAAGAAATATAGGAAATCCGGTGGCTGATGCACGTGAAACGGATAATATTTCCAATTATGGCAGGGCCATAGCCAATGCCTATGCCTCTTGTATGATTGTTCCGGGACTCACCCTCAAGGCCAGTCTGGGTGTTGACGGATTCTCATCAAAGGACAATCGTTTTGTGCCCAATTTCCTGAAAAGAGGTGAACCGAGTAATGGATCTGCCGTAGTAGCCACATCAGCAGGAATAAGCTGGCTCACAGAATACACCCTGAACTACAACAAATCACTGGGCGATCGCCATAATTTCGATGCTTTGATTGGAAATACCTACCAGGGATTTCACTCACAGCGCGTCTTTGCCTTCGCTCTTGATTTCGCAGATAACAGAACGGGCTGGCACAGTCTGGGAGCCGGCAAGAATCCGCAGCCTGCCGGCACTGGCGAACTGACCTGGGGTATCATTTCCTATCTCGGACGGGTCAACTACGCTTTTGACAACCGGTTCCTGGTTACACTCACAGGCCGGGTTGACGGGGCTTCAAAGTTTGGTATCAACGACAAATACGGCTTTTTTCCCTCTGGTTCAGTTGCCTGGAAACTGCATGAAGAAGAGTTCCTGAAGGATGTGAGCTGGTTGTACAGCCTCAAAACCCGTCTGAGTTACGGAGTTATCGGAAATCAGGAAATCTCCCCCTATTCCTCGCTGGCAACAGTTGGCGCCATTGGTCAGGGTACTTTTAATAATTCAGAATCGTACCTCGGACAGGAGCCGCTGCGGTATCCAAATCCGGATCTGCGCTGGGAAAGAACCTCTCAATTCGATTTCGGGGTGGATGCAGAGTTCGCCAGCGGACGCTTCGGAGTAACCATGGACGTCTATCAGAAACAGACGTCGGACCTGCTGCTCTACACCCCGCTGCCCGCCACTTCAGGTTTCACAGGTGCACTGTACAATATCGGCGGACTTCGCAACCGCGGATTTGAGGCTGCTCTGACCTCACACAATACTACAGGCCGAGTTAAATGGGAAACCAGCCTGAATTTTTCAATCAACCGGAATGAAATCACAGAACTTGCCCAGGGCACCGATATTCCGGTTCCGGGTGTACTCACCGTGCCAAGCGGCTGGAGTATCCTGCGGGTAGGTCAACCCATCGGCACCTTCTTCGGCCTCACTTCCGACGGTATTTTCCAGTCAGACGAGGAAGCGCAGAACAGTCCGCACCTCAAGGGGCAAAATCCCAAAGCCGGCGATCGCCGTTACAGAGATATCAACGGCAGAAATGCACAGGGCATACTCACCGGAGTACCCGACGGAATCATTGACGAGGCCGACCGTTCGATAATCGGAAATGCCACGCCCGATTTTATCTGGGGTATGACAAACAGCCTGAGCTGGAAAAACTTCGATTTGTCCGTATTTCTACAGGGAGTACAGGGCGCCGAGGTGGTGAATGCCTACCTCTTTGAAATAGGCTCGCTGAACGGAGAGACAAACGTGTTGCGGGAATTTTATGACAACCGCTGGACACCGGAGAATCCGAACAACGAATACACCAAAGTGAATCCCTCCGAGCGAAATGTATTCAGCGATGCACAGGTAGAGGATGCTTCCTTCCTCCGCGTTAAAAACGTGACAATAGGGTATAATTTACCTGAAAAACTGCTGAAAAAGATGAAATTCGGCAAGTTCAGGGTGTATGGCAGTGCCAACAACCTCTATACACTGACGAAATACAGAGGTTACGACCCGGAAGTAAATGCTTTCGGTCAGAGCCACCTGCTGCAGGGTATTGACTATGGTGGTTATCCCCTCGCGCGCTCGTTCGTGGGTGGCCTGCAGATTTCATTCTGAGTTCAAACTTTCAATTGAAAAAACATGAAATATATCTTCGCTCTACTCATACTGGCCATCGGAT
>JAJTFM010000134.1 GCA_021298575.1 Saprospiraceae bacterium | reverse complement strand
CCAAAAATTCGATGATACGCTCGCGGGCGTCTTTGAGAACCAGTTTTGCGAGGCGTTCTTCGGTGCGCTGGAGTCGCTGGGCAAGATGTTGCATTGCCGAAATAACGAGAGAAGTGTTCTCCTGCATCAGAGCCCGGAAGTCATCATTCCTGATTATCAGATATTCTACATCGTCGTGCAGTGCCTGAGCGAATTCGGTACGGCTGCTTTCTCCGGAAAGAACCAGATCGCCGAAAACGGCACCCGGAGTAAGAATTTCTTTAATTACCTCGCGGCCATCGGCAGAAAAAGCACCTGTTTTTACCTTTCCCTTGACGAGAATAAACAGACAGTCGGCCGGTTCATCGTGCATGAAAATAAAATTGTAGCGCGATGATTGTCTGTGCTGGGCGAGTTGTGCAAGGCGTTCCAGCTCTTCAGAACCGAGAGCAGACAGGAGCTGAACAGATTTCAGAAAGTAAATTTTTGCGTCTTTGTCCATGATCACAGAATTTGAATTGGGCATTTTGTACCGGGGTGTAGTTTAACCTGATGATACAAAAGTACTGGCACGGGAATCAGCCGAAAAATACAAATTAGCTTAATTGTCGGAAATTATTTTAGATTAAATTAAATATAAGTAATTCATTTTCAATTTTTTGTAATTATTTATGAATGTTTAATTATTTATTTTTGCTTTATAGATCATAGGCGCATACTGCCTGATCCGCCAATAAAAACATTGATTTTTCCACGCCAGGTTCCTGATAACCTTCCTCAAAAATAGAATATTATTTTGAAATTGAGGTAGATACACGGAGTGCTTCAAAACTTTTCGGACAATTACTGATAGTTAACAAATTGTAATTTTAATTTATCCTGTTTTCATACTGAAAAAAGCGTACCTTTGCGGCTCTTTTCAAAAAAGCGTTTCGCCACAAGGCATTTTCATGAAAAACATCCGCAACATCGCCATTATTGCCCACGTTGACCACGGCAAAACCACACTCGTTGACAAGATGATCCACGCCGCCAAGGTGTTTAAGGAACATGAACTGACCGGCGAACTTATTCTCGACAACAATGATCTTGAACGGGAGAGAGGTATCACTATCCTCGCCAAGAACGTATCCATCAGGTGGAAAGACTGCAAGGTCAACATTATTGATACTCCGGGTCACGCCGACTTCGGTGGTGAGGTAGAGCGCGTACTCAACATGGCAGATGGTGTTCTGTTGCTGGTTGATGCATTTGAGGGCCCGATGCCGCAGACTCGTTTCGTACTGCAGAAAGCGCTCCAGATGGGTAAAAAGCCGCTGGTGGTTATTAACAAGGTAGACAAGGAGAACTGTAATCCCGACTGGGCACACGAACAGGTGTTCGATCTGATGTTTGCTCTCGAAGCAAATGAAGATCAGCTTGACTTTCCGGTAGTGTTTGGTTCGGCCAAGCATGGCTGGATGAGCCACGACTGGAAGAATCAGACTTCCGATATCAATGTATTGCTCGACGATATTATCAAGTACATTCCCGAACCAAAAGTATTTGACGGAACGCCCCAGCTGCTCGTCACCTCCCTCGACTATTCGGCCTTTATCGGACGTATTGCGATAGGTCGCCTCACCCGTGGTCGTCTTGTATCGGGCCAGGCATGCTCGCTTGTCAAACGCGATGGAGCTGTTCAGAAGCACCGTATCAAGCAGTTGTATGTTTTTGACGGACTGGCCAAGAAAGAGGCTCAGGAAGTGCTGGCAGGAGATATTTGTGCTGTAGTAGGTGTGGATGGTTTTGAAATTGGCGATACGATTGCCGATTTCGAGAATCCGGAGGCGCTGGAGCGTATCTCCATTGACGAACCTACTATGGGAATGCTCTTCACTATTAACGATTCTCCGTTTTTCGGACAGGAGGGCAAGTTCGTTACCAGCCGCCACGTGCGCGAGCGCCTGGAAAAGGAACTCGAAAAGAACCTGGCCATGCGTCTGGAAGATACCAACAGTGCTGACTCACTGATGGTGTACGGTCGGGGTGTACTTCACCTGTCTGTACTCATCGAGACTATGCGTCGGGAAGGTTATGAACTTCAGATTGGTCAGCCCCGTGTAATTACCAAGTTGATTGATGGTCAGAAAAATGAACCAGTAGAAGAACTCACCATTGACGTTCCGGAATCTTCGAGCGGCAAGTGTATAGAACTGGTAACACGCCGCAAGGGTGTTATGAAGAGTATGGAGCCCAAGGGCGACCGCTTCATACTGCGTTTTGAAATCCCGTCGCGTGGTATCATCGGTCTGCGCTCCAACGTACTGACCGCCACTCAGGGCGAGGCTATCATGACACACCGCTTTCTCACATACGAACCCTGGAAAGGAGAAATTTCCGGTCGCCAGAACGGTTCGCTGATTGTGATGGAAACAGGTACTGCCTTTGCTTACTCGCTCGACAATTTGCAGGACAGGGGTACTTTCTTCATTGATCCGGGTGAAGAAGTGTACGAAGGACAGGTAATTGGTGAAAATACCCGCCCGAACGACCTGGTGGTTAACGTCACCAAATCAAAGAAACTGACCAACCACCGTGCTTCCGGTTCTGACGACAAGGCTTCGCTGCCACCGCCACGTCGCTTCACGCTGGAAGAAGCTCTCGAATACATTCAGGAGGATGAATATGTAGAGGTTACACCGAAAAGTATCCGTCTGCGAAAAATTTATCTGAAAGATTTTGAGCGCAAAAAAGCATCAAAAGAGGTGGCAGAAGCCTGATTTCTGTGGGTCAGAGTTGATTCCATTTTTTTTTGAAACTTTTTCAATCCTTTTTCGTTTCCCAAAGAATTTTACATTTGCAGCCGTTTACCCGGTAAGGTAACGGCTCGTACCCAAATGCACAGAAGAATATGCGTACAAAACTGTCTCAGTTCAACTTCAATCTCCCCAAGGAACTGGTTGCCCAGTACCCCTCTCAGGAGCGCGATGAAAGCCGTCTTATGGTGGTTAATCGCAGCACAGGGAAAATAGAACATAAGGTATTCAAGGACATTCTTGGCTATTTCAGCGATGGCGATGTAATGATCTTCAACAATACCAAAGTTTTTCCGGCCCGGCTTTTTGGCCAAAAGGAAAAAACAGGTGCCAAAATTGAGGTCTTTCTTCTTAGAGAACTCAACCACGGCGCCCGTCTTTGGGATGTTCTCGTTGATCCGGCCCGCAAGATCAGGGTAGGAAACAAACTTTACTTCGAAGACGAAAACGGAAATGATGCCCTCGTAGCTGAAGTGGTTGATAATACCACTTCCCGCGGCAGAACTATCCGTTTCCTGTTCGACGGCACTGATGAGGAGTTCCACCACGAACTTATGCGTTTGGGCAATACGCCTCTTCCAAAATATATCGAGCGGGAGCCTGAAGAGATTGACCGCGAACGCTATCAGACAATTTACGCCAAAGAACCCGGCGCAGTTGCTGCACCTACAGCAGGCCTCCATTTCAGTCGCGAACTTCTCAAACGCCTTGAATTAAAGGGCGTGAATTTTGCCGAACTGACACTTCACATCGGTCTGGGTACTTTCCGCACCATTGACGTGGAGGATCTGTCAAAACATAAAATGGAAGCCGAATACTTCCGTATCCCGCCTGACGCTGCGGATACAGTTAATGGCGGTCTTGACAAAGGCAGAAAGGTATGTGCTATTGGAACTACTGTTATGCGTTCTATCGAAACAGCTGTTTCTGCTGATAACCGCCTGAAGGCTGTAGAAGGCTGGACCAACAAGTTCATCTTCCCACCCTACGATTTCAGTATAGCCAATGCCATGGTAACCAATTTTCACCTGCCGAAATCAAGCCTCATTATTATGATTGCTGCTTTCGGAGGTATTGACCTGATCATGGACGCCTATAATGAAGCCGTAAAGGAAAAATACCGCTTCTACAGTTACGGCGATGCCATGCTGATTCTCTGATCTTGCCGTTTCATTAAAGTAATAAACCATTCAAAGGGAAAAATTATGTACTGGACACTCGAATTGGTTTCATACCTGGAGGAAGCCCCATGGCCAGCAACAAAGGACGAACTCATTGATTACGCTATCCGCTCAGGCTCTCCAAGTGAGGTGATAGAAAACCTCGAAGAACTGGAAGATGATGGTGAATTGTACGAGGGAATTGAAGATATCTGGCCCGATTATCCCAGGCACGACGACTTTTTCTTTAATGAGGACGAGTACTGATCAGCTCGCCTGAACCCGCTAACAAGCGCAGAAAACTACGCCAGCCATTCGGTTTTTTCCAAAGGCCAACGAAGGTTTCTGCGCTTTTTTGTTTTTATGAGACAGCCCTGGATCAGAAAAAATTAATCGTCATCTCTGTCGGCTCTCAGCCAGGCCGCTCTTCTTGGAGCCGGCATTTCGCTGTCCAGTCCTTTTATGGCCTTCCACAGCACCTCATTAAACTCGCGATCGGGTACTGCGTCCACTTCGGCCAGATTCCAGGTTTCGGAAATGCGGCTGAGGGGTTCCACCCATGCATTCCGTTCGTCAATGGAAACGCCCGGCTCAATCGCCCTGATGGGTGTGAAATCGGGTTTATCGGTAAAACAACGCCACATCGGCGTAGCAGCTGCATCGTACTGGCTCATTGGCGGCAGACCAAGAATCAGCTCCATGGTGCGAAGCATGGAAGTTGTAGAGTACATGGTATGATCTACATACCTGCGTTTCACGTACGGACTAATCACAAAAGCGATACTCCGGTGGGCGTCCACATGGTCTGCACCGTTCTGCGCATCATCTTCCAGAATAAATACAGCGCTCTCCTTCCAGATTTTTGAATTGGACAGGTGTTCGAGGAAACGCCCTACTGCCAGATCGTTGTCGGCCACCGATGCGTACGGGGAGTAGGCTCCTTTTGCCATTCCCGAGGTGTGATCATTTCCAAATCTGATTGTGTTGAACCGTGGAACCTGGTTAATCTGAAGCAGGCTGTCGAAATCGCGCTGCCAGTCTTTTTCCCGTGAAATATCCTGATAGTCCATATCCCATGATGAATAATTTGGGCAAAAATGGCCCTCAATTGTCTCGTAGTTGGCCTTGTTATCATCGGCAAACTCCCCGTAAGTTCGGTAGGAAACTCCTGCGCGTTTGCAGTTATCCCAGATGAAACCACCTTTCGGGAATGCTACTTTGCGAGTACCCTCATAGTCGTAATTGCCACCGCGGCCTCCATAACTGGTGGGCCAGGTTTTCTCCACAAAGTCGTTGGCATAAGCCGCTGTACTCCAGTTGTGTCCGTCGGCACTCACTTCAGCGTCCACATAGAAATTGTCGAGGAGTACGTATTCACGTGCGAGCCAGTGCTGATTAGGGGTCACTTTCTCCGGAAAAAGGCAGAGATTCGGATCGCCATTTCCGCCCAGACTGGCGGGCAAATCACCCAGAACCTGGTCGTAGGTCCTGTTTTCCTTGATAATGTAAAAAACATACCTGATAGGGGAGGAGTCGCCCACACGCATGGGTACGGGATTGCCTGGTTCGCCCTCGGCCTGAAGTTCCCGGGCCTTGTTGTAGGGGCAGTTTTCATAAACCAGTTTCGAGTATGCCTCCAGTTGCCGGTCTTCCAGTTCTTCAATTACGCTCAGTGTTCCCTGATAAAGCGCGCCTATATACTGTGCAGCACGCGAATCCTCTCTTTTGTGAAACGGACTGGGTCCCTTCGGATTGGCAACCGACGACATGCCTTTCCCGTTGGCTACCAGAATACTGTTGCCAATACACCTGACGGAAGTGGGGTACCAGCCTGTTGGTATGAATCCCTCAGCCTCACTGTTGCCGGGCTCTTTCACCTCATAAACGGCCAGGCAGTTATTATCGGCATTGGCTATGTAGAGCGTTTCACCGTTTTCAGACAGAGCCAGACTGTTGGGAGTTGAACCATTGGGAGCATCCGGGTAAAGGGCAGTATTAAGTACTTCGAGCGTTTTTCGCGTTTCCAGGTCAATGGCGTGAACGGCATTATCAAGCGAGCAGGCCACGTAAAGAATACGCTCTTTTTTGTCAGTAATCATCTCGTTGGGGTGGTCGCCCGTGTTGATGGAACTTTTCAGGGATAAGTTGTTACTATCAAAGACAAGGATTTTGCGGGCACCCCACAGCGAAACAGCCACCTCGTTTCTTGCGTGCAGGAACAGCACGGCATAAGGCTCGCTCTCCAGCGGAACCCGTCTGACAACATCACCTTTTAATGAGAGCGCATAGAAGGCGCTGTCCTCTTTGGTAACCGTGTAGATAAGCCCTTTGGCATCGTTTACTGCTACGCCAGCCGGACAAATTTTATTTTTGGGCCAGGGTGCGCCCAGCGATAGCGCCGTGTCGCGGCGCAGTTTTCCGGATTCATTCCTGAATACAACTATGGTATTGTCATTTCCGCCCGATGCATATATCCGGTTGCCATCAGCACTGAATGCCAGTCCGTACCATGCTTTGGCAATCGGAATCTCGTCGGACTGAGATATACTGCCGCCATCGTTTCTGAATAGTTGTATTTTCTGCTTTCCCACCCCGTTATTGGTTACGGCAATCCATTTCTGATCAGGTGATACAATCAACTGGAGTGGAAGATCGCCAAGGGAAAGATGTGTATTGCCGGCCGGAGTAAGACTCCACTGATTGGGCAACTGGATACGCCGCTGCGACAACTGCTGAACAGACACATTCCGGTGAGAGTTGCAGGCAGAGAGAGCAAGCAACACGAGCATTGGCAGGTATTTCATCATAATTTCAATTTTTTACGGATTTCAAAAAATTACTACCTCATGTTTATGCCGCGCTCATCCTTTTGGCGGTTGCGGCCGTTTTCTTCTCCCCCAACTTCTTTGGCGACAAAGTTCTGCCTCAGCCTGATAACGACAAGGCCCGCGCCATACAGACTGAAATACAGGATTATATAAAGAAAGAAGGCAGGGCTCCGTTATGGACGAACAGTCTGTTCGGAGGTATGCCGAGTTATCAGGTTTATACCACGCCGCAGGGTAACCTCACTCGCCCGCTTGCTAAAGCCGCGTTTCTGTTTGCAGATTACACCGAGGTATGGGCATCTGTCTTTGCAGCCATGTTCTTCATGTACCTGCTTCTTTCAGTGCTTAACTGTAACTGGCTGGTTGGTGTTTTCGGGGCGCTGGCCTTCGGGATAACCTCCTATAACGTGGATATTCTGGAAGCCGGACACTCCACCAAAATGGCTGCTTTGGCTATTGCACCGGCCCTCATGGCCGCGATGGTGCTTCTTTTCCGGGGGCGCTGGATTGCCGGTACCGGGTTACTCGCGTTGTTCACGGCCATCGAAATATATGTCAATCACCTGCAGATAACTTATTACGCCTTCATTCTGATGGGTATTTACGGACTGGCGCTCCTTGTTGACGCCATCCTGAACAAAGAACTTCCAAGATGGGGTAAAGCGGCGGCGCTGAGTGTGGCTGCCGTAGCGCTGGGTGTGGCCTGTAACATGTCAAAAGTATGGCCAACCTACGAATACAGTCAGGAAACTATCCGCGGAGGTTCCGAACTGACTACCAAATCGGAAAAGGGCAATGGCCTTGACAAGGATTATCTTTTCGGATGGAGTTATGGTATTTGCGAGAGTGCCACGCTGGTAGTTCCGCATGCCGCTGGTGGTGGGTCAGGTGAATCTTATCAGGAGACAGAGTTTTTCAAATCAATTATGAGCCGCCGTCCGGATAACCTCACTCCCGAGCAGCTCGACCGGCAGGTAGCAGGTCTGCTTTATGCCGGAGAACAACCCTTTGTCGGTACAGCCATTTACTTCGGGGTAGTGGCGGTTTTTTTGTTTTTCCTGGGAGCATTTCTGGCTCAGGGGCCCTCACGCTGGTGGTTCCTGCTGGGCGGACTCTTCATGGTTTCCATCGCCTGGGGCAAGCATTTCGTGCTGAATGAAACATTGTGGTACGACTATCTGCCGATGTTCAACAAATTCAGGGCTGTAACGATGGCATTCGGGCCTGCGCAGCTTTGCGTGGCGGCACTGGCAGCGCTGGGTCTGCAGCGATTCCTCAGTGCTGAAGTCGATGTCCGTAAAAAACAGATTGCAAGGACCCAATGAAGTGGCGCTGGGTGATAATGAAACACTGCGCAACCTGATCCGGCAGGATCGCAGTGCCTTGCTTATGAGTGACTTGTACAGGTCGCTTGCATTCCTGCTCGCAGCTGCTGCCTTTGCATGGCTCTATCTGAAAGGTAAACTGAACGCTACACTGGCCGTTATTGCCATAATCGCCATTGGCCTCACCGACCACTGGAAAGTATGCCGCCGCACGCTTTCTGACGTTAAATATGAGGCAAAAAAAGCATCACTGGCTCCACCCGCAGAGACGCAGTTCGATAAAATTATCAAGGCCGACCCGGAGATGTACTACCGGGTGTTCGACTTCAGGGGCGGAAATATGGCCACCAACTTCCAGCCTTCGTTCCACCACAAGAATATCGGGGGATATCACGCCGCCAAACTGCAGCGTTTCCAGGAAGTGGTAGATACTTTTTTCAACGGCGAGAGCCTTCCTAAAAGCTTGCCGGTACTGGGAATGCTGAATGTCAAATACATCATTACACAAAGCGGACCAAACCGTGTGGCTGAAGCCTGTGGTAATGCCTGGTTTGTGAAAAATTACGAGGTTGTTCCTGATGGCAATACTGAACTTGCGTCGCTGCGCAGTATCAATCCGAAAGAAACAGCTGTTGTTCAGCAGAAATATACAGATATGCTGGGCGGCCTGACTATACAGCCCGACACCACCGCCACCATCAGGCTCACAAAGTATCACCCGGAAAAACTGGAGTACGAGTATTCGGCTCAGAGCGACCAGCTTGCAGTGTTTTCCGAGATGTACTACCCGCCCTCAAAGGGCTGGAATGTTTATCTTAACGGACAGAAAGTGGAGGGAGGTTTTACCAAGGCCAATTATCTCCTGCGCGCAATGCGCCTGCCTGCGGGACAGACCCAGAAACTGGAGATGCGCTTCGAGCCTGTATCTTACTATATGGGTGAAAAGATTTCATTTGCAGCTTCGGCTCTCACAATATTACTGTGTGTATTTGCGATTTATCTCTGGTACAAGGGAGGCGCGGTATTTGCAGATCAGGCAGTAATCGGCAGTGCTGAAACTGAAAAACCAGTGGAAGTGGCTGCTCCCAAAAAGAAAAAATAATTTTTTTGGGTATATTTGAAGCAAAATCGCGTTTTTTTTCGATTCCGCGATTTTGCTTTGCTTTGGATTGCCGATTTTAAGTTACTTTTCGCCGGAATAACGCCCGTGACTGCTGAAACCCGGTTTTTCACGGTGTAATTCTTTTACTTCACCATTTCACACATACAAAACAGCGTATGCGTATCCGAAAACTACTCTCTGCGTTCTTTCTACTGTCTGTAACCACAGGTACAGCTGTAGCTCAGGACATACACTTCTCTCAATACAATATGTCCCCCATGACACTCAATCCGGCCAACATTGGCGGATTCGAGGGTACCGCACGCATCAGTGGTATTTACAGGAGTCAGTGGACCAGCATCATGAGCAGAGATCAGTTCGAGACACCATGTGTGTCAGTTGATGCTCCAATCATCCGAGGCTTCAGAAAGCGCGACTGGGTGGGTGTTGGTCTGGTTGTTTTCAGCGACAAGGCCGGTATTCTTGGTCTGACCCATACAGCTGCTAAACTGGGAGCCTCTTATCACCTCGCTCTGAACAAGAAAGGAACTACATATCTGACACTGGGTGCTCAGTATGGTCAGGCCAGTCGCCGACTCAATCCCGACAAGGCACGTTTTGCCGAGGGCTTTCTCAACAAGGGAGGAAGCGATTATAACCAGAATCTCGATGTTGACTTTGCCAACCTGAATCGCGACCAGTCGAGCTGGACCGATATAGACGGCGGTATCGTACTAAAGTCCAGACTTAACAAACAGATGGACTTCAGTATCGGATACGCTATGTATCATATTGACCGCGGTCAGTACGGCCTGATCACTGGCGGTGGCGGCGGTGGTACTGGTGGCGGCACTGGCGGCGGCACTGGCGGCGGTTCGCCTCAGCAAAGCAGCGATGAAATCGCACGCCGCTCGGTGGCAACAGGTCAGTTTAATATCAAAATGAATGATAAACTGACTGTTAGTCCGACGTTTATATACCAGACTATGGCCGGAGCCCACGATGAAATCATCGTTCAGGGACTGGGTTCTTACCTTTTCAACGAAGAGAAGGACGTCACGCTGCTTTTCGGACTTGGTTATCGCTTCCGCGATGCGGTTCATCCAATGTTCGGCGCCCAGATCAAATCTCTGC
>JAJTFM010000133.1 GCA_021298575.1 Saprospiraceae bacterium | reverse complement strand
CGGGCCCAGCAGCTGATAGTTGGTAGCACTCAGATCTGATATGTGTTTTCTCAGACTTCTGATATGATCTGACAGATATTTATCTCGCGACTGGGGTTCGGTGCTGTTGAAATACTGTTCAAAGGCACTCAGAGAGACCTTGGAATCAACAATAAGATGCTTGTTATCGGGCAAATGGATAACAAAATCGGGTCGTTTGATATTCCCTGATTCATCACGCATGGATGCCTGCGTTTCGAAGTGCACGCCTTTCTGTAATCCGGACTTCTCCAGAATGGTTTCCAGTTGGAGTTCGCCCCAGTCGCCCTGCGTCTTGCTTTGACCCTTGAGGGCGGAAACGAGATTGTGTGCCTCGGAACTCAGTTGGGAATTCAGCAACTGGAGTTGCTTCAATTCTTCACGAAGAGAAGTCTTTTCGCGGCTTTCCTCGGAAAATTTCCGGTCAATATTATCCTCCAGATCCTTGATTTTTTCGCGCAGCGGAGTCAGGATGTTGGTCAGGTTGCGGGCATTCTGCTCGGTAAAACGGTTTGATTTCTCCTCCAGCAGCCGGTTGGCTACATTTTCAAACTCGGTCTGGAAGCGTTTCTGTAACTGTTCGGTTTCTGATTTGAGCGAGCCGAGAGATTCCTGCAGATGGAGAATATGCTGATCTCGCGCAGCGAGTTGAGCATGTGTTTTTCGCAGGTCGTCCTCTTTTGCCGACAACTCCCTTTTCAGGGCTTCCAGTTGCCCCTGAAGTGCCTCCAGCAGGTCTCTGGAAACGAGTCCACCCGAATCGGGAGACTGGTTTCCCTGCTTTCTCAAAAGCAAGAGGAGCAGAACAATCGCGAGAAAACCTGCCAGCAAAAGGAGAAAATCAGCATCCATAATTGTATATTTATATGGCAAAAATACACACAGAACCAGAGCCTGCGAACTAAATTTACCAACAGCCCAACCTTTTCGGCTACCTTGCCGTCTATATACTTGTCAACAAATGGCGCAGTATCGCCGGTTTAACCTGAACACTTATATCATGAAACGCATTTCTCTTTTTTTGTTTCCACTGCTTGCCCTCACGATCATGTTTTCCGGTTGTCTGAGGGATGACTGTACTTCCGAGCAGACCTACATCCGGTTTGACCCGATTTATCTCCCTTTTGCGGAAGCCAGAAAACCTGTCACCAATGAAGCCGCCCGTCCGCTGAAAAAGCCGGGTAAAATATTCTCGCTGGGTAACTATATGTTTATCAATGAATTTCAGGAGGGAATACATGTGATTGACAACTCGGACCCCTCCAATCCGGTTCAGACCAATTTCTGGAGTATTCCCGGCAACGTGGATCTGATTATCCGCGGAAACTACCTGTATGCCGATCAATACACAGACCTGCTGACCATTGACATATCCGATTTCCAGAACCCGCAGGAAGTCTGCAGGACACAAAACGTATTCCCGCTTTTCGGATTTGATCTGCAGCGCGGACTCATTATAGGCTACACCGAAACACAGGTAACCGAAAAGGTAAATTGCGGCGACGTTCGCTGGAACAACGGCTGGTTCCAGGAAGGCGATGTGGTATTTGTTACTGATCAGACGTGGGGTGGCATCAAAAATGGCTCCCTGTCCAACACAACTCCGCTCTCGGGACTTGCCGGTACGGGCAAAGCCGGCTCGTTCGCCCGGTTTGGTCTGGCCGACAACTATCTCTACACAGTTGACAATTTCATGCTTCGCTCCTGGACACTTGCCAATCCATCCTGTCCGGCACGTACTGATTCCACCTGGCTTGGCTGGAATGCAGAAACGATATTTCCCTGGAAAGACAAGCTATTCATAGGTTCACAAACGGGTGTTTTCATTTTCGACAACTCCAATCCGGCTCATCCCTTGCTCCAGACAACCTTCAATCACGCCACAGGTTGTGATCCGGTGGTTTGCGACGATGAATACGCCTATGTCACCATACACAGCGGAACGACCTGTAACGGTGTACTCAACCAGATGGATGTGATTGACATCAAAAATCTGCCTGCTGCCAGTCTGCTGAAAACATTCCCGATGACAAGTCCGAAAGGCCTCGCCATTACCAGTGATCACCTGTTCCTGTGCGATGACGGGCTCAAGATATTCGACCGGAACAATCCTGTTGAATTGCAGCAGATTTCGCACCTGAACAATTTCGCAAGTTACGATGTGATCGCGTTTTCAGACACACACCTGTTGCTGATTGGCGACAACGGATTTTACCAGTTCGACGTAACCGACCCGTCTAATCCGGTTCAGCTGAGTCTGATTCCTGTAGAAAATTAAACACCCTTCCGGCGGGGGCGTCAACAGTTTTGCGCCTCCGCTGTAAATTTGCATCAAACAATGAAAAAGTATATTTTTTTGATGGCTTTGATGACTGTCGGGGCCGTTTTGTCTGCTCAGTCAGATGATTGCCGGGACTATGTTTTTCTCAAGGACGGATCACTTCTGAAGGGGAAAATCACCTCGTATGACTTTGCCACAGAACTGGTGATGACCACCTGGAGCGGACTTGAAATGCGTATTCCGGTCAGCGGAGTGAGCAAAATCAAGCAGCGCTGCAAGGATGACCCTCGACGGATGAGGCTGTCGGCTGCCCCCTATTCATTCAGTGACAAGGGATGGTATCATGCTACACGCGGGACATTGCTCGCTGGATCTTCGGCCAGTGGTATCAGTCTGCAGCACAGTTCGGGCGTAATGATCAGTCGCCTGTTCGGACTGGGTGTGGGTACCGGCATAGAGCAGTTCAACACAGGTTATTACTCTCCCCCAAACTATCCCGTTTATGCGGAGATACGGGGATACCTGCTTCAACGTAATGTAACACCATTTTACACGCTGGGCGCCGGCTACAGTTTTATGCCCAGGCAGCGGAACGACGTACAGATTTTCGATGGCAACAACAGCATGTGGAAGGGCGGTTATATGTTGCAGGGACAAATTGGTTACCGCATAGGCAACCATTTCACGGTACATGGTGGTGTTCGCCTCCAGAGAATGACAGAAGAGTGGACCAGTTCGTGGCTGAGCAGCTTCTATGGTACCAATACGTATCTGAACAAACGCTTTGAACTGGGAATAGGCTTGTTATTGTAGTCAAATGCTTTTCAGGAAAAAAACATATACAGACGAGGAACTCGTGAGTGGCTGTGCCGCAAACGACCGGAAGGCACAGGAGGCCCTCTATCGTCGTTTCTTTCCTGAAATGATGCGAATGTGCAGAAGATACGCATCGGATGAAGACACCGCTATCGGGATTGTGAATAACGGAATGATGCGCGTTTTCAAGAAAATTCACCTGTATGAACACAAGGGCAGTCTGGAAGGCTGGATCAGAAGACTGGTTTACCACAGCATGGCCGATTATTTCAGGGAAAATGCCAGATACCTCAATTTTTTGGTACTGGACGAACATACCGAAAAGCATGTGCCGGCCACTGGTGCTGATTCCTGTTATGAAGCCGATATTCTGGATGCTGTGAAAACACTGCCACCGGCATCGGGTGAGGTATTCCGACTTTACGCCATAGAAGGGTTCAGTCATGCAGAAATAGCCCAGTCCCTGCAGATCAGTGAGGGCACTTCCAAATGGCATCTCAGTACGGCACGTCAGAAACTGCGTGAAATACTCACCCCTGACGGGCGACTGCGAAACGAGTTAATTTCATAATCCCGAAAGAATTCACAAACAATCTGTTATGAATAAAGACATCAGGGATACATCAGTAGAGGAAGGATGGAAGTCCATGCTGTCCATGCTGGACGCAGAAATGCCCCGAAAGAAACAAAGGCGCTCTTTGATCTGGTGGTGGCTGTTGGCAGCTTCTGTTGCGAGCATTATTTCACTCTGGAAATATTCATCGCCGTCTGTTGAGCCGGCCAATAATCCGGCTCCCCAACAACAGGATGTATCAGCGCCAATGGCTTCACTTACACCGGCCGGCAAGGTCAACCAGCCTGCCGATACAGGAAGCAAGCCACCTGAAAACATAACAGTTCGCCGTCTTGCATCAGCAGTCTCTCATGAACGTTCAGAAATTGTCGCACTTTCAAACGGGCTGATTGAAGAGGATACTGAAACAAAATACGGGCAGATTGCTTATTCAGACAGCAGTTCTGTGCGTGAGTCAGGCAGTCATTCAGCGCACGACGTACCTGTGATGACGCCCCTGGAGCAGGTCACAACTGAAATTGTTTCAACCGTTGGAGGAAGGCAAATTTTACAGCCTGTCGGTTCAGATGAGAACCCGAGTAGAGTAACCAATTACAAAAAAGGACGCGCCGGCGTTGCAGCCACGGCAATAACCGGTCGTTCGCTGGCTGGAGCCAGTCTGGGATTTATTTATACCAGGAATACGGGCAGAAGGATAGCCTTGCGGGGCGGTATTTCGTTGGCTGTGTATATTCCCGACACCGATACCAGACCGGTCCTGTTATTCTCCGATCAGGAATATCTGGCAGCTACCAATTACGCTTTCAAGAGCAGCGATCAGTTCGGAAATACGGTGGCATCTCAGGAAGTATTCAAACAGGGCGGGCAATTTGTCGAGGTGCCTGTTGAAAGATGGATGGCCGCCGAACTTACAGCCATGGTTCAGTACAAACTGACCCGCAAACTCTGGTTGCAGGCGGGAGCAGTCGGGGTGCTTGCAGCGCGCAGCGTCATATCGCCGCTTAACTACACGGGAGGTACTGTACTGCAGCCCGATGAGAGCGCCCTGAATTCACTGGAATCGCTGGCTGGTCCGGTCAGCAGGAAATTTACAACTGATTGCATTACAGGGATTTCCTGGTTTTCGGGCCGACATATTGAGTGGGGGCTTAATCTGAGACTGCCATTGAGAGCGGGTAATTTTACAGCCGGGAAAACGGCGGACAGTATGATGACCGCGAGTAATTCAGCCGCG
Organism: Saprospiraceae bacterium; assembly: GCA_021298575.1. Taxonomy (GTDB): domain Bacteria; phylum Bacteroidota; class Bacteroidia; order Chitinophagales; family Saprospiraceae; genus M3007. The sequence goes on along the minus strand of JAJTFM010000133.1, from coordinate 2,080 downwards.
GATGAAAAAAATGTTACCAGTTTCACCGGCTCCAGCACTTCTCCCTTACTCACTGCCTCGGCCATCTGGAATTTTTAGATCGTGTCGCAGGAACCAACTGCGATGAAGACGTACTCTCCGTCGTGGCCGAGCCGATAACTTCCCGGGGCAAGATTCCGGATATTCGTTTTCAGGCCTTTACGAACAAGTTCAGGCAGGGGACAAACCTCGTCCATCCTGAGCGTATTGTCTGTAAAGTGTCTGCTGAATTCAATATTTGCTAACTGGTCTTTGCTGAAAAAAATCAGTAAACCGGGACGATCATGGCGCAATGAGACATAAGCCGGGAACCTGGTACACAAGCCGACTGTGTCAGTCAGTTCTTCAGTACTGATAATCTTGCATATTCCGGTGCCCCTGCAATCCATGGAGGGAGAGCCGAATATGACTTCACAGCGTATTACCACACCGTACGACTGTGTGTGAAAAAATGGAGGGGGAGAGTCTTTTTCGGAGAACGGGGCGTTCAGATGCGGGAGGCTGACCATGGTTATGATTGTAATCAAAGAGATGACACAGAAACATACCGTGGATAACCATACAGAGCCTTGAAACACAATGGACCAATAACCCTGCGCGGTTACGCGCGGCACGATTCAGGGATTCAGGCAAACCAATGGCGGGATGATTATCTGATATCATCATCAAAAATCATTCCAAACGCATCGAAACGTTGCGATTGTCAGAAAGTAATCCCCCTATTGTTCCGTTGAGTGGAAAAGCAGCGAAAATTCGGGGGGGGGGACATCACCTGTCTGCCCTCAAATAGATCCAGCTTCTCCAAGAATTGCTGTTATCTTCTCGACAACATCCTCGACCTGAGGCTTCGAAAAATAATCGCCGTCCTGACCGTAGGCCGGACGGTGGGGCTTGGCACAGAGCGTAGCCGGTTTGGAATCGAGCCAGCGATAGCCACCCTGCAATTCCAGCACCTGTTGCATCATGAAAGCGGAAGCTCCGCCCTCGAAATCCTCGTCGAGGAATAGTACGCGATTTGTTTTTTTCAGGCTTTCGACACAAACATGGTGCTTGTCGAAGGGCAAAAGCGTCTGAACGTCAATCAATTCCGTAGAAATTCCGGCTTCGGCAAGTTGACTTGCGGCGGCTTCGGCAATCTGAACAGAGGCTCCGTAAGTAATGATGGTGATATCGGATCCTTCTCTCAGCACTTCCGGTATTCCGAGAGGCACCTTGAAAGTGGATATGTTATCAGGAAGTCGTTCTTTCAGGCGGTATCCGTTGAGTACTTCTACTACAATCGCGGGATCGTCGCCCTGCAGGAGTGTGTTGTACATACCGGCGGCCTGGGTCATATTACGCGGCACACACACATGCATTCCCCTGAGGGAGCCGAGCATCATACCCATTGGCGATCCGCTGTGCCATACGCCTACGAGCCTGTGTCCGCGCGTACGTATGATAGCGGGTGCTGCCTGCAGGTTGTTGGAGCGCCAGCGAAGCGTACAGAGGTCGTCGGACAGCGGAGAAAGTCCGTAAAGCAGGTAATCGAGATACTGAATTTCAGCAATCGGGCGCAGACCGCGCATGGCCATACCGATGGCCTGACCCATAATGGTCCACTCGCGAATGCCCGTATCGAATACCCTTTCCTCACCATATTTTTGTTGCATGCCGCGCAGGCCCTGATTCACATCGCCGATAAATCCCACGTCTTCACCGAAAAAAAACAGTCGGGGATCGCGGCTCAGATTGTGGTCAAAGCAGGCATTCAGAATTTCAAATCCGTCTTTCAGGGGTGATTCATCGGTATATCGGGCGGGCTCGGACGCCACGTTCATTGGAGAGCCTGGTGAGGAACTGAGCAGATTGGCAGAATAAATACGGTCGCCCTCATTCAGTTCCATACTAACAAACTCCTCGAGGGCCGTTCTGGACATTCCCTGGCGTTTACCGAGTGCGGCGAGCGCCCTGCGGGCCGTGGAGATTACGTCGTACCGTAGCGGATCTTTCTTTTGTGCCAGATCAGCCTGTATGGAGGCGAGTGCACTGACATCCGGAAAGTCAGCGATCAGTTTTCCGA
>JAJTFM010000132.1 GCA_021298575.1 Saprospiraceae bacterium | reverse complement strand
CGCAGAATCAGAGCCGACCTTCTTCTTCATATAGAGTTTCATGGCCAGCGCCACCATGTCGTCACCCAGTTTTTTATCCACCACCTTGGCGTAGTGCTGTGTGCTTTTCAGGTTGGTATGACCGAGCATCTTGCTCACACTTTCGATAGGAACACCGTTCATCAGTGTGACCGTGGTGGCAAAAGTGTGCCGGGCGATGTGAAAAGTGAGTTCCTTCTCAATGCCACACAGATCGGCCAGCTCCTTCAGGTAGGCATTCATCTTCTGGTTGCTGGGGATTGGCAGAACGGGATCATCAGATCTCATTTTATCCAGCGACCCGTAGCGTTTGATGATCTCCAGCGGCAAAACAAGGAGTGGAACATTGGTTACCACACCCGTCTTCTGACGCTTGGTTCGTATCCAGAGACCGGTTTCAGAGGGTGACGGAGCAATATCCTTTTTCCGCAGGTTTTTAATGTCAATGTAAGCAAGGCCGGTGTAGCAGGAAAAGAGAAAAAAATCACGGATTCTGATCAGCCTGTCGCTATCCGATTCAAAGTCAGCCAACACATCCAGCTCTTGTTCCGTGAGATAGGCCCTGTCCACAATCTTGAGTTTCATTTGAAAGCCTGTAAAAGGGTCTTTCGTGGTCCATGCGTTACGAAGGCAGATTTTGATGATGGTACGGAACGTTTGCATGAACTTGACCGTCGTATTGTGACTGCAACCGGCTTGAGATTTCAGGTAGTTACTGAACTTGACGATGAAATCGGGATCAATGGCTTTGACCGACATTTGTCGAGTCCGGTATTTGAGCAGGATAAACCGCTTGAGATGCCGGAGGGCGGAACCATATTTCTGGACAGTTGCACGCGAGGCACCATTGCCAATCAGGGAGCGCATTTCATCCAGGTGGTCATTCCAGATTTCAATAATATCCTTTGACCTGGAAGAGTTGATACCGAGGATGGCGTCGCGAAGCATGGCGGCAGATACCACGTCCGTTTCATTGAGAAGATCATTGTACTTGCTGCGAGCCTTGAACAGCAGTGTATCAATGAGCTCGTTCAGCTGTTTGGCAGTTTTGGAGTTGCCATGCTGGCGGCCAGCGGCTGAGTTCCACTCATCGGGATTGACCGTTCTTTTGAGGTTGATAACGGATCTGTCCCCGTTGATATTGATCTTCATGAGGACGGGAACCTCTCCCTGTTTGTTCACCTTGGTTCTGCTGATGCAGAAGAGAATTGAGAAGTTTGATCTTGTGGACGACATTGGCTAAACTTTTTAAAGTTGCGCCACCCCATTTCTGTGATGCAAAGATACGTCCGCCGGGGAAAATAAAAGTATATATAACTAATTGATTTTCATTGCCATTATGTGTCAATTTGTGCCAATAATTCTGATTATGAATTCCTGCAGGGTTAAAACAAATCGGGAACCCCACAAGTAGCAGAACTATGGCAAAATATGGCACTTTCTGGCCCACGCATTACAAAAAAAAATGCGTGTAAATCAGTGATTTACACGCATTTGATATGTTTTTCGCTATTTTGTAGCGGAGAGTCAGGGATTCGAACCCTGGATACCCTTTTGGGGTATACACACTTTCCAGGCGTGCTCCTTCGACCACTCGGACAACTCTCCAGTTCATCAGAAAAATCAAAAAAATACAGTGACTTTCCAACGGGAGCGCAAAGATAACACTATTATTTTTACGAGCAAGTTTCTTTTATCAACAATTATCAACTGACAGAAAAAAAGGTCGGTTTTGTTGAAAAAAATCACTTTGGCAGCATTTTTAGCAAAAAAAACTGCCTTCCATACAATATCTTTGCACCATGTGGATAGTTAATACCTTTAATAGCCGACCCGTACGGCTCGCCTCGTCATTTCTGTTAGTCTCCGGTGCACTCGTCTGTGTGCGTCCTCCCTTTCATTTTATTCAGTGTTTGTGGAGCAATAACGCGCTTTTGGTGATGCTCGGATACTTGTCGCTCGGGCTTTGCGCCTACATGTTCGATTTAAAGCGCCTGATGTACACCAGTCTGTTCTGTTGTGCCATCATCGCATTCCATAACCATGAAATGGCCGATACCGCCAGTGCAGGAAAAATACCTTGTCAGTCGCTGCAGCACCGCTGTGTTTCTTTTGGCTCTCAGGGTATAACCGCTGAATTCGATTTTCAAAACTATGGATTTACAAAAGAGGATTGAGAGTTTCAGCTATGCCATCAATGGCATCAGGCTCCTTTTCTCCTCTCAGTTGAACGCCCGCATTCACCTCGTTGTCGCGCTGGCAGTAGTCATCGCCGGTTTTCTGTATCATATTTCCCCGACAGAATGGGTGACCGTCATTCTCTGTATATCGCTCGTAACCGCAATGGAAGCCATGAATACAGCTGTGGAGTGGCTTACCGATATGGTTTCCCCCGAATTCCACCCGCTGGCTGGCAAGGTCAAAGATGTAGCTGCTGCAGCTGTTTTACTGACTGTTTTCGGAGCTGTAGCTGCCGGACTGTTTATTTTTCTCCCACGGATATTCCAGCATTAAAAGGGTAATATCTTTCTGCACATGTTCGGCTCGGACAACCTGACGCAGAATCAGTTGTGTCCGGTAACATAGATGGGATGCCGCTCTCCCCTGCTGTCCAGGATGAAGTATTCCCCCCGCTCGATTAACAGTGTCTTCACCAGACCCAGTCGCATGTTTTCCTCGTGAAACAGGTCAATGCAGATTATACGTCCACCAAAGGAAGCTGTCACATCTTTCTGGAGGGTATGTCCTATTATAATTTTCTTTGCTCCGATATAATCAAGAATCCCGGTCACCGTATCGGGCGCAAGTTGTGCCTTCGCCATGCCGCGGTACCAGAATACGCCGGTTTTTCTGTTAAATACTGCACGCGCTTCCGGTTCATGTATTTCACGCTCCTGTAGCCCGTAGTGGGCGCGGGAAATCAGGTTTATCTGCTCTGGAGAAAGGCCGGTACGCATTATTTCAGGACTGATACCTCCGTGACAAAAAGCATCATCTCCTATTATCTCGATAGCATTTTTTGAACGCAACCACCGCCCCAGCTCCGAACTAACTCCGAAACAGTCTCCGTAATCCTGTTCCATTAGCCGGGCATTTTCAACGTACTTGCTCCTGACGTACGTGGACTCTCCGCTCAGGTTCATCACCTCATGATTGCCGAGCAGAAAGTGAACACTCCCGCCTGCGGCGCGAGCTTCATTTTCCAGTTTGTATATAAGCCACAAACATTCTGTTACGCGAAGCCCTCTGTCGAAAAAATCGCCGGTGAGTATAAGGCTTCCGTTACTATAACTCCAGTTTAACTGCCTGTCAATTACCCCGGCTCCATACAGCATGGTTTTTAAAGCCCTGAAATTTCCTTCGATATCAGACAGTACCAGTGCCCGTTCCGGACGCTCATACCTCGTCGGCGGGAGGTCTATTGAGGATATCAGCGGGAAAGAAAAGCGATCGCCGGTTTCGGGAACCGAACAGGTGAGCACCACCGATTCCCTGTTCGGAAACCGCTGTGTTACGACCTTCAGTCCAGAGTCGCGCGGTACGATATACTTGACTACCACCCGTTCACCCGCTGTGCGCAGGTCGTCGCTGATGACTCCTGCGTGCATCAATACGGGAAGGGCAAGCAGCAGAATCGTTCTGAATATCCGGGGTATATGCCTCATTCAAGTTTTCTTACTACTATTTCAAGGCGGTTATTTTGCTGATGCTCTTCATCGGAACATTCAACACCCTCTTTACACCGATTTCTGGGCTGAGTTTCACCCAGTCCTCTGGCAAGGATTCTGTTCTCGTCTATACCCTTGTACACCAGATATATACGCGCATTCTTGGCACGCTCTTCTGTAAGAATCATGTTCAGGTCGGCATCACCACGCGTGTCTGTATGCGCAAGTAGCGATATCTCCATATTCGGATAGCGGTTCATAACCTCAAGCAACGCATCGAGATAACGTATGGCGCTCTGGTTCAGGGTAGTCTTGTTATACTCGTAGAAAACTCTGTCGAGCACGAGCACCGATCCCTCGCTCAGGCCGTTGGCAAGCGGCATTTCTGCTTCTGCGCTGGCTGCAGCCTCTACCGGACTTAAACGTATTTCCTGAAATGCGCGATCTCCACTCTCCCCTATGGTTAGCCTGTAATTTTCCGGCTGGAATCCGGCGCGTTCAACATATACGATGTAATCGCCGGGATCTGACAGACAAGCGTCGAATTCACCGCTCCAGGTTGTTCTTACTGTTTCCGAGTGGAACGTCTCCCGGTGTACGAACTTGACCGTGGCATTGGCTATGCGGGTTCCGAACTCGGTAGTCAGTACGATGCCACCAGCTCTCAGACATGGCGGTTTTTCAGCCAACTTGAAATTGATATCAAGTTCTTCTTCCGTGTCAACAAAAAGGAACTGCTCCTTTGGGGCATACCCCTCTGCACTCACAATTACCAGATACTGCTTGTAACGGGTGAACTCTGTGAGCGCTTCACCAGCTACGTTGGTGAGCAAATCAGGGTTACCCATCTCTGAAGCGCTTTTCCTGACCAGAGAGAGGGTAAATGATTCCGGATTATCCTGTCTCGGCACCAGATCCAGCGAATAAAAGTCGCTGCTCACCATATCACTGAAGCCATTATCGGCAGGCTGCAGTATCCTGATCTCGGCGCCCTTGACGGGCTCTCCGGTTTTTTTGTCAATCACATTGATTTTGGCCGCATTCACAGCCGGTTTACCCGTACCTTCTATGCCGCTGGATGCAAAAAACTGGTATATATCATCTTTCCCGTACCCTGTTTCAGGTCTGTCGCTGGCGAAATAACCGCTGTTCCCGGAATCATCCACGATGAAACTGTGGTCGTTGTATTTTGAATTAAAAGGTTCACCCATATTTACAACCTGGGCTTCCAAATCTTCTTCAAGCGGATTATTGACATAATAAATATCCATTCCGCCCAGGTTTTTCTCATGGCCGTTGGAAGAAAAGAAGAGCGTGTTGGAGAAGCTGATATAAGGAAACATCTCCTGTTTCTCCGTATTTACCAGCGAGCCCAGGTTTCTGGGTGTACCCCACCCTTCTTCCTTTCTTTCCACCACATATATGTCGTAGCCGCCGTAGCCGCCAGGCATATCGGATGCGAAGTACAGCCATTTGCCGTCCAGACTCAGACTGGGGTTCAGGCAGGAGTAATCGTCGCTATTAAAAGGCAGTTCCACCGGACGGGTCCAGTCGGGGAATCCGTACTGCACTTCGTATATTTTCTGTGTCGAGCGACCATCCTTGCCAGCCTTGATTACACCGTCAATGTTATTGTTTCTGGAAATATAGGCTGTCTGGTAGTCGCGGCTCACGCAAACGGAGCCCTCGTTGAAGTCGGATTTTTTCAGGATGTTGAATTCAAGCTTCTGCGGGGGAATCAGTTTGCCCAAAGCGTCAAACGTGGATAGGTAGTGATCCAGAAAGGGCTCACCGGTGGCCTCGTCCTTGGGTCCGCGTTTGGACCGTGCCGAGACAAAAATGATTCCGTTGTCGTAGAAAGCCGGAGCATAATCCGTTCCGGGGAGATTGATGATATTCAGGTTTTCCACCCGTACAGGGAAACGGCGATCATCCTTTTCGCGAAATCTTTCCTTGGATTTACTTTTTGACGTGGACTGGGCCGCCACCAGCGTGGCACACAGAATCAAAAGCGGGAGTAGTATTTTGCGAATCATGTTTTGAGTTGTTTTTCTGACGTTCGATCAAAACGGCCTGCCCGAATCTATTTTTCCGCTGTCAACATCATCGGGGGGCGAGAACCACCATCTGGCAGTGAGCTCAACTGTTCCGTTGCTGGCTTTCCGCAGGCGCGATATGCCTATATCGTATGAAACGCAAAAAAACAGATTTGCGTTCACCTGCATGCCGAATAATGCATCAACGCTTTCTCCCGCCCCTTTGGTGTTCCCGCCTGCACGATATGTGAGTCCGCCGTAGAATTTTTTTCTCAACAGGACGGATGAGTTCAGCTCAAAATCGAACGGAGCAGCCACAGCATACCGGAAAAGGGCCTGGGTTGTAACGGTCATTTCATCATTCACTTTGGAGGAAAATCCTCCCATGGCATTAACATGATGTACCTCCCTGGAAAAAACGTTGCCGAATTCCGAAAAGTCAATATTGTTTCTGATCATGCGCGGCAGCGAAATGCCGGCATACCATTTGTCTTTGTACGCCGTATAGTACAAACCCGTACCGAAGTTGGGCATGAACTTGCTACCGGGCTCCACCGGTATCGAAGTGTCATTCTGGTCAATGGCATATATCCGGGGGTCCGACCAGTTTTGCCGGAAATTCCTGACACTGGCCTGCATACCCACTCCGAGAACACCTCTCTTCATCCGGATTTTATAGGCGAAGGCCATATCAAGGGTCAGGCTATTGGAGATGCCAATGCTCTGCCTGCTGATACTGCCTCCGATACCAAGCTGGTTGTTGTACGTGGGCTGATGATAACTCACTACCTGCGCATCGGGTGCACCCTCGACGCCCGTCCACTGTTTTCTGAATACGGCGGTGAGTGTGGGTGAGGCAAAACTGCCTGCATATCCCGGATTATAAGGCAACTTGTTCAGTGCAAACTGGGTGTACATCTGTTCCTGCTGTGCATTGACACAGTAAGGAGTAAACAACAGAAGGGCGAGTGTAATTTTTTTCAACATCGGCCGGGTATTATGGTTGCAACAGGATAAAACCGGAAACCGGTTTTTGCTGATTAAACTGAATCAGGTAGTAATAGGTGCCCGGCGGCAGTTTTTTGCCGTTGTAGGAACCGTCCCAGTGACCGCTTTCCAGCGGACGCGGGTAGCTGTCGCTGTGAAATACTTCATCACCCCACTGATTGAATATACTGACGGAGATAATGTTGTCTTCTCCCTCTCCGTTGATGTAGCACTCTTCACCGAGTATGAATTCGTCGTTCTTCCCGTCTTCGTTGGGCGTAATAATAGTCGGAATTTTACACTTTTCCGGCTGGGCTACTCTGAATCTTACGGTGGTGGAACTGCACGCGTTGGCACAATTGATATTGCAGATTTTGTAGGTGAGCTGATCCTCACCGGTAAAGCCGGAGTTCGGACGGTAAATGAATGAACCCGGAGCGGAACCCTGTGTCACTGTACCGTTCAGCGGCTGTATGGTAATCTGCAAATCGGGCAGGTCGGTAGGCAGTATATCGTTGCCGAGTACAGAGAACGGCGTCTCTGTGCCGAAATCCACCTCTACTTCATCGGGATTGGCCTGAGGGAAGATTTCGTAATATATGGTAAATGTGTCACGGGAGTTATTGCCACATATTCCGTTGTTGATTGTCCAGTAAATCACGTTTTGACCGGGTACCAGACCAGAGACGGTGGTAGAACTGGCCATCGGCGGACTGAAAACGAGATTGCCGGTCTCGCTGCCCCATACTCCCTGTTCCCACGACTGTATCGCGGAGGCGGATATATTTGTCTGGTTTTGTCCGGTACAAACAAACTCGTCGCCTGTTATGGTAGGTTTGACGCTGTAGTAATCCACCATCACCTGATCGGAGGAAATACCGCAACCGATATCCCCCAGTGTCCAGGTGAAGAAGTAACGGTTGGCCGGATTCAGCCCTGACAGCGGCGTTTGAGGTTCATCAGGATCCGTGATGCTAACGCCGGATTGTCCCATCTGGCTCCAAATTCCAGGAGAGAACTGGCCCTGGGTTGCGTTCAGCTCAACATCCTGTCCGTCGCAGGTGAACAAATCCGGTCCGGCATTGGCGGTTTCAGGTGGCGAGACATGGATGGTAAGGGTATCCTGACTGAAATCACGGCATCCTCCGCTGCTAAGCGACCACACAAACTGGTAGGTATTGCCGGCCATCCCCGCAAACTGCGCACTGGGTGAATCGCTGTTCACCACAGACACCGAAGGCCCCGACAACTGTCGCCATTTCCCTGTTATTCCTCCGCTGGGAGGGGTGGCCATCAGTGTCACTGCGGCCGATGCACAGGCCGGGTGATCGGCCGCAACGCTGGCAAAGTTGTTGGGAATGGTATCAAACTGAACAGAAACCGGCACGGAAATTACCGAACTGCAGCCAAAACCGGAGATTGCACCCGATCTCCATGCAACAACGCGGAACTGATTCGCTCCGGGAATAATGCTGCCAGCCGGAAGTGAGGCAAAATTGAGTACCGTAACTGAAGAAGGTCCTGCCAGAGTGTCGCCGGCAGAATTCAGCCAGGTATAAAGCGCTCCCGGGGTCTGGGTGGCCAGACCGACCGCCAGTGAGCCCTCCAGTGGCATCTGATCGAGACACACGGCCGCAGAACCATTATTGATTATCACTGGCTGCTGTGGCAGTGCCGCAACCGTAACCGGAATGGTTGCGGTGTCTGACTGACAACCATTCAGTGATATATAGGCGTAATACTCACCCGAGTCCGCCGGTTTCACGGATGTCCTCACCGGGTTGAAAATAAAACTCTGGAAACCGTTGGGACCACCCCAGAAATACTGCGCATTGGCAACAAAAGTGGCGTTAAGCCCGAGCGACTCTCCTTCGCAAACCGGCTGGTTGCTCGTGAGCACCGGTGCAGCAGGCACCGAATTCACTGTTAATGTTTCTGCATTGGAATTTACTGACCGACAAACACCTTCCACAACCAGTACCCTGTATGTGCCGGCCTCCACAGATGTGACATTCTGCAGAAGCAGCTGGGGTACCGATGTGATTACAGTGTCCCCGGAGGGTAACAGCCACCTGAATTCAGAATTGGCATTGTAACTGCCGGAATTGGTTACCCGCACCGTGACATCCCCGCCCGCGCATACGGGATTGGGTGAAATCTGAAGCACAGGTGTGACTACCTGCGACTGTACACTGAGTGTCACTGATCCGGCCGGTGAAGGACATCCGCGTGCATCTTTCACTACAAAAGTATAGGGGCCATTGGAAGTGGCCGTAACATCGGGGAAACACAGACTCAGACTGTTTGCTATCGGATTTCCCTGCCTGGACCAGATATAAGTGAAGGGCATGGTTCCACCTGAAATAACAGGTATCAGACAGGCATCCGAAACTCCGTCGGCACAGGCAGGAGCATCCACTGAAATACCTTCAATAGTTGGCGGAGTACTTACCTCAACGACCACAGTTGCCGTATCAGAACACGCTGCCAGTCCGTTTTTTGCAATGACGGTATAGATTCCGGACGTACCTGAAGAAACGGTGATATCCTCCTGATAGACAAATGTGTTATCGGGAAACTGCCAGCACCAGGAAAGGTTTTGTATGGATGATGTTGCCTGCAGATACAGCACAGAGTCGGCACATATGGGAGAATTGGATGATGCGCTGATGGAGGGGTAAGGTGCAGGGCACACATTGACCGGGGCAGACCAGGGCGAAAAACAGGTCTGATACTGTGCCCTTACTCTCCAGTTGGCACAATCCGCCGCTGTCATATCGGCAAGTGTCAGCTGATTCTGTGGAGATGCCGTAAAGAATATGCCATTTCTCTCCCACTCAAACTGCGTTGTCTGACCGGGAAGCGCGGCTATCATAGTGGCATCATCACCGATACATATATTCAGTGTACCGTTAATCTGGGGCTGCGGCGGACTGTAATTCACCAGTACGTTTACATAGGCGCACGGATTGGAAATACAGCCTGAATTCTGATCAGCAATACACAAGGTGTAGATACCGGCATCTTCCGGCGCTGCCGAACTGGTTACCACCGGAAACTGGCCTGAACTGGAAAATTCACCCGGACCAAACCAGTTGTACAATATGCCCGAACCCGAAACGCTTGTACCAAGTGCCACGGTACTTCCCTCACAAACAACAATCTTGTCGTCTGTTACACTGGCCGAGGGTCGCTGATTAACGGTCACCGTTGCCACGATGGAGTTGGGGGTGATGCAATCTCCGATTTTTACCCGGACAAAGTACTGATACTGACCTGCCGGAGGTTGAATAATGGTGTGGGAAGGCAATGAGGTAGTGGCAATCAGCACAGGGTTTGGCTGCGTATTGAGGAACCACTGATACTGAACGCCGTTACCAGGTACTGTGGCTGTTCCCAGTACCACATCCTGGTCGGTGCAGAAGTTGTTATTGCTACCAATTCCACCTGAAATGGTGATATTGGGCACATTCAGCGGAGTAATATTTACCGTCACTGAAGCTGAGGAAGTACAGCCCGTCACACCCCTGATTGTCAGTGTGTATATCCCCTCAAATGCCGATGTCATGTTCGGACGAACCGGATCTTTCAGGCCCGATGTAAAACTGACATGCTGCCACTGGTAGGCAAACAGGCCAGTTGGTGCATTGGCACGCAAAAACAGGGTGTCACCCAGACAAACCGGATCGTAGGAAGGGACGGGCGGGGTCGTATTGACAGAAACCTGTGTAAGGCAGGTGGAGGTGTTGCCCGAGTTGTCAGTAGCAGTAAGTATAACGGTGTAACTGTTGCCAGCCTGTGTACAGGTGAAAACTGACTGTGATAGCTGAAACGACAGGGCCGGTTGAAGGGTAAAGTTGTTTACCCCCGACGGATTGACACTGACAAATACCGATTGCTTGCACACAGCAGTTGGCCTGATTGTGTCTCTGACCGTCAGTTGATAGGATGCCGAACCTGTCAGTCCGGTAACATCAGTGGTAGTATATTTTACAGTATAAATACCCGGCACGAGGGAAACTGAAGTCTGATTGCCAAACAGTGTTCCGGTTGCGACAACCGCATTGCCGGCATTGTTGGTTACAGTGTAATTTACTGTGGCAAAACTGTATGCAAGTGATGCCTGGATGAAACTGACTCCATCCGTTCGGTCGATACCTGGTGCGGCACACGGATTAATAAAGTCAAAGTCGAAAGGCGAACCCGGATCTGTATTTGGAACTGCACGGAAGGAAGCCGATCCGCTCTGTGTAATGGCATTAATCTGGGCGTCTGTTAGTGTTATGGTACTGATAACCGTATCAGTACAACTGCCGGAGGGCTGGCTCAGGCTGGTTCTGCCCAGCCAGTTTGAACCACTGTAAATATTAAAGTACTCCCGAGGGTTGGCATTATCGCCTTTAAAGCGGACGGTGAGCACACCCTGCCCTGCTGCATTGGGCGTCAGGCCGGAGAACGAAAGTATTTCTTCGTCGGGTATAACACCGGCATCAGGCTGTTCATCAAAATGCAACGGAAGCCAGTTGGTACTCTCCGAAATCTGACCAGGCATCAGACAGTTCTCCTCTATGCCGGGAAATGGCAGGCTGAAGGTCGCCTCACAGGATGATACGCCAACATATACTGTCTGTGCAGGAGGTGGTGCAATTGCCGGAGGCTCTGTGTCACTGATAATTACCTGCAGCGAGGCAGTACTTCTATTCCCCGTACAGTCGGTAGCTCCGTAAACAATAGTGTGCGTGCCAGCTCCGAGGTATGTTGTGCCCGCCGGAGGAAAAGCCTGTACGCTCCCGCCGTCAACGGAATAATCCAGACTGACCGGAACCTGCGGTGTGGAATAGGAGTAAGACACCTGCGCACGCACGCGGGCGCCCGCACAAACAGGATTGATAGCCTGATTACCTGTACCGTTGGGGGCAAGTATGATGCGCAAGATACCGTCAGTTGCCCACTGGTTAAACTGACTGGCTGTAATGGAAAGCACCGTTACACCCGGAACAACGCTGCACTGACCCGGAGTGGCAGACGTTTTCCCCAGTAAAACTCCGTTTTCTCCATATATCCTGAAATGCTCGGTGGGCAAGTCAGCATCCATCCTTTCCAGAAAAACAGACAGCGACACAGACGTAGTTGCCGGGGCTTCCGGGGGGATGTTGGGTGTTATGAAATCTATCACAACAGTATCAACCGGTACATCCGGCGGACCGGAATTGAGCAGGGGGGTGACCAGTTGTGTATCCCTGAGCACAACGCTGTTCGTTAGTGCGGTACAATCGTCAAGGACAGACAAAGGCTCTGGCATGACAATATTTCTGCCGCACAAACCCTGCTCGTTCCCGAGTGCAAGAGTTGGTGGCAGCGTGATTACCGGTGCTTCGGTATCACGTATATGTATCATTTGTGTGTAGGTGCGGCCGTTCCCGCATCCGTCGGTGGCTGTCCACTCGCGTTTCAGTGTCCAGTTTGTCCAGTAATCGCATGCGCCGGTATCATTGCCTCGGATCTCGGTTTCTGTCAGCGATACATTTACCGTGGGGCTGCAGAGGTCTGTTCCGTTGAAGGTGGATGTATTCGGTGGTGATGGAATACTGTTGCACTCAACGGTAATATCTTCAGGAATATTGGTCAGGGATGGTGCAACCGTATCTATAACATGTACCGTCTGGATAAACTGAACCTGATTCAGACACACGTCATGAGCTGTCCAGTTGACCTCTATGGTGTAATTGCCCGGACAGGTGGCGGTGGAATTGATGGTGCCGGATGAAACAGGCGGAGAAGTGGGGCCTGAGCAGGCATCGAGTGCACCGGGCGTCGGGAGCGGAAAGGGCACAAGATTGCTGCAGAGTGCTGTTGTGTCCAGCAAACCGACAGGCACTGGCGGTTTGGTGTCCACTACTGATATAAGCTGTGTGGCAGTAGTACTGTTTCCGCACTCATCGGTGGCAGTAAATACACGCAATATGTTGTAGGTGTAGTGGCCACACACAGCTGGGTTAGGATCCTTGAAAG
>JAJTFM010000131.1 GCA_021298575.1 Saprospiraceae bacterium | reverse complement strand
CCTGAACAATCCGTCAAAACCGGGCACGTTCTCCGAGCGCGTAACCAACACCTTCCGGCACTTCTCCAACCACACCATGGGAGTTGATTTCGGCGACATAAATAACGACGGGCTGAACGACATCATGGCGCTCGACATGCTGGCCGAACCTGCCATGCGTCGGCAAGAGCTCATGAACACCATGACCCTCGACCGCCAGACTACCCTGATAAAATACGGTTACGGGAAACAGCAAATGCGCAATGTGCTGCAACTGAACAACGGCAACGGTACTTTCAGCGAAATTGGCTGTTTGGCCGGCGTTTTTCAGACCGACTGGAGCTGGGCTCCGCTTATTCAGGACTACGATAACGACGGCTGGCGCGATATTTTTGTGGCAAACGGCTACCGCCGCGACATGAGTAACCTCGATTACATCAATTTCGTGGTGGACTCTGTCTCAAAAATGGGGGGCTTCAACCAGAAAAACATCCCCGATGTGGAGAAATTTCTGGATCTGATACCCAGTACGCCCATTCAGAACTACTGCTACCGCAACCGCGGCGATCTCACTTTCGAGAATGCAAGTACAGCCTGGGGCTTTACCGACCTGAATTATTCCAACGGATCTGCCTACGCCGACCTCGATAATGACGGCGACCTCGACATGATCGTCAATGCCCTGAACAGCGAAGCCCTGATTTACAAAAACCGGGCCGCAGAACAGAACAAAGGGGCCTGGTTGCAGATCAGGCTGCAGGGGGCCGCTCCCAATACCTTTGCCGTGGGCGCTCGCGTACACGTGAAAGTGGGCAACAATGAATATGTGGACGAGCTCACACCTACCCGCGGCTTCTTCTCTTCCGTAGAACCCCTGCTTCACTACGGACTTGATAAAGCGCGCCAGGCCGATCTGGTAGAGGTGGAATTTCCCGGCGGGAAACTCGTCAGACTGCAAAATGTGCCCGCCAACCAGCGGCTTGTAGTGAAGATTGACGATGCCCGTCCCGGGAAAATCAGTCTGCCGGCAGCAGGAGCCGCCATTTTCCGCACCGGTAATGCTCCCGCGTTCACGCACCGCGAAGATGATATTCAGGACTTTACCCGGGAAAGACTGCTGCCCTGGAAAATGTCGTGCCCCGGGCCGAAAATCGCAGTGGGAGATGTGAACGGCGACGGACAGGACGACTGTTTCATAGGAAATGCCGCAGGCGCCCCGGGAGCTGTATTTATTCAGCGCGGTGGAGCTTTTCAGTCTGCCTCGGGCACTGTACTGGACAGCGACAAGGAATCTGAAGACACCGGAGCTGTATTCTTTGATTCCGACGGCGACAAAGACATGGATCTGGCTGTTGCTTCGGGCGGAAATACCGATCCCGCCAATGCTGCCAGTTACGCTCCCCGTATTTATATCAACGACGGGAAGGGCAATTTCACCAAAAAAAGCAGCGGCATGCCGGTTTCCTTCGGTTCCCTGTCTGTTGTCACAGCGTTTGATTACGATGGCGATGGCGATGAGGATCTGTTCTGGGGTGGATGGGGTGTGCCCGGAAAATACCCCGCGTCGGTACCCGGTATGGTATGGCAAAACGACAAGGGCAATTTCACAGACATGACCGACAGAGCAGCTCCGGGATTCAAGGGACTGGGTATGGTACGCGACATGACCTGGGCCGATTTCAACGGAGACGGAAAGAAAGAGTTGCTTATAGCAGGTGAATGGACGGGTATCCGCCTGTTTGCGGTCAACAACGGCAAAGTAGAGGACATATCGGCCAGTTACGGCCTTTCAGGCACAGAGGGCATCTGGCGGAGCCTGGAGCCTGCCGATCTGGATGGCGACGGTGACATGGATTTTGTAGCAGGCAATATCGGTTTGAATACCCGTTTTACTGCCTCACAGGAAGCTCCGCTGCGAATGTATGCCAAAGATTTCGACGGGAATGGCAGCATGGATCCGGTTATGACCCAAATGGAAGGTTCGCACGAATACCCTGTGGCACTGAGAGAAGTGCTTATCAAACAGTTGCCGGGGTTGCGCAAAAAATTTGTTCGCACCATCAATTATGCAAAAGCCGGTATAGGCGATGTACTCGATGAAGAACAGATCAAGTCGGCCACACAGTTCAGGTGTAACTATCTGGCTTCAACTGTATTCATCAATGAGGGTGGCAAATTTGTGATGAAAAAACTGCCCAACGAGGCGCAGATCTCTCCGGTGATGGGAATACAGTGCTTCGACTGGCAGAACGACGGCGATATGGACATATTGATTGTCGGAAATGATTACGGACAACAGACCGAAAGCGGTCCGCTCGATGCAGGTAATGGTCTGCTGCTGGAAAATACAGGAAAAGGAGCATTCAGGGCCATCGCACCCCGCCGCTCCGGCTTCTGGGCTTCCGGCGAAGCCCGCGATGTAAAAATGCTGAAAAGTGGCAATACCCCACTGTTTCTGGTGGCAAACAATAACGGCGCCACACAGGCGTACTACCTCATAAAATAACAATGGTAGCAATCATCATGGGTTCCGGCTCCGATATGCCGGTCATGCAGAAAGCAGCTGATGTACTGAATGAACTGCAGGTTCCGTTTGAAATGACTATCGTTTCGGCACACCGTACCCCTGTGCGCATGTTCGAGTTTGCGCGCGATGCGCACGGACGTGGCATCCGGGTAATCATTGCAGGGGCGGGAGGGGCAGCCCACCTGCCGGGCATGGTAGCAGCTATCTCTCCGCTCCCCGTGATAGGGGTGCCTGTCAAATCATCCAACTCGATTGATGGCTGGGACAGCATATTGTCTATACTTCAAATGCCGGAAGGAGTACCCGTGGCTACCGTAGCACTGAATGCGGCAAAAAATGCCGGCATACTGGCAGCCCAGATGCTGGCAACAAGCGATACGGAACTGCTCGAAAGAGTGGCGGCATTTAAAAAATCACTGGAAGAAAAGGTGATGGAGCAGGTAAAGGCTCTGAAGTAACTTTGATTATTGAAAACTGTTTTTCTAGTACATAATTTTTCGAAAGTATAGACAAATATTTCATTGAAAGATAATTGTCTCTCCGTAATAGAATTGCAATTACAAGTTTGAACCGTTTTCAAAGGTTTTTGAACGAATATTCATGTTGCGCTGGTTTGAGATATGGCAATTTTGCCCTCCTTTTGATGTGTCACGGACACATCAAGACTAATCTCTTATTGTTCCACGTTCAACAAAGTTCTCATGAAGCGCAATCTTCCAAAGAGGGAAGCTCGGTCCGTTCGGCCGGCGTTCCTTCTAATGCTACTTTTTTCAACTTTAATCTCCACTGTTACTGTTGCACAGAAAAATAATTTTGAAACCGGATCATTATCACCGGACATTAATCCGGGTAGAGCATTTACTGAGAATCTGGGTCAGATTCTGGATCAGAACGGAAACCCGAATAGTAGCGTGCTGTTTTTATACCATGGAGCCGGTATGAACGTGCAGTTGCGTCGCGACGGGTTCAGTTATGATACATGGGTTCCGGTTTTTGAGGGACATGCTGTTACGCGTAACTCGGGCAGTTCAGTTAACGATACAATATTCAGCCGTAAAACGGTAAAGGAGTTCAAACTTCATCGCATAGACATCAACCTGCCCGGTATCAATCCAAATGTACAGATAGAGGGGCTGGAACCAGAGGATATTTCCTGCAATTTTGTCAATTCGGAAACAGGTTCAGGTGTGACCGTGCGTCATTTCAGGAAGGTAATTTACCGCAACGCATATCCGAATATAGACGTAGAATTCACGATCAAAGATTCCGGGGATATTCCGGTGGAATATAACTTTATCATCAGGCCTGGCGGTGATGCCAAACAGATTTTACTTGAGTACAGGGGAGCTGATCGTGTTGAACTTCAGGATGGTAAAATAGTCATGGCTGTAGCTCACGGCAAGGTGGAAGAAAATATTCCTATGTCGTGGCTGGATGACCGGGCCGAAGAGGTAATGATTCGATATGCCTCTCTGGGCAATAACACATTCGGCTTCAGCATGCCAGCGTATGACAAATCACGGACACTTACGATTGACCCGACGCCACGTCTGATATGGGGTACGTTTATTCAGGAGCCTGTAAGCACATTTATGGATGTGTATTCACCCAACTTTTCGGGTATGGATCAGGAGGGCAATCTCTATCTGGTTGCTACAACCAAGTACCCGGGGTTTGCCACGTCCGGTGCATTTCAGTCGGTGGTGAACGGGGAAACGGATATTATACTTTTCAAGCTGGACAAGAAGGGCAAAATGAAAGTTGCTACCTATTTTGGCGGTAACAAGTCAGAGTGGAGACCAACTATCCATGTTGATGCACTCGGGGTGTACGTGGCTTCCTACACTAATTCGAACAATATGGCAACCATGGGTGCTGCGCGCAGGGATATAGACTTTTTGATTGCCAGATTTGACTTCAACCTGCAGCGGGTTTGGTCGCAATATGTGGGTGGCACCGGAAACGAGGGTAATTCCCAGATAAATAACCCCTATGACCGTCCTATCGTTATTACTACAGACCCTTCCGGAGATATCATCTTCGCGGGCGTTTCAAAAGTCAATAATTTCCCTTTCACCGGAAGCGTGATTAACAATACCACCACGGTCTGGAAAGTGGTGGGAGCCAAGTTCAATATCAGCGGTAATGCAGTATGGAGCGGCACACTGATAGAATCAGCGGTAAATACATCCAATTTTATAGATTTCTGGCCAGACGCACTGACTACTGACAGTCAGAATAATATATATCTGCTTTGTGGAAAGGGCGGAGACAACGCCCCGTTCGCAGACGTCTCAACGCCGGGAGTACTTCAAACACAGGTGTCAGATGGTACTGGTGCATTCATGGTGAAATTCAACACTTCGGGAATAAAGCAGTGGGGCACCTGGATAGGGGGTAATGATTTTGTTTTCACCGGGCAGGCAGAATCGGGGACCAGGATACAGGTAGATCCGGGAGGTAAAATATGGCTGGCTTTTTATACGTCGCTTCAGGATACACTTCGCTGGATGCCTACAGCGGATGCCTATATTCAGTCAAATCCATTCACTCCTGACCATGAAGACCTTATTCAGATATGTCAGATTTCAAATGACGCGAAACAGTTGTTATATTCAACCATGTACTATCCGTCGTCGGTGGAATATGCAGCGCCATGGGGAATGGATTTCAAATATGACCCTGCAGGGGATGATATATACCTGGCAATTGCATACCTGCCCTCGCCAATTACGGTTCGAACACTGGAAGAGAGTACAACGCCATGTGCTCATATCGGCGGCCCGTACAGGAATCGTATGGGAGGCACCCACCTGTGCAAACTGGGTAATGGAGGCCGAATCAGAGAGTGGAGCACATGGTATGGCGGTGGCGGCGGGAATAATGCCCAAACCACCAATGTGGGTCTGCAGTTACAGAATGATCGGATTGTTCTGGCGATGGGCGTCCTGGAAGAGGCTGTCAATTCATCAAACTGGACAGATGTCACAACACCGGGAACGTACCAGCCTGTCAGTTACAACACTCGCGGCTTTCTGATTGGCAATTTTGATGAGGGTATATTACCCGACAGTATTGAGTCATCAGCCAATCAACTTTCACCCTTGTTGCTGACCTCCTGCGCAGGTGGACTGGTATCTGAAATTACAGGAAGCAAGGTTGTAATTACGGGGCCTCTGGATTACAGCAATGCCGTTTTATACCAATGGCAACGCGCTACCAACATCAATGGCCCATGGCAGGATATTCCCGGCGCCACCACCAAAAACTACAACCCGGAAGCGGAGGCGACAGGCATCTACTATTTCCGGCGTCAGGCGTTGTGACGCAGGCGGTACAAAATACTACACTTGTTATGGCAATTCTGTCACATTGAACGGTTCGGCGACCGGAGGTTCGGGTGCTCCTTACAGTTATGCATGGTATATAGGCTCATCAACTGTAGTTGCGGATACAACGCCTGATCTGACCAATACTCCGCTTGAATCAACAATATATACTCTCAGGATAACCGATTCTGCGGGCTGTTTCGGAATAGATCAGGTTTCTGTAGAGCCCGTGAAGGCCAATGCCGGCACCGACAGACCGTTTTGTCAGGGTTCAGACGGAGTACAACTGGGCCTGGATCCCATACAGGGAGCTTCAGAGGTAGGTTATGCGTGGTCACCTGCAGGCGGACTATCCTGTACCACATGTCCGCAACCGGTAGCTGCACCAGTAAACACCACAACCTATACGCTTACAGTAAGTGTTACGGAGAAATCAGGGGACGTATGTACCCTTACAGATGATATAACAGTGACTCCAGTAGCACTTCCAAATGGTATTGATGAGTTCGCCGGACCCGACAAGACGGTTTGCCAGGGAGATATAACCACCCTCGGATTACCAGGAGCTTCCGGTTATAATTATACATGGGCACCAGGCTCATACATTGTAAATAATCAGGTTGCTCAGACTACCTATGATGCAGGTATAAATGTGGTGAATGTACCACTGACATACTCTGTGACTGCAGAAAAAAGTGGTTGCGTTTTTGTTGACTGGGTGGATGTTTACACCATTTATTTTCAGGTTACCCCCCGCAATGATACATGGTGCGACAGCCCGAGATGGATCAGTCAGGAAGCTGATGCCGGCGAGGTAAACTCTCCGGAAGCCGTTTATACCTGGGAGAAAGTATCAGGAGATGCCCAATTTTATGTCGCTTCTACCAGAAATAACGGGGCTGATGCAATTCTTCGACTTGTTCCGGGATCTGGCAACAGTGTTACTTTCAGGAGAAAGACGACCCTCAACGGGGTTAGTTGCTATTCTTTTCTCAATACTATCAATATATGCTCCGGCGGTGGGGGCGGTTGTGGTTCCGATTGTGAAATTCGGGTAACCGGAGGTTCAGGTTGTCCGCTACCAGGTGGAAATTACCGGGTATATGCAAAATATATTGACCCGGATGACTATTACTTCAAATGAAGTCCCTCCTGGGCATTTGATAACGATACCCTGCCAGTACCCAAACTAATCGTACCCGGAGCACTTACCATCACCGTGTTGGCAACCAACAAATCAGACTCGAACTGTGTGGCGGCAGATACACTTTTTGTGAATGACCCGGCACTTTCATTGCCGGTTTTTGCTGTGTCCGACACCTTTCAATGCCCCGGGCAAACCATAAATATTGGTCGTCCTTTTGTACAGGGCTACGCCTATCTCTGGAATAATACGGAAGGAATGGCAAATCCTGCAGTGGACAAACTTGATTCCGATCCTGAAGTCACACTGCAGAATTCCGCTACCTATATTGTCAGGGTGGAAGATATAGGAACGGGATGCTATATTCTGGATACAATGAGAGTAGTGGTACCGCTTGTATTCGGCGACGCAGGTCCCGACCAAACTGTATGTGCGGGAGCAGTGGTGGGTATCGGAAAGCCAGTTGACTCCGGCAATATATTCAGTTTCTCATGGAGTCCATCCAACTCCCCTTGGCAAAATGGAACAAATCAGTTTGACGCAAATCCGGATTTGCTATTCGCCGGATCTGATCTCCGTCTGATTCTTACGGTTACAGAACCCAATTACAACTGCCAGTATAAAGACACCGTAGATTTAATGTCAACCTCCGGAACGCCTCTCCCCAATCTGACCGCACCAGCACCTGTCTGTCCGGGCCTGTCGGTACAACTGGGTGACAACGGCGTAACGGGAGCAACATATTCCTGGTCGCCGGCAACAGGACTCAGTTGTACCGACTGTCCAAATCCCGTTGCCTCTCCATCGGTAACCACAACATATACTGTAACCGTCTCTGACTGCGGCCCGCCTGTCACGGGTTCTGTAACGGTCACGGTACTGCCTTCGCCACCGTTTGTACTCTCGAACAGAGAAGTTTGCCCCTCTGCTCCGATAAATATTGGCCTGGGGGCCTCCGGTAATACTGGCAGCTTGCCAGATGTACAGTCATACTCCTGGACACCGTCTGGCGGGTTGAGCTGTACAACCTGTGCCAATCCACTGGCTGGCCCCTCTCAACAAACAACATACAAACTGGTAGTCACGTACAATAACGGATGTAAATCAGTCAGATCATGTACTGTAACACCTGAACCCGGTACAGAGGCTGTGGCCGGACCAGATGTCAGTATTTGTCCGGGTGAAAACTATATGTTAGGCAAAGATCCGGTTCCGGGATCCACTTATTCCTGGTCACCGTCATCAGGACTAAACAACCCGAACATTGCCAATCCTGTTGCAACACCGTCTTCCACGACTACCTACACACTTACTGTAACGAGGAATGGCTGTACGGCTACGGATCAGGTAAATGTTATTGTGAAAACTCCGCCGCCCTTCACCATCGGAGGTGTTTCCACTATATGTAAAGGTGGTGAAACTACACTGGGCTTCCCCGGAGAAATAAATATGATTTATCAGTGGTCGCCACTGGAAGGCGTTGTTTCCCCCAACAACCCTCAATCGGTGTTCACTACCAAAGAAACAACGAAATACAGGCTTACCCAAACCAGTTTGCTGACCGGCTGCTCAAATTACAGGGAAATAATAGTGGTGGTGAACGATCCGGAATTCGGAATCAATGCCAGCTCATCCTCTCCTTTAAAGGTGTGCGCCGGCACCTCGCTTGTACTGCCACTGGAGGTGACACCGGCTGGTGGTAATTATGTTTATAGCTGGACACCATCAGGCTCGCTCAACGGCCCGTTTGATCAGAATCCGCTGGCGACACCTGTTTCATCAACTGTTTACCGTGTTCGTGTCACAAATCTGGCCAATAACTGCATATTACCAGCTACGGTTCCTGTTCAGGTTATTCCCCTCAGTGAGTGCTCCGGAGACGACTACGGCGATGTACCTTACTCCTATGAGAAGGGAAGCCCCGCTCACCACAAACTGATAGGAGGCTTCAGAATAGGCAATTATGCAGATAAAGAAGTGAGCCCGCAAAGCGTTTACTGGGGAACCCCTTCTACTGGTGACGACACGAATAAACAAGACGATGAAGATGCCGTCTCAGGTATAATTAACGTTCACCGATCGGTTGATTACTATGGCATTACCGTTAATAAAGTACTGAACGATACCTTCAATCTGGCTTATCTCGCAGGCTGGCTCGATATAAACAGAGATGGCTGCTTCGACGATAACGAACGTTCCATAATACAGCCGGTAGGGAAAGACCCGGGAGTTTATCAATCCTTTGCCCTCGACTGGTCCGGTTTCAATCCGGATGGCTACCTTCCTTTTGGCAAAACATATCTGCGCATTCGCTATACAGCCGATGGTAGTCTCAACTGGCCTTCCGATCCATCACCGACAGGATATCGAAGCAGTGGGGAGGTGGAGGACTATTGCCTGTACGTGTACCCCTCCCTTCCCTATCCCGACTCAAAGGTCGCAGGTCTCGGTGACACAGTGTCCGGCAACCTGAGTGCCAATGATGATATGCCTCCGGGTACAAAATATCTCCCCGCCATCGCAGTTTCCGGTAATCCGTCGTCATCTGTACCAGTGGTGGGACAGACCGGATTCTTCACCTTTACCGCATCCATACCGGGTGTTTTCAACTTCATCGTCCCCGTCTTCGACGGGGTTGATACATTTGATGTCAAACTGACAATTTCAATACTGAATCAGTTGGCACCCAATAGTCCTGTCGCCAGCACAGACGTGGCTATTACCTTCGTAGACGAGGCGGTTACAATCAATACCCTGTCGAATGACTTTGCAGGATCGGTCAACAAGTTGCTTGACCAGACCAGTATCATGGTTGTGACCCAGCCAGATCACGGTACTGCCTTCGTGGATTCAATAACAGGTAATATCACCTATATACCTGATGCAGGATATGTCGGATCAGACTCTTACATCTACACTGTGAACGATAACTCCAGTCCGGTACTTACTGGTTCGGCATGTCAATTTATTCAGGTTATACCTGTCAACTGTGCCAACTCTGTTCTGGCAGCAAATGATCAGAAATGTGCAGTTTCCGGATCCACCAATACCGGTAACGTACTTGATAATGATATGGATCCTGAAGGGCATGGAATCTCGGCAATTCCAATGAGTATTACCACAGCAGACTACAGTTTCTCACTGGCAGCAGACGGATCTTACGTTTTTACCCCGAATTTCAACTTTACGGAACCCGTAGTATTCCTGTACGTCGTCAAAGATGACAATATACCAGCAGCCTTCGATACGGCTATGTTGTGTTTCTACCTCAAAACAGTTCTCGGTGATCGTGTTTGGCTGGACAAGGATCGTGACGGATTTCAGGATTCCACTGAAATGGGTATTTCAGGTGTGTCAGCAAGCCTGTACACCTGTACAAATGGAGTACCTGGCCTTCCATTACAGGGATTCAACGCAATCTCGGGTGAGAATGGTCAGTATTTCCTGCCAGTACCCCCCAACGGAAGCTATGCAATGTATTTCGATTATTCCGGCATACCCGGCAACTCCGGTTTGCGCTGGACAATCCCGAATATCGAGCTGAACACTCTCGACAACCAGGACTCGGATGTTGCCATGAATAGTGGCTTCACAGGATGTTTCGATGTGACCAATACTTCAGCAGGTAACGTTACACTTGATGCAGGCCTTTTCCCCGATGCAGACGGGGATTACATAGCAGACTGTTTCGACAGTAATCCTGATACTGCCAACATTGATCCTATGGGTCATATATATTGTGAGAATACCGGAGAAATTCTCGACGGAGGTTTCGTAAGTGCCTCCGGCCCGGGGAATGTTTACATGATAAGAAATGGATCAGATGGTGTGTACCTGTTTTTGGTAGATGCTACCGGTACTTACACCATTACAGTAAATAATCCCGCCGGATTTTTGACATCAACAGCCTGTGTAGCACAGAGCAGTGTCCTGATTACATCTTCCGACACAATCACTCTGGGTGCCGGTGATACTGATATGAATGACAGGCTCGATGACCGTAGCTGTACCGCAAATCCGTTCCATTACAGTATGCTTCTGACTCCGGGCTCCTTTGTACTGAATAATAATTTCCCGATGCAATGTCTGGACTTGGGTGATCTCCCCGACTCATATCCCACGCTACTTTCCGGAAATGGACCATCTCACGGTATTCTGCAGACTCCAACAGTATTTTTGGGTGGACTGGTTGACATGGAAACTGATGGTCAGCCGAATATAATGGCCGGTATGATGGGCGGCGGTGATGATGGAACAGTTCCGGCTTCCGATGACGAAGATGGTTTGGCTACTATCCCCACTATTGTGATTACTGTGCCAACCAGTTTCCAGGTACAGGTCGTTAATAATACATCAGTAAGCGCCAAAGTAGCCGGATTCATAGATTTCAATAATGACAAGGATTTCAATGATGCCGGTGAAATACAAATGACAAATGTGGCCGCCGGATACTCCGGTCCTGCAACACTCACGTTTACTGCACCAGTAACTTCTGCGGTAGGGATGAAGGTGGGCATACGTTTCCGTATAACTACCGACTTGTCTGTAGGTGCTACCGGATTTGCCAATGATGGAGAAATTGAAGATTACATGGCAATCATAGCCGGCTTCGATTACGGTGATTTGCCGGATACATATAATACAAATGGCGGAGATAACCCACCAGCCCACGTGGTTTCTCCACTTTTGAAACTGGGTGCGTCAGTAGATGCCGAAATTGACGGTAACCCCGACCCGATGGCAGGTTCCATGGGTGCCGGCGATGATGGTGATCCCGGCCTGACTACGTTCGGCACCTCCACACCCGCCGGTGACGACGAGAACGGCGTGATGCTGGCCAGTCCGATGGTTCCGGGTACTACCTCCAGCTTCATGGTGGATGCCATGAACATGACTACCTCCGTAGCAGTACTGCAGGCCTGGGTGGACTTCAACGGTAACGGAACATTTGAAACAAATGAGCAACTGACAACGGGCAGCTTCGCCCCGAACGGCGCAGCTATTCCCGTCGGAGGTCTGAGCGGTGCCAAGCTGACATTTATCGTGCCTGCCAATGCCACCTTCTTCCAGGGTAATGCGATGGTTCGCTTCCGTCTGAGCCCGACAGGCGGCCTGTCTGCCAACTCCCAGACAGGTACTCCCCCGCTGGGTGAGATTGAAGACTACAAATTCCCGCTGGGCAAAATAGGTAACATCGTGTGGGAAGACTATGACTTCGACGGTCAGCAGGATGCTACTGAGCCCGGTATCGGAGGTGTAACAGTTCAGCTGGTATGGGGTGGTCCTGACGGCAACACTGCGACTACTGCCGACAACGTTGTCTATCAGACTACGACGCTGTCTGCACCTGCGAACGGCAATATTGTGGGAGAATACAACTTCTGCGGTCTGATCGAGGGTACATACAAGATGGTGGCGTTGACCCCCTCAGACATGACCCCGACGCAGGGCAACACCGGCAACCAGACGAACGGCGGCTACACGGACAGCGATGGTATCGTCACAGGCGATATCACGATGACGATGACGGATCCGTTCACGATCGTAACCCCGACGGGTCTTCCGACTGGCGAGAACGGTCTGGGCGACAATGCCCCGGGCAATCTGGGTACCTTCCCGGACAATCAGACGAACGAGTCACTGGACTTTGGCTTTGTATCCATTGACTTTGGTGATCTTCCGGACACCTACGTGACGGATGACACGCCGAACGAAAGCGGCGCCCAGCACGTGATGCAGCCAGCCAAGTACCTTGGCAGCGGCATTGACGCTGAGCGCAACGCCACGATAGATCCGGGCGCGACGGCCGGTATGTGGGCGAGCGGCGATGACTTTACGCCATCCACGCGCACCCAGGGTACGGGCGCCGACGAC
>JAJTFM010000130.1 GCA_021298575.1 Saprospiraceae bacterium | reverse complement strand
CAGGAGTGTCATACACAACGTGCATCAGATAGACCGCGGCTACCAGTACATTGACCGCCGCCTGAATGCCATAGGTGCGAAAATAACCCGTATCTGAGCGGAGCGAAGCGGCAGTTGGTAGATAAACAAAACTCGTTGGTTGAAATATATTTGGAATTGGCCGACAAAAACGGCGGATGTCAGAACAAAGTTTGCTGCCATGCGTTTTGGTTTTTTCTCTTTCCAGATACATCATGCGCTACTTACTGACCGCCCAGCTATTTTTGACCACCTTTTTTGCATTTTCACAAAAAAATGCCACGATAAGTGGAGTAATACGAGACGCCCAAAACGGTGAAACCCTTATTGGCGCCTCCGTTGTTGCCGTCGGCCTGTCGAAAGGGAATGTGAGCAATGAATACGGCTTCTATTCCCTCTCGGTACCAGTTGGCAAAGACTCTGTCACGCTTTCATTCAGCTATGTAGGCTACGAATCTCAATCAAGAACTATCTATCCTAACGGGGAGATCAAACTGGATATTTCACTGGATCAGGCAGGTGCTCTGATACAGGAAGTAGTAATCAAGGCAAACGTGCTGGCCGACAAGGTAAAGAGTACCGAAATGTCGGTAACAACCATCAGTACACGCGAGTTAAAAGCCGTTCCTGCCCTGTTCGGAGAAACCGATATCATCAAGGTTCTGCAACTCAAACCGGGTTTTACCCCGGGCTCGGAGGGCACCACAGGGATTTTTGTCAGAGGCGGGAACACAGATCAGAACCTGATCGTGCTGGATGAAGCAGTTGTTTACAACCCGAATCACCTGTTCGGCTTCTTCAGTACCTTCAACTCGGATGCCGTGAAAGACCTGAAGGTATACAAGGGCGGTTTCCCCTCGCAATACGGAGGCAGGCTTTCCTCCGTCATTGACGTCAGGATGAAAGAAGGGAATAACAAAAAGTACACAGCATCGGGAGGTGTGGGCGTCATATCAAGCAGACTTACCGTTGAAGGCCCCATACAGAAAGACAAGTCCTCCTTTGTGATCAGTGGCCGCCGCACCTACATTGACATCTTTACTGATCAGGTAAACAAGGCGAACGCCAACGACCCCGATTTTGCCAAAATACCGGACTACTACTTCTACGACCTGAACACCAAGGTCAACTTTCAGCTTACAGAGAAAGACAGAATTTACCTGAGCGGCTATTTCGGCCGCGACGTGTTCAATTTCCGGGACCAGAATTTCAATTTTCGGTTTGACTGGGGTAATGCCACAGGCACAGCGCGCTGGAACCACGTGTTCGGGCCAAAGTTGTTTTCAAACGCCACATTCACTTACTCTGATTATCAGTACAACATCCAGAACATACTGCAAGGATTCTCCTTCAATCTTGGAAGTAATATCAGAGACGCCAATACCAAGGTGGATTTCTATTACCAGCCCGACAACCGCCACACCATACGTTTTGGGGGCAACATCACCCACCACGATTTCATTACAGCACGCCTGAAGGCTGGCAGCGACGACGGGAGTGTTCAGTTCAATGCCGGCAGAGAATACTTTGGCTGGGAATACGGCGCTTACGCCTCCGATGAATGGACGGCTACACCAAAACTGAAAGTAAACTACGGACTCAGGTTCTCCGCCTGGCAGAACAAGCCGGCATTCTATGCGAACCTGGAGCCGCGGGTTGCAGCCAACTATTCCTTTTCCAACCGGTTTTCCGGCAAGCTCTCGTACGCACGCATGAACCAGTACGTGCACCTGCTCGCGAGCAGCGGACTGTCGCTGCCTACCGATATATGGTATCCAAGTACCGAAAATGTGAAGCCGGAAGTGAGCGATCAGATAGCAGGTGGTATTTCATGGCTTGTCGGCGATCAGGTACTTATAACATGGGAAGCCTGGTACAAATGGCTTCAGAATCAGGTAGACTTCGTTGACGGTGCCGAGTTGTTCGGAAATAACAATCTCGAGGAAGAACTCACCTTTGGCAAAGGTTTTGCCTACAGTCCGCTCGAACTGGAAATTGAAAAGAAAGAAGGCCGCCTGACTGGCTGGATCGGTTATACACTCTCATGGGCAAAACGCGGTCGTTTCCCCGTTATTAACAACGGAGAATATTTCAGTCCGAGGTTTGACACACGCCACAACCTGACTGTAGTAGGAACCTACGAGTTCAACAAACACTGGCAGGCAACAGCTACCTGGGTTTACTCCTCAGGCTACGTCTCCTGGTTGCCACAGGGCAGAATATCGGTGCAGGACATACCCGGAGCTCCCATACAGACCATCGTTCCGGTTTACGGAAACAGAAACTCGTTCCGATATCCACCCTATATGCGTGCCTATCTGGGACTAATATACAAGTGGCAGACCAGAAGAAGCGAGCACGACCTGACGCTGAGCGTTTACAACGTCCTCGACCGCAGGAACCCGTACTTCATCTATCTGGATGCCGAATTCCAGAGTACACCTGTCGGCGATGTACCCGTAGGCATCAAGGCAAAACAGGTGTCACTATTCCCCATTCTCCCCAGTATTACCTGGAATTTCAAATTCTGATCCAAAACAACCGCTAATATGAAAATTCAAATTTTGTCGCTGATAGCAGGCATTGCCGCACTCGCATCCTGCAACCTCACCAAAGATGTAGAAATTGACCTCCCGGCTTATGAAGGTCAGCCCGTTGTAGAATGTTATCTGGAGCCGGGCAAACCGTTCAGACTCCTGCTTTCGAAGGGTTACTCATACTTCGATCCGTTCGGACTAGACTCCACCTTTTTGCAGAAAACACTGCTGAACGGAGCTACCGTCACCATTTCATACGACGGAAGAACCGATACCCTGTATAACGTACCCACCTTTGAACTGAGCCCGGTAAAAATATTCAACTACACAGGATGGAATATCGTACCAGCCACCCCCGGAAAGGAATACACCCTGCAGATAACCCTGCCCGATGGCGGCGGAACCATCACCGGAAGCACCAGTATGCTTTCTCCCGTCCCTATTGACAGCGTGGTGTGTGATTTCAATCCCGACCCGCGGTTTGACACACTTGCACGGGTACTCACCTTTATTACAGACGACATGAGTACGGAGAATTTTTACCGCAGAATGTTGCATTACTCCTCGCTGGACAGTCTGCAGCAGGATTTCCTGGTTACCGATCGCTTCTCGGAAAAACCGATGATTGCGTTCGGCACAGGTTACGAACTGAAACAGGGAGATACCGTTTACAATACCATCTACCACATCAACAGGGCCCACTACGACTACACGGAAAGCGTCCAGCTTGCAATCATCGCCAACCTGAATCCTTTCGCACAACCCTCCCGGATCAAGAGTAACGTAGCCGGAACGGCAGACCCGATTGGCATATTCACCTGTCTGGTATATGACAGAGACACGACTATTATTTTGAAGTAACCATTCTGTTCTGGATAATATGATTTTGATAACAGCCGGGCGTACAATAAAAGCAGGTTTGTATAGTTAAATTGTATCAGTGAAACACGACGGGCGTAACTACTTTCGTGATATTTCGCCGACAACCTGTTATGTACAAACAAATCTTCATTTTTCTTCTGCTCTGTTTCAGTACCAGAGTATTTGCGCAGTGTATCACTGGCGACTGCCAGAACGGCATCGGTACCTACCTGTTCCCGTCGGGGGCCAAGTACACCGGCCACTTCAAAAACGGCGAGATCAACGGTGTGGGTGTCTGTTACTACACTAACAATTCAAAGTACCAGGGAGAATGGGCTAACCGCTATCCTGAAGGTAAAGGAACCAAGACCTATTCCGATGGAACCGTACGTACTGGCCTCTGGAAAAAAGGCAAGCCGGTAGACGAGAACGGCAATCTCCAGGAGGAATACGTTGCCCGGAAAAAGGAAGAACGCTCGGACGACGGCACCAATATTCAGTCAGGATGCCTCTCCGGCGACTGCCAGAATGGTACCGGTATCTTTGCCTACCCCGACGGCAGCAAGTACGATGGAAACTTTCTGAACGGGAAGTTTGACGGAGAGGGTACATTCTACTTCGCCAACGGCGATGTTTACTCCGGCGGATTCAGGGAGAACTACCCGGACGGCAAGGGTACGCGTATCCTCAGCGACAGCACCCGCGAGAGCGGCGACTGGCGGCAGGGTGAATTTCTGGGAAGAAGTCTGGTCGAAATGGGCCGAACAGGATGCCTTGAGGGCGATTGCACCGACGGACAGGGAGTATTCGTTTACAAGGAGGGATCTGCAAAATATTCCGGACAGTTCAAAGGCGGAATGCCACACGGGTACGGAACCTGTGTGTATGCCAACGGCGATATCTATGCAGGGAACTGGGTGGAAGGTGCGTTTGAAGGTCCGGGCATACTCACGCTGCGCGATAAAACGGAGGTAGACGGCTATTGGAAAGCAGGCGAGTATATGGGCCGAGAGCAGCCATCCGATACAGCAGATACCGCAAGTGAGCCTGTAGCAGCAGCTCCCCCTGTACAGATTGTTTCATCCAAGGCAAAGGTATGGGCGGTTGTTTGCGGAGTTGCTACCTACGATCACATGCCCGTTCTGCGGTACACAGACGACGATGCCTACCGTTTTTATGCCTTCCTGAAAAGCCCCGAAGGAGGTGCCCTGCCGGACGATCAGATAAGAGTACTCATAGATGAAGACGCAACCCACGAGAACATACTGGAAAATATCAGTCAGATCTTCGGTATGGCTGGACCGGATGACCTGGTCGTTTTTTACTTCTCGGGACACGGACTGAACGGTTCATTCCTGCCGATAGACTTTGACGGTTACAACAACAAACTGCTTCACGAAGAAATTGCCGCTGCTTTCAGCAAAACGAAAGCCCGGTTCAAGCTTTGTGTAGCTGATGCCTGCCACTCGGGCGGACTGCTTGCCATGCGTTCGGGAGAACCTGAGCCCATGCTGGTGCAGTTTTATCAGTCTCTTTCCAAATCGGTATCCGGCACAGCCCTCATCATGTCGAGCAAGGCCGACGAGACCTCACTCGAATCATCCGGATTGCGGCAGGG
This sequence comes from Saprospiraceae bacterium, assembly GCA_021298575.1. Taxonomy (GTDB): domain Bacteria; phylum Bacteroidota; class Bacteroidia; order Chitinophagales; family Saprospiraceae; genus M3007. The sequence goes on along the minus strand of JAJTFM010000130.1, from coordinate 2,137 downwards.
GGTATTCAGTCACTTCCTGATTCGCGGCCTGAAGGGCGAAGCAGACACGAACAGCGACAAGGTTGTCACAGTAGAGGAGCTGTATGATTTTGTGAACAAAAAGGTCCGGGAATACACTGCCAATCGCCAGAGTCCGGTGCTGAAAGGCACCTACGACCCGAAAATGCCCATCGCTGTTGTGCGTTAGAACACCTGCCTTTTCAGGTTGTAGCCTTTTTCTCCTGCCAGCGTGGTCAGAAACCTGTTCAGGCCCAGCCACTTGGCCTCGTCGAGTTCGTAGCTGATATAATGCCTGTAGTAGTACTCCAGGTCAAACTGCGGCATATCGGGCAGAACCTTTATAAGCTCTGGCACATACCTGATACCTGCCTCCAGCGCGGCATTAAACCGTTTGAGCATATCTTCCGGCAGGGGCTTGACAGCGATCCACGCTGCGAACACAAAGGGCAGACCCGTCCAGGCAGTCCAGGCCTCCGCGAGATCATACACATACGGATACCTGTCGTGCAGGCCGATTGTGCGATCACCGATAATCAGTGCAGCGGTGCCGCCCTCGATCTCCTTCTCGAAACCCTCCGTTGCGGGAACCAGTTCGGGTGTGATATGCCAGTATTCCGAGCAAAGAAGGCGTGTGAGAGCTACTGAACTGCGGGAATGGAAATCGAGAAACAGCCTTTTAATTTCGCGGAGCGGCACTTTGGAAAACACACAGACAGTATTCACGGCACCGGTAGCACCGATACAGTAATCAGAAACAAGATAAGCCTCCTCCAGTTCGGGAATGATGGCAACCGGCGTGAGGGCGAGATCCACTTCGCCGGACTTCAGTTTTCGGGCACATTCAGAAGGTATATCGAGACTGAGGTCGAACTGGCCGGCCATTTCACTGCGGTACAGGCCGTAGATAAAGGGCTTGGTATTCAGGTAACTGACTGCCGTCAGTTTCAGTTTGCGGGTTTCCGTGTTCATGAACTTGTTAATTTTGGGGAGAGGAGGGAGCTTTCAGGCACCACAGTCGTTGTTTCTGCCATTTCCTGCCTTCGTTGGCTACCAACCATATATTGTTGTGAGCATGCGTGATTGACTCAAATTGCCGGGCGAATAGAAGTTTGGGCAGTTTTTTCACTGCCATATCTCCTTGAAGGAAATGACTTCCATCAAAAGCGGAAAAGAACATTGTGCTTGCGCGCGTACGCGGGATGAATCTCCACCTGAAACCGACGATATAACCTGTCAGCGCGAGAACAGTTCCGTCATTATTCAATGCAGCACCGGTAATTACGCGGTCTGGAATAACCCGGGATTCGGCCAGACGAGCTGTACAAGTACCCGGTACGGCGGGTAATACGTAATGTTTGCAGACAAAATCGCCATTAAACCTGTGTTTGGAGAAAAGGTGCAGGCTATCTTTGAAAAAAACGAATGCTTCCATATCAAAATTCCGTTCGCGTTCGTTAGCAGGCGGGAAAGCGACCTGATCGGGATAACTGAACAAGATACTGTCAAGCGAGCCCGATGCCGGATTGAACACGAGAATGCGCAGGTCGCGGCGCTTGTTCTGGTTGTTCCCGAAATCACCTATAAACAACCTTCCGGAGCCATCAGTGGTCAGGTCTTCCCAGTCGCGGTTAGCTGTGGGCAGCTGTCTGATTTCTTCCACAAGCCCCGATACCGGATTTACACGGTACAGTTCAGACGGGTTTTGAGAATCGTTGAGCATCCACAGGGAACCGTCGGGCAGAAAAGTCATGCCGGATACCTCCTGCAGCTGAGCGGACAGCTTTACCTGGCGCTTTATTCTGAGGGCAGGAGACTGTGCGTTCGCCTGGAAGATGAACAGTAACGAAACGGTGAGAAAGAGCGAGAGTGATCGCAGAATATGCATACGGAGCGCGAAGGTACTGTCCCTGATAAAATTGAAAAAGGTGATAAAACTCATCTGCAGGAATTATCCCGTTATTCGGATAATTATAACATTTGTTTCTTTGCAGGGTTTCACGGTAACACATAAAACGCGACATAACTTGAAAAAAACGGCTAATACTGTGGTCAGCTACAGAACCAGACTGAGTGGATGGGCCAATTACCCGTCGCGGGAGGCCGAGGTATATCTGCCCGGTGATGCGGAGCAGTTGCG
>JAJTFM010000129.1 GCA_021298575.1 Saprospiraceae bacterium | reverse complement strand
TAAGGGCTTGAGGCCGTACAATTGTTGTTGAACTGTTTGGTGAAACCACACTTGCCGATGGTACCCATTGGTAAACCATATTGGGGGATGCGGTAATACCTATCGTAGTTTCTCCCCCGCGACAAATTGTCGTATTTCCCGTAATATTCATCACTGGTAACGCTTTTACTATTACCTGAACCTGATCGGTAGATGTACAACCATTTTTCGAAAGCGTAACTGTATAATTCGTTGTACTGGAAGGGGATGCCGTCGGATTGGATACCGTTGAACTACTCAATCCGGTGGCTGGAGACCAGGAATAACTCACATCACTTGCTGGATCAGATCCGATTGTTACCTCTTCACCCGGACAAATAGATTTGTTTGCTCCGGCTTCGGCCTCCAGGCCGGCAGGAGGAGAAATAGTACAGGTCTTGGTTACTTTACATCCATTCATGTAAGTGACCTCCAGCGAGTAGGTTGTAGGACTGGATGGGCTCGCGTTGGGATTCGCACAGTCTGTACAGCTCAGACCCTCAGCCGGAGACCAGGAATAAGACTTGACATTGGATAATGAAACCGTATTTCCGCTTGCCCCTATACCAATACCCGCAGGCGCCGAAGGACAAATTTGCTTGTTCGTCAGCGTAAAATCCGGCGCTGTCAGCACCGTCACCGTGGTCGTTTTGGATACTGCAGGTCCGCAACCGGATACTGTCAGGGTGTAGGTAGTAGTGGAGGACGGTGAAGCAGTCGGCATCGAACAGTCGGTACAAGACAAGTTTGAAGTTGGTGACCAGGAATAAACTGCGCCTACAACCGGATCAACTCCAATCATAGCTGACGAGCCCGGACAAATCGGCGCAGGAGTCGGCAACGACGGAAGTGGCCCTCCGGTTGGTGTTTTCAATACGACCGTATCAAGTACTGAACAATTTGTCAATGGATCGGTAGCCTTGACAACCATAGACAAAGTGGATCCGCCAAACAAGAGGGATGGCATAGGACTTGTCTGATTTGTGTTATTCTGCCAAGGTGCATTGGAGGGATTCCACAGGTAAGTGAAATTGGTACCCAGTTCAGGTTCCGCACCGATGGTTACCACTGCACCGTTACAGACCTGGATATCAGGACCCGCATCCACATTTACGGGTGATACGCTCACCGCCATAGTGTCAAACACGAAACAGCCCGTACCGATATCCTCAACCCGAACGACATAGGTGTCACCACTCGTCAACTTGATAATCGGATTTGAAATATATTTGTCAAAGTCCGGATTGGCCATTCCATTCGTGTTATACCAAAGGTAAGAGTATCCCTGTACAAAGGGGCGACCTATACCAATACCCTGATTTGGACAAGCGAAGGTGTCTGAAATCGAGAAAATTGGCAAGGTGAGTGCCGGGTCATTGACGTACAGCGTATCCACGCACTCTATACTGCTGTCCCAACGGTTAGTGGCAATTACGGAGATATTCACACCATTGTTTGCTGTTACCAGGGTCGGCACAGCAAGGGTATCATTGTCAAATGCCCAGGACGGACTCCACTTGAACTTGTAATCGCTGGGGTCAACGTACTTTGCGTAAACCTTATAACCACCACCCGGGAGTGGGCAGCCTGATCCGCCAAGTACCCGTACTTCGGTATAGCAGCCACCGCCGCCGCCGCCAGAACAAACATTAAGGCTATTCTGGAAAGAGTAACAAACATGACCGTTTAACTCTATCTTCCTTCTGAAGGTGACGGAGTTGCCACTTCCTGGCTTCAGACGAATGTAGGCATCAGCGCCGTTATTCCGGGTAGCAAGAACCTCGATTTGAGCATCTCCGGCTATCTTCTCCCAGGTATATACCGCGTCAGGTGAGTTTACCTCTCCGGCCTCAGCTTCCTGTTCAAACCATCTCGGGCCCTCGCAACCAGATGTATTGCGAGGCGTAATCTGAAAATATTCCGTATAAACCTTCATGAAGTCAACAAAGACGCATCCACTTTTCTCCGCTGTTGAGGAGTATGTTAAAGGAACATTTACCACGTTGGTTCCGGCATCGTACGTTGTCTGTGCTTTCCGGTTATCAACAATATACTGACCAGAAGCCCATGTATAACTATAGCCGCTCACAGCCGGCAAACCTATCGTTGCTGTTTCCCCCTGACATACGGTCACATCGGGGCCGGCAAAATTAGGGGCGGGTTCATTTACCGGCGTGATCACCACATTATCAGTACGGGTACAGGTCATGCCCGATTTTTCCAGTACAGTAACTGTCAGTGTGTACGTAGTGTTAACTGTCGGAGAGGCAACCGGATTCGGACAGTTGACACACGACAGATTGTTGGTCGGACTCCAGCTATAATTTACTTCCATGGCACCCTGAACCGGAACGCCACCTAACCTGACGCCACCAGTTCCCCCACAAAAAGATTTATCCGGACCGGCATTAGCGGGTACCGGTTCAACGGTTACCTGATCAATGTCAAAGCAACCAGCCGCATCTATGATTTTGAAGGTATAAAGGGTTGTTTCAACGGGCGCATCAGTCAAATTCGTCGTGGTGGAATTGGGGAGTGTGTTCCCTCCGATATACCACTCATAGCTGTAGGGTGGCGTTCCTCCACTGGCAGTGCCTTCGAGGGTAACGGAATTGCCCAGGCAGGTGTAGAATTTAGGACCGGAAGCTGTGGCTTGAGGAGCAATGCTTGTACTAATCAGCAATTCCGATACATTGGAAGAATCAAGCGTTACTATATCACAACCAGGTCCGGTAATTTGAGTAAGCCGGCGGAAATACCAAGGTCCAGCAAACTGTGGCTCAGGAGTGAGGTTCCGGCCGGTCTCGCCTTCAATATCCTGCCATGGCCCGGTACTGCTGGTTGCAATCTGCCACTGATACAAAATACCATTGGTATATTCAGATGGCCCCGTCAGATCTACCTTGCTGCCGAGGATAGGTTGTATCAACCCTCCGATACACGCTGTCTGCGTAGCCGGACTGATACTGCTGGATGAGACCGTGAGACCGTTGGGCAGAACCCCTTCATCCATACATAAAAGCAAAAAGCCTCTTTTCTTGTAAGGCGTTTCCTGGTAAACACCGGGAGTAGTCACGTCCTGTAAAAATTGAGAATTCTGATCTGAAAAAAGAAATAGAGATACATATATCCTCCCTCCTACTACCCTCAGTTGCGGGTTCCAGGTCCTGGAAGGTATTTTTGTAAACCAATCTCTTGTCTTTCCTCCGTTTGAGAATTTTTCAATATAAGTCCAGCCGACAGGTCGCATACCAGTAATATGAGATCCCTGAAAAGCGCAACTTGTTACCTGATCTTCCGTATAATTAGGCAACTCAAAAGAGTAGCACACCGTCAGGTAAAGGTGATTTGTAACAGAGTCAATATGCAGATTAATATATGCAGGACCTCTATTAGCCTCACCCAAATAATACGAGGAGTACAACAACGAATCCCCGTCTAAAGAATATTTCTGCATATATATTGTATTATATCCATCATTAGGCAAGGCGGAAACAGACTGTTGAAAGTTAGTTGGGAGTTGCGGCTGATACGCATCAGCAGTACGAGGCATGTCTGAGTTAGTAATAAAAGCGACCCACGGATAACCTTCTTGATCAATATCAAGTGAAATCATAAAGTATTCGTAATTTTCACCTGCAACCCAGGTGCCCCACTTCTTCACACCATTACTATTGAACTGGAGAATAAAAAAACCATCATGATAGCTACTGGAAGCTCCCGTTGTGGGCATAACTGGCTGGTAAGAGCCGCTAGTCATCATATTATCCCAAAGGTTTGCATTTGTTCCATAAATGGACATTTGACCAGAAAGATATATTAAGCCGGAGGGGGCTATCTTTAACCTCATATCAAAAGTCCCTGAGGAAATATCGGCAGATGCTACACCGGCCACCCCGCTGAATAATAAAGAGCCTGAAGGGGATATTTTCCCTACTATAATTTTGTTGTTGCTGCTACTGGACGTTGGAAGGCCTCCTGCGTATGGAAAGTTGGTTGAACGAGATTCCGTGACAAAAAAAACATTGCCATTATTGTCAGCTGTTATGTCCGGCCTATTTTCACTGGCACTGCCCCCAATATACCGGGACCAGACTTGTTGTTTTAAATTCGTAGATAATCTGGCAATCAGTAAATCGAATTCACCTGCAAAACTGTTCAGAGTACCTATACCTTCAGAATTTGTGACGACTCCTACATAGAGTGCATTCGATGTGCACGCAATATGAACATCATACTCTGATTTTGTTCCTCCAAAAAAAGTAGCTGCCACCCTTTGGCCTTTATTGTTGAACTTGGCTATAAGAACATCGTCAAAATCGGGAGAAGCTTTGGTAGTTTGAAAAGAACCTGATGTGGCCGAAAACAAGTTTAATAAACCACGTATACCCACATATGTATTGCCTGAAGCATCCACGCATGTCTCACCCCAACCCAGATTAAGTTGTTCTTCATAATCACTCACAAAAGCGCCCGGCCGCTGATAAAAGGTTCCCCATATCAGACGTGGTGTAGGGTCAATAGTCAACTGACGACTCTGGTCATAGGCGGCTACATTAAACCCGATGGTGGTACCTCCTTTGGTTATGTATGATACATCCACTTTTTCCCCCTTGTCATCCAGCCAGGAAGAAGGGATATTCTCCTGCAGTGTACCGTGAGCCAGCGTCAGGTTTACCTTCCCGTCTTTCAACTCCAGGTTATTTGCTCCCTGATAATCCAGCGCAATCAAAGAGGGATTGGCTCCCGGCTTCACAATAAAATTATATTCTACCGGCAAATCCGAATTCCCTTTAGATACAAATTCAACGTCTATACCGGGATACACATCCCGGTAAATAATACGCCGAAACTGGTGTACAGCCAGACTGTACTCCCCCTGGATAATGTTGAATTCTTCCTCTAAAGGATCCATTTCCTCAATCACAGGATTGGGATTGGCTCCACTGAAGGTAACATCTACCCGATGATAGCGCGTCTCTGCTATCTCCATCTGAGGCTGTTCCTCCTCTTTCAATGTTCTTTGCCTGATTTTTTGTTCCTCATTCAACTCGCCCGGCTTCCATTCATGCACCCAGGTGTCGTAGCTAAATCCATTTGGCCTTAATTGCACCTTGATTCCGTTTGAGTTCAACAGATAAAGTACACCGGGCAATAAATTACCATCAAGGTCTTTAATCTGTCCATCATTCTTGATGAAGGCCGAATGGTTCAGGCCCTTCATCTGCTCCTGCATAGTAGATTTATCGGGAGCAAGCTGGGCCATAGCTGGCCCTGAAACAAGGATCATTAACACCAAAGTACAGAGTCCGGAAATAATTCCGAACGTTTGATTGACTTTCGTACCAAGGTGATTAAGCATTACTTTCATGATGATCACGGATTGTTAATTTAATTCCAAAGTGACAGTTATCATGCGTGCTTTTGGCCAATCATGGATATGACACACACAATTCATGGGGCAAAACTACCGGCCATGCCTGTCCGGGCTCTTTGAAAATCCGTCAACTTTCTTTAAATACCGTTCAAATTGATAATAATACAGCTAATATGGAACCTGTTTACTCTTTCTTCCGCTTCTCCCGGATAAAATCTTCAACATTATCCAGCCGGGGCGACTCCAGCAGGCTCTTCCAGTCGAACCCGGCATCGAACGGGGTGAGCAGTTTCTGCGGATCCAGTATCCGGGGATCGGCGGGCAGGGCACGATAAGGTGTAAAATCGGGTCTGTCGGTAAACAAATCACCCAGATCATTTGCTGCCGCATCGTACTGGTTCAGGTACGGAACACCCAGGATGTTCCAGAACGTTTTGAATATGCTGCCAAAGCTGGCGTGTACATGTGATACGTGGCCTTTCTTTGCCCACGGCGAACAGACCATCAGTACGCTCCTGTGCGCATCCACGTGATCGCGCCCGTCCTGCGAATCGTCCTCGGTGATAACAATCGCCATCTCCTTCCAGTACGGGGTTTGCGACAGAAACTCCACCACCCTGCCGAGCGCCAGGTCGTTGTCGGCCATGTAGCTCTCCCGGTACGGATAACCGGCCCCCGGGCGCTCGCCCGCACCGTGATCCTGCGGCAACATGAGGGTGATTACCTGTGGCATCGGCTCTTTCCCGGATAACCACTTCTCCCTGAACTCCTGCATGAACACATCGGCGCGATACTGGTCGGGTATGGCCATATTATAGGTGGGGTACTGCCGCGATGAGTGGTGGTACAGCGGACCCGGAATCGGGAAATTCACCAGTACCCGCTGGCCGCCGTATTTCATGGTGCTGTCGGTGAAGTTGGAACCCATCTCGGTACCGAAGCCAAAGTTGTAAAACGAGATCTTGTTCCGCTCCAGATGATCCCACAGTGAACCGGCTTCGTTGTAATCTTCGGGAAAGATAGCGCCGGCACCGCCCGTCCAGGCAAAACGCCCCTTCGCCTTGCTGCCGTACCGGTGTCCGCCATACCCGGAAGCCACTTCCGTCTCTGTCCACTCATTCGGATAGGTGTTGGCCAGCCAGCGGTGCCCGTCGGCACTGTGGTCGCCGTCCACGTAAAAGTTGTCGCTGATCCCGAAACGCTGCGCCAGTGCGAGGTGGTTGGGCATGACAAGGGCGTTTTTAACCGTGTCTGTGCCCGACTGATTCGCAAAGGTGCGGTTGTAGCCGTACCGGGCCAGCGACGGGTCGCCCTCTCCGCGGGTGAGCTGACCAAATACCTCGTCGTAGGTTCTGTTCTCTTTGGAGATGAACACGATATGGCGTACAGGACTCGGCCTGAGCCCCGGAGCGGGCGGCACCGGGCAGGCGTCCGTGTCTTTTACAGGCTCCACCCGGAAATTCTGCCTGATAACGGTTTCAGTGTATTGCGGCAGTTGATCGTCTGTCGGGATGTCCAGTATCGTGACGCTGCCCTTCATCAAATGGCCCACGTAACTGCCCTCCGGTCCCTCCCGGAAGGTATAGCCTCCGTTCGGTCCGCTCCCGTAACCTTTGGCGTTCGCCACTACCAGTTTTCTGTTGTCGGGTGAAACGGCGAGTTTAGACGGGAACCAGCCCACGGGCAGATAGCCCTTCACTGTGAGGGAAGGTACATCTATCACAGCTCCGAAAGGGATCACTCCCCTTTTCCCCGACAACCAGGGAAGGGGCTTCAGAAATAGCTGTTTCACTACCCTGCCCCGCTCCGGATCAATTACCGAGATACAGTCGTTGGTGCCATTGGTCACGAACACTTTTCCCGGAGCCGCCACTATGGAGTTGGGACCCGAACCACCCACTGCCGGAATGCCCTCTATTTTTTCTCCCACCCGGAAGCCAGTCTTGATCCGGTGTTTCACCACCGGTTCGGGACCAGATACATCAATGGCCCACACCGAAAAGGACTCGGGTGCGTTCGGATTGCCCAACCCCGGGATTTCATAGTCATCGGTCTCGTACCCTTTTTTCATTTCCTCCGAACCGAACCCGGAAGTGGGAAACACCGGTGCCTTATTAGGGTCATCACCTTTTTTCCCCTTCAGATAACTGTATTCAAACATCCCCACATTGGCAACATATGCCGTTTTTTCATCAGGTGAAAGGGTGATACCAAACGGATAGCGCCCTACCGGCACCGACCGGATCACCTTGCGCGTGCGTGTGTCCGCGACGATCATCCTGAAATTGCTTTGATCGCATATATACAGGGTGGATTCATCCCTGGTGAGTACCATGTCGCCCAGACAGCCCTCCGGATATTCATCGGAAGTACAGGAGATGGAGTCGAGGCGTTCGCCGGTTTTCAGATCGAACAGATATATTTTATTGGAAATACCACCGGCTACCCACAGGTGTTTGTTATCCCTGGTAATCGCCAGGCCCATGAACACATCCTCGAGCAGGTGCTCGTCGTTATCGTGCCCGTCAGGAATCTGCTGTGTCTGTAGCTCCTCTGAAAACGGCTGTCTGACGAGCGTTACCGAAAAGGGCCGGTTGCCCGAGTTGGCAGTCACGGCTACCGAGCCATCCGGCGAAAGGGCGAGTCCATACGGATGTGGCGCAATGCGGATAGTCTTGCCCATGGGTTTCACTACCCTGCCGTTGGGAATAATACTCTCCCCGGCGGTGTCTATCCGGCAGTATGCGTCGCCGGCCGGAGCTGATATGGTCCATTGATGCGACCAGGCATCGCGATTTTTAACCGGGGTGCAGGCTGCAAGCAACCCCGAAACGAGCAGAATATAATGGAAATTGACTTGCTATTCAGTTTGTTTTTGTGAAAAAATGGCTCCTTATTTGCCTTTTCAGCATCGTTTCATGGCATGTCCATGCACAGGTGGCAACTGATTCACTGTCCTCGGATTCCCTGCGCGAACTGGTAGTGTCTGATCTCAGGATGCCCGGAAGGCCCGCCTCCTCCTCTGAAGCCATCGGGATACTGGGGAAAGAACCCGTTCTGAATTATCAGCTCAGAACTGCACCGGAGGCACTGGCTGCCATGCCCGGACTGTTTGTTCAGAAGACAAATCATGGCGGCGGATCGCCCTTCCTGCGCGGACTCACCGGTAATCAGGTCCTGCTGCTTGTTGACGGTATCCGGCTCAATAATTCCACCTTCAGGTATGGCCCCAATCAATACCTGAATACGGTCAGTATCTTTTCTATCGCCCGTATTGAGGCGCTTCGGGGAAGCGGTTCGGTGCAGTACGGCTCCGACGCCCTCGGTGGCGTGGTACATATTTTCACAGAAACACCCCGGCTGGGTAACAATTCATGGGGCGGCGAGGTGATTGCAAGAGGTGCTTCGGGTAATATTGAGCTCAGCGGCCACGGGAGACTGCATTACAGCGGTGAAAAAGCCGCATTCACCGCCGGGTACAGCCGACGAACATTCGGACCTTTCAGGAGGATGTGGATGTATATCACAAGGTAAAACTGGCAAATTTCCAGTACAACCGAATGGCTGCCCAGCAGAGGAGACTGCACTATGCCCGTTTCAACAGCCATATTAATAAAGGTGTAATCAGTCAGGTTTCCGCGACAGCCAGTGTGCAGAACAATACGGAATGGCGCGAAAGCCTGAAAAACGGCTCAACTGTCAGGCGGGACGAGAGAGACAGCATACGCACGCTCGGGTTTACGGGCGAAGTGATTACCCGGTTTTCCGGCAACTGGAAAGCCAGTTCAGGTATTGAATGGTATCACGATCTGGTGAACAGCAGTCGCAGTAATGTACTGGCTGACGGATCGCAGCAGGCACTCCGCGGATTATACCCCGATGGCTCGCGAATGTCGGCGCTGGCATTATATACTGTTCACCAGGCCGACTGGCGGCACTGGCAGCTCACTGCAGGCGGACGTGTTAATACTTTCACCATAAATATAGGGGATAACGCGCTCGGGCAAGTCAGGCAGCATACCACCGCACTGGTTGGCAATACGGCTCTTCAGTACAAAATGAATCACAACATCCGGTTCGTTGCCTCTTTAAATTCCGGATTCAGGGCGCCCAATATTGACGATCTGGGCACGCTGGGTATAGTGGACTTCCGGTTTGAAACGCCCAATTACGAACTCGGACCGGAGCGTTCGCGGCAGGGACAACTGGGCTTGAAATGGGAACAAAAACAGTTCATCACAGAGATATTCGTTTACAGAAACCGCCTTTCCAATCTCATTTCCCGCGTCAGACTGGATACCCAGACCATGCAGGGGTATCCGCTGTACACCAAGGTAAACAGCGGCAAAGCATATATTCAGGGTATTGAATCTGCGTTCCGGTGGAATCCGTACCGGAACCTGAGCCTGAGCGGTTCATTCACCTGGACCCGTGGCGACAATATCTCCGCCTCGGAACCCATGCGTCGCATACCACCGGCATTCGGCTGGCTCAAACTGAGTTACCTGCCAACCTCGCACAACTCGGTCAGTCTGGAGTGGCTTGCTGCCGGCAGGCAGGACCGGCTTGCCCAGGGCGACCGGGACGACAACCGGATTCCGGCAGGGGGTACACCGGGCTGGAGCGTACTCAACCTGCACGCCGGCTGGACGAAGAAACGTATCTCGGTCAATCTTTCCGCCCTGAACCTGACCCACGAGGATTACCGGACCCACGGCTCGGGAGTCAACGGCGTCGGGCGGTCGCTTTGGGCAACAATTCGGTACCGGTTCTGACGGAATTACTCCTCCCCTTTCGGGTGCGTTTTCTCATAAATCTCTTTC
>JAJTFM010000128.1 GCA_021298575.1 Saprospiraceae bacterium | reverse complement strand
CCGGCATCCCGCTGCTGGCCAATCTGCAGCCCTCCGGACAGTTTTTTATGGAGGATTTCTATTATGCAGGCGGATTGCCCGCCGTGATCCGGGAACTGTTGCCCCGAATGCATGGCAGCTGTATCACTGTTAACGGAAAAACCATACAGGAAAACTCCACAGAAGCTCCCTGCTACGAACGGGAGGTGATCGCTCCCCTTGAACAGCCTTTCAACCCGCTCTCCGGTATTGTGGTGCTGAAAGGCAATCTCTGTGAAAACGGAGCCGTACTGAAGCCTTCTGCCGCTTCCGAAAAACTGATGCAGCACACCGGCAAGGCTATTGTATTCGAGGATATAGAAGATTACAAGGCCCGGATAGATGACCCGTCGCTGCCCGCCGACGAAAACAGTGTGCTCGTGCTGAAAAACGTGGGCCCCATCGGTTACCCCGGTATGCCCGAGGTGGGAAATATGGGCTTGCCACCCGCCCTGCTGGCAAAAGGAGTCACCGATATGGTACGCATTTCCGACGGCCGCATGAGCGGTACCGGATTCGGGACGGTAGTTTTGCATGTATCGCCCGAAGCCGCTGCCGGCGGCACCCTCGCCATTGTACAGGAGGGCGACCTCATCACACTCGACGTACCCGCCCGTCAGCTCCATCTGCACCTCACCGACGAGGAAATCGCGCTCCGGAAGCAAAACAAAGTACATCAGATTGACCTTCACGCGCGCGGGTACGTACACCTGTACCAGCAACACGTGGAACAGGCCCATCTGGGCGCCGATCTGGATTTTCTGAAAGGAGGATCGGGCAGTGAAGTGCCCCGCGATTCACACTGAAGACTGTAAAATATGGAAGTACTGACCGCACATCGCTGCCTGCTGGGCGAAGGACCCATATGGGATGCCCGCCGAAAAAGCCTTTTTCGGGTGGATATACTCCAGGGCGAAATACATGAATACCGTCCGTCCGACGGGCACTTCCATACCATTTCCGTCGGCGAGTACGTGGGAGCGGTGGCGCCTTACCGCGACGGAAGTCTGATGGCTGCCCTGAAAAGCGGAATAGTACTGCTTGATCCGGATACCGGGGCGCGGGAAGCGGTGGGCCATCCAGAGGCACACCTGCCCGGCAACCGATATAATGACGGCAAATGCGATCCGGCCGGCCGGTTCTGGGTGGGCAGCATGTCGCTGCAGGAGGAGCCTGGTGTGGGCAGTCTGTACATGATTGACCACGACGGGAGCATAATCCGGCAACTGGAAGGCGTAACCATTTCGAACGGTCTCGCCTGGAGCAATGACCACCACACCATGTATTATATAGACACCCCCACCTTTGAAGTAGCAGCTTTCGATTATGACCTTTCCACTGGCGCTATTTCAAACCGGCGTGTGGCCATCCGCATACCCGAGTCAGAAGGTTACCCCGACGGTATGACCATAGACCGGGAGGGCTGCCTCTGGATAGCACACTGGGACGGCTGGCAAGTAACACGCTGGAATCCGGACACCGGCCGGAAGCTTCATCACCTGCCGATGCCTGTGTCCCGGGTCACATCCTGTGCTTTTGGTGGCGACACGGGAAATGACCTGTACATCACGAGCGCGCGTACGGGCCTGAGTGCGGAGGAGCTGGGCCGACAGCCCCTGGCCGGTGCGGTGTTTGTGGTGAGGGGGGTGAATACATAGGTTGCCTGGCGGTGCAGGTTTATCCATTCCCCAGTATCTCATACAGCAAACTTAGCTCACCAGCGTCAATATCACTCAGACTGTTGTCTTCCAGTATCAGTTTTTCGATGGCAGCTGAAAAGAGCTGCCTTGTATTTTCAGATTCAATCCATCTTCTCAGAACGGAAGCCAGTTCGGAATCCCCAAAGGGACTGGATAGCTTTGCCGGGTGATGCGGATCAAATCCATGGAAATACAAATCTCTGAAATGCAACAGGCTTTCATTAGTCGCTTCTGCTTCCCATATTTCAAGTAATTCATACACTGGAAAGAGTTCCCTTAGGCCTGATCCTGCCCCCTGAAACATAATCAATATGGTCGTGATACTGTCGGACGCAGACGGTATCGGATATATTGAAAGGCACTTTCTGAAATAAGCCCTTGAAAATTCGCGTAATATGCCTGTCTCCGTCTCGGTCCATTCGTTTTCGTCGAAGGGTATGACTCTGGAGAAAGATAACTCGGCTGAATGAGTTGGAAACTGATACAGACTGATTAATTCCAGATATCTGGGAAGAAAGTGCTTTGTCTCCTCAACGCTTGTCTTGAGTGGTTTGGCACCGTCATTATATTCTGACAACAGTTGTGCGGGAATATCCTGCACACGCATGCTGGCCAGTCTGGACTCATCCTCTGGTGTCATACAGCATTCGGTACAGATATCAAGTGGTCTGGCCGGATTGTAGCGCCCGAAAATTTCGTAGGATTTGTCCGTTATTTCCTTCAACATTAGAAAAGTCCTGCTCAGTTCGCGAAAATCTTTTGCTGCACCCTATATCCCGCCCAGGCCATGGGCACGTAAGCCACCACAAGGTCCAGTATGTTGAACCACATTGGTGCCGGAATCATCTGAACGGCCATGATGCCGCCTGTCAGAAATACAAAGCCGGTTATGAGTGCTGCAGACAGCCTGCGCTCGCGCGTGAGGGCTGCAGCCACAAAACCGGCCAGCAGGGTACCCAGGGCATGTGCCAGAAAGGGCATGATAAAGTGGCGCGGCTCCATGAGGTGGGCACTCTGCTGCAGGCCTTCCGCCGTGGTGAAATCAGCTCCGGGTGGCGGCGGAATAACGGAACCGCTGATGCCGACGATAAACATATTCAGTGATCCGCCGAGGAATAGTGCCAGCGTGATGGCACCCAGTCTGAGCAAGAAGTTTTTCATAAAAAAAGGTTTAAACGGATTTCCAGGTGAATATCACAACTCCAGAATATCCCCGAACCTGGCTACATGATAGCCTCTCCGCTGTATCTCCTGCGAGGCCGGACTGTCGGGCAGTATGGCGGGGTTGGTGTGGTTCAGGTGAATGAAATAGATTTTTGATCGCTCGCGGGCGGGAAGCGTATCGAATTTCGCCATACTTTCAACGACGAAAGGGTGGGGGATTTCCTCCATTTTTCTGCCAGGCAATTCGGTGGCATCGTAAAAGGTAGCATCGAGGAAGGCATAGTCAACCTGACTGATTTCCTGTACGATGTCTTTGTCCCATTTCTCCCATTTGTCAATGTCGGGTATAAACAGAGCGGTTTTTTTGTTTCCGCGAATCCGGTAGCCCACTGTTTCCGAGAATTCATCGCGGTGTGGTACCAGCACAGGGGTTACTTCAATACTGCCGGCCTTCACGGGCACCCCGTCGTTCAGTTCCTGCAGGGCGATATTTTTCCTGTTGACCAACTGGCTCCACGGACCGTTGTTTTCCAGATAGTTTTTCATCCGGGGCATGGTGTACACTTTCACTCCCCGGGCATCCATGGCTTCCTTTCCCAGGTGCATGAGACCGGCATAGTGGCCGATATGTGCGTGACTGATAAAGATGCCGCCCGGTGCCTCTCCCACGCTGTCGCTGGCAAAAGTTTTCAACATTTTCATCTGTGAGGGCATATCGGGCGTTGCCTCGAACAGGAAAGTCTGTTTAGCGGTGCGGTCGTAAACCCCCAGCGACACTACCCGGCGGTCGTTGGCCGGTTGATCAAAAAAGTCGCGGCAACATTCCCGTTTGCAGCCTGCGTGCGGAGAACCGCCATCCTGCAGATTGCCAAGCACAATCATGAAGGCTCCCGGTGCCTCAGGGGGGGTGGCCTGATGCATGGACAGGGAAAACAGTCCGGCTACAGCCAGACAAAACAGGGAGATTGCGCGAACGTACATGGCTGATCAGTTTAGCATGGCGTACTCGTACGGCCGGCTCCTCCTGGCACAATATGCCCTGAAGCCGGTGATACAGTTACAGTATGGCAAAAGTAACCTTGTTGCCTGTTGATTGCAAATAAAAAACAGGTTGCCCGCTACTTTTTGCCTCGTTTCATCCGCAGGCAAACCTTGTAGCCCATTCCTGATTGGCTATGAGTTCATCGGGCGCTCTGTTCCGGCGAAAATTATGAATTCCGGGAGGTCCTCGTTTTGAGATCGTATAGCATCAACGTGCTTTTCTGAAGAATCTCTCCCCATTTCACTTCCAGATGTTCACTGAAATGATTTTAAAAAGAAATTTTTTCTTTAAAATATTCTTTAAAAGTAATTTTTTCTTCAAAAAAATAAATATTGTAAAAAAAATCTAAAAAATTAATTTTGAAAAGAAAATAAATCTTTATCTTTGTGCCGTTGTTGAAATTAGTATTGAAAAGCTCCTTTTGTTAACCTTGTTTTAGAAAAAGTAACTGCCCGGCGTAAAGCGCCGGGTGGTTGCTTCAGCGCGATTATGGTTCTGCCGGATATCAAACTCGACGCCATTGATCTGGTTATTCTCCGCCGTCTGCAAACGGACGCGTTCATCACGCACAAGGAGATGGCTGCTGAACTGGGTATGACAGTGACGCCTGTTTACGAGCGTATCCGGAGGCTCGAAAGGTCAGGGGTAATCAAGGGCTACGCGGCCCTGATTGACAGACAGAAGGTGGGAAAGCCCCAGGTCGCCATTTGTACAGTTTCGCTGAAAGAACATGCACTTCCCTTGCTTCAAAAGTTTCAGGAAGCCGTCTCGGCTTTTCCCGAGGTGACTGAAATACTGCATATTGCAGGTAATCACGACTATCTGCTCAAGGTCATAGTCGCCGACATGAATGAATACCAGCAGTTTATAGTCCATAAACTGGCCACGCTGGACAATATCAGCCACGCACAGAGCTCTTTTGTGCTCACTGAAGTGAAAAACAGCGTCGCTACACCACTGTAGTGAAAGCCGGATTCAGCAGAAATCTCCGAAAAGAGGTGGTTAAAAGTAAAAAATGGTATTTTTACGATAATGGTATCCGCAATGCTGTGCTGGGCGACTTCACCCTGCTCAGCCTGAGGACCGACAAGGGACAACTGTGGGAGCAGTACTTCATGGGTGAACGGCTTAAACACAATGAATATCAGGGGATACCACCCGAGAGCTTTTTCTGGAGAACGTATGATCAGCAGGAAATTGATCTCGTTGAACTGCGCGGACAACAAATCACTGCCTTCGAGTGTAAATGGAAGGAGTCTTCCTCCAAAATTCCCGCGGCTTTTGCCAAGGGTTATCCGGATGCTGTTTTTCACACGGTTCATCCGGGTAATTTTACCGACTGGCTGTAGGGTGTGTCTGAAATGCCGGATTTGATATCCGTATTTTGACCTGATAAAAATCGTGTTTTCTTAATATTGTTTTAATAATTGTGGATGATTGCCCATTTTTGCATCGAACAATCATTCCGACAATATGAAGAAACTGTTTTCCCTGCTGCTGCTCTTCTGTGCAGCCTTGCTCAATGCTCAGTCAACTGTCTATACCATTGATTTCAACAACTATACCGCCGGTAATCTGAATGGTCAGGATGGCTGGAAAACATTCCGTGAATGGCAGGGTAATGTGGATTTTCAGGTGTCCGAGACGGCCGGTCCCACTACGGTGGACGGTAGTCAGGCTATCTACTTCACCAATGCCGGACCGGGTGTGGGTCGCGTGGCCACCCGCAAACCCTCTCCCAATTTTGACTTCAATTTCAAGGGCGGAGGCCTCCGTATCCTCGAATTCGATATGCTCGGCTGCTGGTGGGGAACCTGGCTCTGCATCGGCTACGACAAGAACGGCAACGGGAAAATGACGCCTAATCAGGGCAATATTGAACCGAATGAGGGCGGTCTTATTTTCGGTATTTCCGGATATGATTTCCCAAACTCCAGCCGGGTTGTACTGCCAAGCGGTACCACCTATAACTTTACTATGGACGCCGCCAATAACTACCGCTGGTCGCGCGTACGCCTGTCCATTGACCTCGATGCCAACGGCGGTCAGGGTTCGTTGTCGGTTTCCATGCGCGAAGACCTGATCGGCGGAAGTCCATATGTGCCTGTTGAAGGTGCGCAGGATCTGAATCTGTTCCTCGACCCGGGCTCCGGCTTCACCGACGACCCCGAAAAATGGGATGCCATTTCTGTACAGGTACAAGGTGCTACCGGCGCTTTCGACAACCTGATCTTCACAAAACCCAGTCCCACCTATCAGTTTATCAACTTTCCGGCTGTCCCTGATCGGCTTACTACCGACGGGCCTTACCTGATGTCGGCTACCGCCAGCTCCGGACTGGCAGTAGCCTACGAGGTGGTGAGCGGTCCGGCTACCGTAACCGGAAATGTGATAGAACTCACGGGAGAGAAAGGTTTCGTAACCATCCGCGCTGTTCAAGCAGGCGGTAACGGCTTTGATGCCGCCGCTCCGGTAGAAAATACCTTTGAAGTGGTTTACGCCGGCGATTTTCCGCCCGCACTGGACCTCCGAACGCCGGTAAACGGAGCAACAGTGGCTATTCCGCAGGGACTTTCACCCATGCTGCTGTCGGCTTACGCTTCCGTGGAGCATGCCGATATTATTTCTGCTGACAGAATTCACTTCGAAATCGGTAACGAAACGGTGGTGGCTCAAAATCATCAGAATGGCCATTTCACAGCCTGGTGGACTCCCCCCGCTTACGGTACCTATAATATGACTGTGAAAGCTTTTAACAGTGAAGACTATTTTACCGCCTATAATTCCACTTTCGAGGTGGTGAATACCTCGGCAAACAAGACGCAGCGCACTTTCGACCAGACCTGGCTGCTCACGGGCAACGGACTGAAAGATACTATGTACACACTCCCCGCACACGTGGGCGCGTATGACCAGATTATTGGCAAGCTGTATATCACCTGTCCTCCGGGCGGTTGCGATCCGTGGGACCGGGTGTCCAGTATCAAGGTGAAAAGCCACGAGGGTACCTGGGTGGAAATCATACGGTATATCACTCCGTACGGTGTGCCGTGCAGCCATGAAATTGACCTGACCGACTTTTTCCCGATTCTGCAGGGAAAGGTGGAAATGAAGGCGGATCTGCTAACTGCACAAGGTCACTTACGCACCCAACGCAGTGGCCTCCCGACTGAAACTAATCTCAACCGGCCACAGCTGGGGTGATAATAACACCGGAAATGCAGCCGAATTTCACGAAGATACACACCATATACGTATTAATGGTGCCAATGCTTTCGCTCAGTATAATTGGTGGGACTGCAACCCGAATCCGCAGGGCTGTCAGCCACAAAACGGTACCTGGTACTTTAACCGGGCAGGCTGGTGCCCCGGTACCATCGCTCAGTGGTTCGATTTCAACATGACGCAGTATATCGGACAGGGACCACTCGAAATGCGGTATATCTTTGACGAAGACTATATTGACTTCTGCAGCCCGTCCAATCCAAACTGTGTCAGCGGCGTTACTTGTCCCGACTGTAACGACCCAAGCGCCAATCCGGTACTCGATGTATGGGCCAACCTGGTCACTTTCTCAAACCAGCCCACGGAAGGTGTAACCGGCGTGAACGACCTGCCGCTCACCGATCCGCAAACGGTGCAGATTCTGCCCAATCCGACGGATGGAAAGTTCAGGATCGAATTCCGCAATAACCTGGAGGTGGTTCAACTGAGTATCCGCAACACGGAAGGCCGTGAGATCAGCCAGATGCAATTCTCCGGTATTGCCGCCGGCGATACGAAAGATATGGATCTCGGCGATGCGCCTTCCGGTGTATATTTCCTGAATGTCCATACAGAACAGGGTGTATTCATGAAAAAGATTATCAGGAAGTAAAAATGCTGCTCAAGTTCTGAACCCGTTGAAATGCTGAAACACCTCGTCTTCATCCTGGTGCTGCTGCTTGAGCTGCATGCA
The DNA here is from genome assembly GCA_021298575.1 of Saprospiraceae bacterium. Lineage (GTDB taxonomy): Bacteria > Bacteroidota > Bacteroidia > Chitinophagales > Saprospiraceae > M3007. Next base: position 1,261 of record JAJTFM010000128.1, on the reverse strand, counting down.
CCTGCTTTTTCACAACAGCGCGTCTCCGGAAGGGTCATCACTTCAGGTGGTGAACCGGTCATCGGAGCCTCTGTACGTACCGTCCAAAAAAGTGCTACTGGTGCTATAACCGATATTCAGGGTAAATTTTCTGTCGAATGTGCCGGAAATGATACACTTTCCGTTTCTCTGGTGGGATTTGACAGCAGGGTTGTCCCCGTCAATGGGCAGGCTGTACTCGAAATTACGCTCGACGAAACGGGCGCTCTGCTCAAGGAGACCGTTATTACGGCTTTCGGGATAGAACGGCAGGCCCGCTCTCTGGGATATGCCACTCAGAAGCTCGACGGCGATGCACTGGTCAAATCGAACAGCGCCAATGTGCTTTCCGGTTTGTCCGGACGAATGGCCGGTGTCAATATCATTCAGGGAAATGGCGTGGAAGGCGGTACTACCCGTATCGTTATCCGTGGGGTGAATTCCATTTTCGGCAATAACCAGCCGCTGATTATCGTGGATGGTGTGCCGCTCGAAAATGCACCGGGCTGGACGGATGTGGAATCCGGACGCGACTGGGGTAGTGCCATCAATAATATCAATCCTTCCGATATTGAACGCCTCGATGTATTGAAGGGCGCCAATGCCGCAGCCCTCTACGGCGCCCGGGGTAGTAACGGGGTTATCCTGATCACCACCAAAAAAGGGGCATCGAGAGCCGGAATTGGCATTGATTATCAATATAGTATGCGTACAACCAAGCCGTTCTACTGGAGAGCGGTTCAGGATGAATACGGCTTCGGAGGTCCGCTTTCTTTCAACGAACCGGTACTTGAAAAGGATGCCGACGGGGTATTGCTCCATCCGGTGAAACTGTACGACGACTTTGGCCCCGAAGGTGTTTCCACTTCCGAAACATTCGGCGCCTATGCCAGCTCGCAATCGTGGGGCCCCCGCCTCGACGGTACGCTGGTGCGCTGGTGGGACGGTGAGATGCGCAACTGGTCGCCACAACCCGGTAATTTCGAAAGGTTCTTTCAAACCGGTGTGACGCAGCGGCATAATCTCGCCTTCTCGGGAGCCAGCGATATGGGTTCGGTGCGCGCGTCTTTCACCCGGGAAGATCACCGCTCGGTGGCACTGAACAGCGAATACAACCAGACTACTGCACAAATCGGCTCGAAACTCAGGGTCTCCAAAAAGGTAAGGGCCGAACTGGGGGTCTCCTATATCCAGTACAACCGCCTGAACTCGCCACTGCTGGGCAGCGATAATAATTCTTTTG
>JAJTFM010000127.1 GCA_021298575.1 Saprospiraceae bacterium | reverse complement strand
CGTCCACCCTGAAGAGCCTGACAATAGGCCGATACGATGGTATGCTGAGCAATGGAACGCCGGTTGTAATGACTAACAGTAGCGGTGTCACTTTCGCCAATACCACGGCCACTTCCATCAACGGGCCAATCTCCGTATATGGCGGCGATATCCTCGTCCAGCAAAATCTTACCTCGTCCGCTGCCGGGGCAGACGTCCTGTTCGAGGCAAACAGCCGTATCGAACTGTCGGCCAACAGAACGGTACAAACCAATGGCGTGGATATCACCCTCCGCTCCAATGCAAGTGGTACGGCAGTTGTTACTCCCAACTCTACCACAGGGGCAATCACGCTTAACAACACTTCCAGCCTGCTTTCCAACGGGGGCAATATTACTCTGGGAGGTAACTACGCCGGCACACAGGGCGCCGGACTGTACGCCGCATCCAATTTCAGCGGTGGCGCGCCAGGTATCCTGATTAGCAATGCTACCATTAATGCTGCCGGTGGCGATATCAAAGTGTATGGCCGGTGTGTGTCCAGCTATGACGACGGTATCCGTCTGCAGGCCAATATGAGCACAACAGGTAGCGGTACCATCGGACTTTTTGGTGATGCGCACGGTGGTTTTAATGCCAGCTCCGTTTACTTTGGCGGTATTACTTTTGCTACTGCAGCTTCTGCCATTGAAACAGTTGCGGGAGATATCACGATTGAGGGTATTCTGACCAATACCCAAAGTAACAGTACCTACGCTGTCAACTTTTATCGGAGCAGCTACACCAGTGGAAGCCAGACTAATCATATCCAGTTGTTGTCGAGGTCCGGAAATATTCAGATCACCGGTGACCGGGGTACCACGTCAGCCAGCGGTATGGGCCAATCCAGTTGGGGGAATGTATATGTCGGCTCACCATCCAGCGGCAGCTGGACAGCCACCGGAGACGTAAAATTCACCTATTCCAGTTTTGCGGGGGCCAACCAGACCGGTATTCGCGTAAAAACAACCGGGGATGTAACCTATGAACCGGTAGCCACCAGCTTCTCTGCAGCACAAATCCTGCCTTTAAATGCCAATTATATTCTGGCAGAAAGCGCTTCCAGCCTGACTATCGGAAAATCTGGCAACACGGCAGGTATTACCATGAATTCCGCACAAACGGTGGCAGGACCCATTACCATTTACGGAGGTACGATCACCCTGAATGCCGGACTGACCAGCACGAACAACGGTGATATTTCCTTCTACTCCGACAATGCCATTGCCGGACTCAGCTCGCAGCGCAATATCAGTGCCGCTGGCTTCTTCAACTATATCCCTCAAAGCAGCAGTTTCAGCGCAGCGGTAACTTATCCTGTTACGAACCTGAATGTGAACAGTACGGGACTTTTGATCGGTAAAACAACCAATACGGCCAATGTGACCTTTGGCAATGCAGCCACAATCAACGGACCGGTCACGGTGTATGGCGGCAACATCGGTATTAACGCCGCCCTGACTGCTACTGCCAGCAATATCAACCTGCATGCTACCGGGGCCGTTACCCAAACGGCAGCTCTGACCGCCAGCGGACTGGGTCTGCACGGTACGGGCACCTTCACGCTGACGAACGCATCGAACAATATAACCACCCTGGCCGGCGGCGATGCCACTAACCGGCTGGGAAGTCTGAGCTTTGTGGATGCCAGCGGTGGACTCACCATTGGCAGCGTTAATCCCGATGGTATCACTGCCACCGGCGATATTCTGATCGAGACGCTCGCCGGCGATATCCAGCTGACAGAACCGGTTACTACATCGTCGAGTACCAATACGGCTGCCGGATACGCAGGAGCAATTGTGCTCAATGCAGGTAAAAGCAGTTCGGCAGGAACTCCTACAGGTGGCAACATCATCGTATCCGGCAACGGAGATGTGGATGCGCCCAATGGTATTGTCAAACTGTACAGCGGATTCCCGGCTGGAAGTACTGGTCTGACAACCCTGGCGGGAGGTATAACGAACGAAAGATATACTGTTGATGAAAATACAGTGAGTTTCTCACCGGTACTGACTGCCGGTGGTACATTCGGTCTGTACCGGGCAGAAACACTTTGTTTCGCCGGAGCAGCCTCCTCGTCACCAACGGCTTGTGTGAATACCGCCATGACGAACATCACGCATACCACTGCGGGAGCTACAGGAATCGGCACGGCAACGGGTCTTCCTGCAGGCGTAACAGCCAACTGGGCATCAAACGTGATTACCATCAGTGGAACGCCGACGCAGACCGGAACTTTCAACTATTCAATCCCCTTCATGGGCAGTTGTTCATCCGTGGAGGCCACAGGCACCATCACTGTGACCGCAGTCAATACGGCAGGTGCGGCTTCTTCATCACCAACGTTGTGCGTCAATACAGCACTGACAAATATCACGCATGCAACCACGGGCGCTACCGGTATCGGTACGGCAACGGGATTGCCTGCGGGAGTGACGGCCAACTGGGCATCCAATGTAATTACCATCAGTGGCACACCTTCGACAAGCGGAACGTTTAATTACACGATTCCATTAACCGGTGGCTGCGGAAGCGTAAACGCGACTGGTACTATCTCCGTAACGCCGGCCAATACAGCGGGAGTAGCCTCCTCGTCACCAACACTTTGCGCCAATGCAGTACTGACAAATATTACACATACTACAACGGGTGCCACAGGTATCGGTACGGCTACAGGTCTGCCGCCCGGAGTAACGGCTAACTGGGCCTCTAATGTGATTACTATCAGTGGTACACCCACTCAGAGCGGTACATTCACTTATTCGATTCCGCTGACTGGAGGCTGTGGAAGTGCAAATGCAACGGGAACAATCACCGTATCTGCAGATAACACGGCAGGTGCTGCCTCCTCGGTACCGACCGTGTGTATCAACGCAGCAATGACAAATATTACACACACAACTACTGGCGCTACCGGTATTGGCACGGCAACGGGCCTCCCGCCCGGTGTGACGGCGAACTGGGCATCCAACGTAATCACCATCAGTGGCACACCTTCTACAAGCGGTACGTTCAGCTACACGATTCCATTGACAGGCGGTTGCGGCAGTGCAAGTGCTACTGGCACCATCACCGTCAACTCCAGGCCAACGGCAGCTATTTCGGTGGAAGAGACTTCCGGTCTGACCAATAATGACGGCACAATCTGCTCCGGATCAAGTGTGGTGCTGACCGCAAGCGGAGGAAGTACGTACTCCTGGGGAAGTGGAACCAATGCGATCAGAGAGGTGTCTCCGGTGTCCACTACGAGTTACACGGTAACAGTCACGGCCAGTAGCGGCTGTTCGGCAACGGCCTCCACGACGGTTACTGTAAATGCAGCACCAGCACCATCTCTCTCAACGGTAAACCCGAATTGCCCGAGCAGTGTAACGGGCTCGGCAAGCTCGAGTACAGGTTCTGGCTGGACATTCCTGTGGAGTACCGGAGCAACGACTTCCTCAATTACAAGTCTTGTACAGGGACAATATACACTGACAGTGACGAATGCGCTGGGTTGCCAGGGTACGGCAATAGCCACGCTGACAGATCAAACCGTACCAGTAAGTATCACAGTGGCATCAAAAACGGATGTGAGGTGCTTTGGCGGATCCAGTGGAGCTGCTACGCTGTCTGTAAGCGGGGGGTCTTCTCCTTATTCGTACAGCTGGTCATCCGGACAAACGACTGCATCAGTCAGCAGTCTGGCCGCGGGTATCTATCAGGTAACTGTAGCGGAGGGTGGCATTCACCAGTGTCAGTCAGTTCAATCGGTCACTATTCAAGAACCGGACTTCGGAGTACAGGTATCCATTAACCGGTCAGAAAGTTCGGGTCTGGCAGCAGATGACGGCGTTATCTGTCAGAACGACGCTGCCGTGCTGACTACAAACTCGGTACCGAGTAGCGGAGCAACCATTTCCGGTTATTTGTGGAGTAACACGCCCGCCGGTACAACAAGCAGTATCAGTGTCAGCTCGGCAGGAACATACACTGTAACTGTTACAGACTCCTACGGCTGTACTGCCTCGGCTACCAGTACGGTGACGGTGACTCCGACAAATACTGCAGGAGCCGCTTCATCATCTCCAACACCCTGTGTTAATACGGCGATGACGAATATTACCCATGCAACTACGGGAGCAACCGGTATCGGTACTGCCACCGGATTACCTCCCGGCGTGACAGCCGGCTGGGCAGCCAATGTGATTACTATCAGTGGTACGCCCTCGTCAACCGGAACGTTCAACTATTCCATTCCGCTTACCGGCGGTTGCGGCAGTGTGAATGCAACCGGCACAATTACGGTGCGCTCAAGCAACACGGCAGGTGCGGCCTCTTCGTCGCCAACACTGTGTGTCAATACGGCACTGACGAATATCACACATGCTACCACGGGCGCTACGGGTATCGGCGCCGCCACCGGATTGCCACCCGGCATTACGGCTAACTGGGCAGCTAACATGATTACCATTAGCGGTACACCTACGACAGGTGGTACGTTCAGTTATTCTATTCCGCTGACTGGCGGATGCGGTAGTGTGAATGCAACAGGTACCATCAACGTAACCCCGGCCAATACAGCGGGCGCAGCTTCCGCAGCATCCACACAGTGTGTCAATACGGTAATGACTAATATTACTCATTCGACAACCGGCGCAACCGGTATAGGTGCTGCCACCGGATTGCCTCCCGGAGTAACAGCCAACTGGGCATCAAACGTGATTACCATTAGTGGCACACCCTCGACAACCGGAACGTTCAACTACTCGATCCCGCTGACGGGTGGCTGCGGCACTGTCAGTGCAACAGGTACAATCATCGTTACTGTCGCGTCAGTAGCACCTGTTCAGGTATCAGAAACTTCCGGTACAGGAAATAATGATGGTACGATATGCGAAGGTGCAGGTGCGACGCTCACAGCTACCGGCGGTACTTCATACATCTGGAATACGAGCCCGTCATCTTCAACGGCGGCAGTTAACGTATCACCTTCCTCGACTACTACCTACACAGTAACTGTCACAGATGCTACAGGTTGTACAGGTACCAGCTCATATACGATCATGGTAAACACACCCTCAACGCCGCTGGTGACGGTATCTGAATCCCATGGTGTTACTGATGACGACGGAACAACCTGCCGCGGCGATCAGGTTACTCTGAGTACGAGCGGAGGTACGTCTTACAGCTGGAATACAATGCCTGCGCAAACTTCAGCCACGGTTACGGTATCTCCCAATAGTACTGCCACCTACACCGTGATCGTCACCGATGTGAATCTGTGCTCGGCTACTGCCTCCACTACCATCACGGTAAACGCGCTTCCGACACCGACTATTTCAGCTACCGAATCATTCGGTACAACCAGTAATGATGGTGTAATATGTGCAGGTAACAGTGTGACCCTGGGTACAACTGGTGGTACTTACGTCTGGAGTGGTTCTCAGACAACGGCTTCTATCACGGTGAGCCCGTCCTCAACAACTACCTACACAGTTACGGTTACCGATTCGAACAACTGTTCCGCCACTGCCACACGCTCTGTGACGGTGAGTGTTCCTTCCGCACCGGTTATTTCGGCTACAGAATCATTCGGAACAACGGTCAATGATGGTATTATATGTGCGGGTAACAGCGTGACCCTGGGTATAACCGGTGGCACTTATGTGTGGAGTGGATCCCAAACCGCGTCTTCAATCACAGTCAGTCCGGCCTCAACCACGACCTACACGGTTACGGTCACCGATGCGAATATCTGTACAGCAAGCGCAACGCGCGATGTGACGGTGAACGCACTTCCGACTCCCGCTGTATCGGCGACGGAGAATTCGGGCCTCACAGCCAACGACGGTACCATTTGCTTCGGCGCCAGCGCTATCCTGACCGCATCCGGCGGTACTCAGTATATCTGGAACACTACTCATACCAACGCTGCAATCATCGTTAATCCGGTCAATAACGCTACCTACAGTGTGACGGTCACGGATGCCAATATGTGCTCTTCCGCCACGACCCGCAGCATAACGGTCGGCTCTCCGGTTACTGTAGCAATCAGCCTGCAGGAATCTTCCGGTATCGCCAGCAATGATGGTTCAATCTGTGCCGGATCGAATGCTACCGTCAGCCTGACGGGTGCATCTTCCTATCTGTGGCCCGATGGCTCTACCCTGGCCTCGCGCGTGCTCACGCCTGCGTGTACCAAGTCATATAATGTTACGGTGACAAATGCCAGCCTGTGTACGACGACAGCCTCTGTTACCGTCCAGGTAAATGCGCAGCCGGAAATCACGCAAATTACGCCGTCGTCAGGTACAGCAGGTACCACCGTTGTACACGTTTACGGACAAAATCTGAACAATACCACTGATGTTAAATTCAACGGACAATCGGGTACTTCTCTCACCATCATCAGCGATACTCATATTACGGCTGTGCTGCCTGTTAGTGGCGCTGTCACGCAACTGGAGGTAATATCGGCATGCGGTAATGCAACTATACTGGCTGTCAACCCGGTTGTTACCTCGATTTCACCGGCTTCGGGCAGCGCGGGTACCATTGTTACAGTCAGCGGACTGAACCTTGATCAGATTAATTCGGCTGCCATAGGCAGCACAACTGCTGTTATTTTATCGAAGTCTTCCACAACGGCCAGACTGATGGTGATGCCGGGTACCTCCGGAGGTACAGTGACTGTGTCAACTCCGACTTCAACGGCCAGTTCTGTTTCCAGTTTCACGGTGAGCAGTACGCCGCACCCCTATATTCAGCAAGGGGCGAAATTCACCAATAGCAGCACAAGTTCCCAGCAGGGACAGTCGGTGGCTGTCAGTGCCGACGGTAACACCGCAATCATCGGTGGCCCGGGCGACAACTCGAACACCGGTGCCGCATGGATATATGTTCGCTCGGGTACCGCCTGGTCTCAGCAGGCCAAACTGGTGGGTAGTGGCGCTGTGGGTGTAGCTCGTCAGGGTATCTCTGTGGCACTCAGTGCCGATGGCAACACGGCGGTAGTAGGGGGCTCTTCTGACAATTCAAGTAACGGAGCTGTATGGGTGTTTACAAGAACGGGTACCGACTGGGCTCAGCAGGGTAACAAACTGGTTGGTGCCGGCGGTACGAGTACTGCCCAGCAGGGTACAGCAGTGGCCATGTATCGAAAAACCGCGCCTGGGTGTCTCCGTCTCATTGAGTGCTGATGGTTCCCGCCTGCTTGCGGGAGGCTATCTGGATAACATCAGACAGGGGGCTGCCTGGATATTCGATGAAAGCAACGGATGCGGTATGGCTCAGTCGGGCCAAAAACTGGTTGGTACAGGAGGCAATACGTCAGCATGGCAGGGTTACTCGGTAGCGCTGAGCGCCGATGGCAATACGGCAATGATTGGCGGATGTAACGATAATAATCTTGCAGGCTCTGCCTGGATATTCACCAACAACGGAAGTAGCTGGACGCAGCAGGTCAGACTGATTGGCAGTGGAGCAACCGGCTCTGCCCGTCAGGGCTCCGCTGTTGCACTGAGTGCCGATGGAAATACAGCAATTTCCGCAGGATTTACCGATGATTCAGGAAAAGGCGCCTTCTGGGTTTACAAGAAAGCCGTTGGAGGAACCTGGGTTCAGCAGGATGCAAAAGTCAGGGGATCCAATGCCACAGGTGCTTCCCGTCAGGGTACATCGGTGGCTGTAAGTGCGAACGGTCATACTGCGCTGGTTGGCGGGCCCGTTGATGCCACCAACACTGGCGCTTTCTGGGTGTTCATACCCGGCACGCTTCTTCAATCCGGTGACTCCGGCGATCGTCAGGCGGCAGGAGAGAGCACGGCAGCCGGTGAATTCAGTATGGCACAGAATATCCCGAACCCGACGACCGGCAGCACGGTGGTACCGTTCAACCTGCCGGAGGCTTGTTTGGCTGAATGGGAAATCACCGATGTGAGCGGTCGCATCGTTCAGTTCTTCCGTCGCGAATATCCGGCGGGCGCGAATGTCGAATCGTTCGATATGAGCAATTACAGCGGCATGTACTACTACAGACTGAAAACACCATTCGGCTGTTTGTCAAAAAGCATGCTGATCGTCAGATAAGCAGTACTGCTTTAGATATGAATGAAATGAATATGGGCTGCTCCGCAATGGCGGGGTGGCCCATGTTCATACTGAACGAAGGCGTTATTCTCCGGAGTAGCAACCTCGTCCATGAATCTGACGGCCGGTTACAAAACAGGATTCCATGCGGTGTTTTAGCCGGTAAAATAGCCTCATAGTAGAAAAAAAGTAGTTCATTATCGTGGCTGTATCGCTTTTTGGTGGCTACACAAGCCCCTGAGCCCGGATGGGTACAATACCTTTGCAGATACTCAACAAGTCACATTGAAAGCCTGGCTATGAATAAATCTGAAGGAAATACCCCGGATATGCGAAAATCAGTACCCGTACAATGGATGGTATTGTTCACCCTGTCGGTTCTGACATTGCTTCTTTTTCAATGCGAATTGTCAGATACTGTCCACGGCAAAGGAGGGATTGTCAACAGGGTGGTTTTTGATTCCACCGCGGCGAACGCGCATTTGTTGAATCTCGGACCTGCCGAACAGTGGGGTAGGACATGGGGTTTACTTCAATATTCGAAATTCTACATTTGATATTCGGTGTTTTTTAAATATCGAATGTAGAATATCGAACGCCGAATGTAGAAGTATTTTCCCCGATACCCATCCCCGATACCCCATCCCCTTAAAAAATATATGACGAGGATAGAGGGCGTTCCGAGATGTCGGGGCGCTCTCGCTTTTGTGCGCCAGGAACGAAGACGAACGGGAAGAGAAAATCAATAACCGTAACTCCGCGATTTATCGCGGATCAGCCAATCGCCTTTTGGATGCCAGATTGATTTATCGCGGATTGGCCGTGCGTTGAACGGTTGTGGATCCGCGATGAATCGCGTATCCACGGTGGTGCCCGTAAATCCGCGATTCATCGCGGATCTGCCAATCGTCTTCGGATGCCGGACGCGGATTGGCCGTGCGTTGAACGGTTGCGGATACGCGATGAATCGCGTATCTACGGTGGTGGTCGTAACTCCGCGATTTATCGTGGATCTGCCAATCGTCTTCGGATGCAGGGCGCGGATTTGCCGTGCGTTGAACGGTTGCGGAGGCTGTCTCACGTCGTTACTTGTGAGACAGCCTCGTTACATAATATGATGCCGGGTCATCCCGACTAAAAGGAGGAATCTTTCACACCCGGTACAAGCGCTGCGTCCACCCACAATTATCCCGATATCAGAGATGCTGTTTTACTTCCTTGTTCGATGTTCGGCATTTTTCCGGGAGGTGTATTAGCAGGTGAACCGCCCCTGCTAATCCCGACGATGATTAAATGATTACGATGTTTGAGGATGAGGACTTACCTTTGTTTCCCAGTACTCACCTTAGCTGTTCAGCCAGCTGAAACAACCGTCATAATGAGAACTTTTATCCCTTTTCTGTTCCTGACCCTGTTCACCGTTGCCTCGTCAGCGGCCCAGACTGCCCGCGTACAGTTTATCCAGAATTCTCCAGGCCCCACGTCTGTGGATGTTTACAGAGGTTCCACCCTGTTTTTTAACAATTTCACGTTCCGAACGGCATCTCCCTACATGGACATGCCCGCTGGTGATACCATTAATATAGGTATTGCACCCAAAACCAGTACGTCTGTCTCCGATGCAGTCGCCACTTTCCCGGTCGTGTTCGATTCCGGTAAAACATATATCGTCATGATTGCCGGTGTAATAGGTGCTACCGGGCCGACAGCAATCAATCTGTATGTCAAGGATAATGCGCATGAAACCGGTCCGGCAAACGGGGTGGATGTCACGGTGTTTCACGGTTCTCCCGACTTCCCGGCTGTGGATGTAGATGCCCTTTGGGTAACCAATAATCTGGTATCAAATCTTTCCTTCGGCAGATATACCGAATACGTCACGCTGCCACCTGACCTGTATGATCTCGCTGTTCAATCGGCTGGTACCAACAATACCGGCGTGACGCTGCGCGCCGATCTGAGCAGTATGGCCGGTGGTGCAATCACGGTTTTCGCTTCCGGATATTATCTCGCCTCGCCGTCACTGGGTGTGTTTGTCGCATTTGCCGACGGAACTGTAGTCAAGTTGCTCATCACGCCGATGGCCAGGATACAGGTTATTCATAATGCCCCCGAATCGCCCGTAGATATCTATATTGACAGCCTGCGCCTGGCCGACAATTTCGCCTTTCGGAGGGCAACAGCGTTCCTGGATGTGCCCGCCGAAAGGGATCTCAGGTTCGGTATCGCCGGCCCCGAAAGTACAGGACCTTCTTCTGCCACGGTGGCCAGTTTCCCGCTTAATTTGCAAACCGGAAAGCGCTATGTTATGATGGCTGCCGGAATTGCCGGTTCTACTTGTCCTTCGGCCCTCAATCTGTTCGTTAAAACTGACGCCCGCGAGACCGGCAGTGCCAGCGGACTGGATATGATGGTGTTTCACGGTGCCCCCGATGCGCCTGCTGTTGACGTAGATGCCGTTTTTGACGCGGATAACGTGATATCCGGACTTTCATTCGGAGCGTTCACCGGCTATCTGAATCTGCCGGCAGCCAAATACGATCTCGCACTGCAACCTGCCGGCACCAATTTGACAGCTGCCTCCTTCAGTTTTTGCCTCGGGATTCTTGAACCAGTCGCCCGGACTGGCGCTGCTGGCTGCCTTCCCCGATGGTACAGTGACGGAGTTCGGCAGAACACCCAATGCCAGATTTCAGCTTGTACATAACTCTCCGGCACCCGTTCTTGATGTTTACGTCGGTAATACGCGCCTGCTCGATGGTTTTTCGTTCCGCACAGCAACACCCTTTGCGGATATTCCTGCCGACAGGAATCTGACAGTCAAGTTCGCCGCAGACACCAGCAGTTCGTCGTCCAGTGCCTTCACGAGTTTTCCGGTCAGTTTCAATACCGGTGAAACGTACGTGATTGTTGCATCGGGTATCGTAGGTGCTCCCGGCCCCAAGGCTTTCAAACTGTTTCAGAAATCAGGCGCGCGCGAGTTGTCCTCGGTACCCGGTAACGTGGATGCACAGTTCTTTCACGGCTCCACCGATGCACCCGAGGTGGACATACGACTGCCGGGAGGTGCTGTACTGTTCGACAATATTCAGTACGGCGAGTTTTCCGGATATCAGAGCGCATCCGCAATTGATTATAAATACTATTTGACGCCGTTCAATAATAATGACAATATCCTTGGTGCCTATATCGCCGAATGGTCGCAGCATCCCGGCGAAGCCGTCACGGTATTCGCCTCTGGCTACTACAGCGGAGTGTCACCGGCGTTCGCTCTGTGGGCTGCTTTCGGATCGGGTGTTACAGTACCGTTACAACCAGTCGCAGTTCCCACCAGCGAGCCCGCTGCGCAGGAAGGCATCAGCGTGTGGCCCAATCCGGCAACAGAGATGGTTTCTGTCAAAATGTATATAAAGGAGAGTGAAGAACTGACCTACCGGATAGTTGATGCCGGCGGCAAAACATTGCAGGCGGGTAGTTTCGGACAAGTCAATGGCGGCGCTTTCAGTGAAACACTCAGCGTGAGTAGCCTGATTGAATGAACAAGCGTTATTGACGGACGGGGCTGTTTCTACCACGGTACATACAGTGAAAACTTCTGCAGGGACAAGAAAAGCCGGTCTTCAAGTGTTCTGGCTGAGCCCTGACTTGAAACTTCTTTTGAATATGATTCTGTGCAACATCTGCGCGAAGAATCTGCGTAACATCTGCGCGAAATACCCCCCTGTGCGTCCCAAAAAAGACGAGTCATCCCGCGAGTGACTCACAGGATGACTCATATTATCCGAAAAAAGAGAGATCTGCAGTTAATTACTGAGACTGGAGCGGAATATCAGCCGGAGTGGCAGCGCCTCCTCCTACCGACAGGACTGCGGCCACGCAAAGCAGCATGAGCAGACCCGCGAGTACCCAGGTAGCTTTCTCAATAAAATCAGTGGAGCGCGCTGCGCCGAAAAGTTGCTGAGCCTGACCGCCAAAATTCGGATCAAGACCTCCACCCTTGGAGTTTTGCATCAGAACAACCAGTACGAGCAGGACGCTGACGATGGCGATGAGAACGGTTATGGTAGATAACATCGTGAGTTTACTTTTTTAGTTTGTCAATTTCGGCCGCAAAGTAAGCGCTTTTTTCGGGAAAAGTCAAAATTAACCTTTCATACATGTGAATTGCTTTTTCCCGGTACCCCTGACGGGCAAACAAACGCGCCAGTGTTTCCGATATCACATCCTTGTTTTCAGAAACACTCCGCTCTGCCAGTACCTGTGCAATCCCGGTACCCTGTGGAATATTTTTTGATTTATTGTTATTTGTAATATCCTCTTTTTCAGTTATTTCATTGTCTTCATCATCGAAAGAAACAACCTTTTTTTCTTCGCCGGATACTGCTGTTTCAACTTTTTTCTGAACACTCAGCAGTGGAACATTGAAGGAGTTGTACCAGGCCTCGTAAGTTTGATAGGCTGATATAATCGGAGATGTACCCTGCGTAATTTTCTGATATTCACCGGACGGGGCGGGCGTGTTCTGATTATTATACTGATCCATGATTTCTGCTTCCTGTACTTCGGGTTTAACGGGCGTCCGCTCTGCGGTCATTTCAAGCCGGGCTGTTTGAGCCTGCTGTACTGATACCGTATTTTCCAGTTTCTTTTTCAGGGTTTCCACAGGCTTCAGCTCCAGCACCTCCTCCTGTACCCACACAGCCTGCGGGGTGATCATCTGAGGGGCAACCAGCCGGAATAATTGTGACCGGTCAAGACTGTAAACGGCCGCAGTGGTGATGTTTTTCTCGGCGTCCGGGTGATTGGTCTGCCTTGAACGAATAGCCAGAAAGTACCAGAGATTGTGTGTATAGGGATATGCGAGGGCAAGAGTCTTCAACTCCTCGTAACTGATGGTGCGCAGCAGCTCCGGATCCTCAATCAGCCGTGAAAAACGTTCCTGTGTCATGACGTGTTCCGATTTACCAGTCGTTGAATGCTTCGTTGAATACGTCCTCCAGCAACTGATCCAGAATGGTCTTTATCAGCTGATCCTGTACTGTCAGAAGGTCTTCTGTATTGGAAAATTCGGCAAAGTGGCTCTTGGTACGCTCGCTTTTCCAGCTTTTACTCTCATTTTTGTTATTCATGTACCTGACCGAGACAGTAACTTTCAGCTGGTTCAGCGCTACCACTTCTCCCGGCTTTGGTGCCACGGGGGTAACGGTGAAACCTGTTACTCTGCCCGAAAATTCCACATCGGGATTGTTATTCAACAGCTGAAGCCTGGTTTCTGCCCTGATTTTGTCCTTCAGGCGCTCGGTGAACTCAAGTGCCAGCGTGGGCGGTGCATTGGATGCCGAGGTCTCGAATGTCTGTACAAAATAGGTATTGATATCCGGATCAATGGATATCCCCTTGAAGGTGTAGCAGCCGGAACACAGCAGCGCCAGTATGAATATGAGTATTCGAAAGCTCATGACACAAAGGTAATGCCCCGGATGAAATAATGGTTATGAATATACAGCCCGGAAGAACTGCTCCAGTTTTTGCGGATCCAGTTTTCCGCCGGTTCGAACTCCGCTGCACAAATCGAGTCCGAACGGCTGTACGGTTTCTATGGCCTCGCGCGCATTGCCCGCGTGCAACCCGCCTGCAAGAAATACCGGTACCGGCGAATTGTCCACAATCCGGCGGCTCAGCGCCCAGTTGTGTACTCTGCCGGTGCCTCCCAGTTCCTTCACCTGCAGGTTCGGATTTCCGCTGTCGAGTAGCAGCGCATCCACATGCTGCGCTACCCGGAGGGCTTCATCTATACTTCCTTCGTCGAGTACATGTATCACCTGTACGAGCTTGACCGGCCCCGCCAGGTCTCTGATAGTTTTGTAGTCTCCGGACTGCAGGGCATCCACTAGCTGAATGGTGTTCGTGTGCACTTTTTGGTGATGTGCTGCAATGGCTGTTGCGTCGGTCTCGCTTGTGAGCAGGAAGGATCCCACCGCCGGAGGCGCGAACCGCGCTATTTCACCAATCAGTTCGTTGGTAATGATGCCCGGGCCGCTGGGCATGGGGCCCACGAGCCCGAGCGCATCCGCACCGGCGCTGATGGCCATCCGGGCCTCCTCCACACTGCTGATACAGCAGATTTTTACCCGTGTTCTCATTATTCCCACTCAATGGTAGCCGGCGGTTTGGTCGAAATATCGTACACCACCCGGTTGATTCCTTTCACTTTATTGATAATCTCGCTGGATACCTCCGCCAGAAATTCGTGTGGCAGACGACTCCATTCTGCTGTCATGCCGTCGGTGGAATTAACGGCCCGCAGTGCGAGCGTGCGCTCGTATGTGCGCTCGTCGCCCATGACTCCTACCGACTGTACCGGCAACAGGATGGCACCCGCCTGCCAGACATCGTCGTACAAGCCGTGCTCTTTCAGTTTGTTCACGTAAATGGCGTCGGCCTCCTGAAGCAACTGTACTTTTTCAGGCGTGATGTCGCCCAGTATCCGGATACCCAGTCCCGGACCCGGGAACGGATGTCTGTTCAGTATCTGTCCGGGTACTCCGAGTTCCCGGCCAACACGGCGCACTTCATCCTTGAACAGGGAACGCAGGGGCTCCACCACTTTGAGCTTCAGCTTGTCGGGGCAAACCGCCCACGTTGTGGTGGCTCTTGATGGTCACAGAAGGGCCGTGTACGCTCACCGACTCAATCACATCGGGGTAAATGGTTCCCTGCCCCAGCCAGTGACAGTCCGGATGCGCCTTGCTTTCTTCTTCAAAAACATCAATAAAGAGCTTTCCTATGATTTTCCGTTTCTGCTCGGGATCACTTACTCCTGCCAGTTCGCTGTAAAAACGGTTTTTGGCATCCACTCCTTCAATATTCAGGCCCATGTCCTTGTACGACTCCAGTACCTGCTCGAACTCTCCCTTGCGCAACAGTCCGTTGTCCACAAAAAAGCAGAACAGTTGTTTCCCGATGGCCTTGTGGAGCAGTGTAGCCGCTACCGTGGAGTCAACACCCCCCGAAAGCGCCATAATCACCTTGTCGCTGCCAATCTGACGGCGCAGGCCCTCCACCGTATCGGAAACAAAGTGACTGGCCGTCCAGTCGCCCGTGCACCCGCACACATGGTAAACAAAGTTTTTCAG
>JAJTFM010000126.1 GCA_021298575.1 Saprospiraceae bacterium | reverse complement strand
GAACGGAAGGCAGCGTAGGGAATGGTATCCGAACTGCCGCAGACCTCGAAGCCCTCGGGCAGACGCAGGATGGAGTCCGAGTGGCTCATCCACACTTGTGAGCGGGCACTGATATCCCGGAAGAACGGATCATCCGGTTTGTTGTGGTCGAACATGACTTTGCCGTATTCCCTTTTTTCCGACTGTCCGACTTCGCCACCCCAGAAATCTGCCATGAGCTGGGCACCGTAACAGATACCAAGCAGGGGCTTTTTCCCGGCAATCAGGTTCAGGTCGAGGCGAAGGGCATTGGGCCATCGCACCGAAAACGGACTGCCCGACAGGATGACTCCCATGATATCAGGCGTGAGTTCAGGCATTTTATTGTACGGTACAATCTCACAGTACACGTTCATTTCACGCACGCGACGGGCTATCAGCTGAGTCACCTGCGAACCAAAATCGAGAATGAGTATCTTTTGCATAGAAAACGGGCCGGGAATGGCGGCGCAAAGGTATGAAATAACGGGTTAAACGGATTGTCAGTGGAGCACTTCGGTATCGCTTCGGTAATTATTTGCGGAAATACTTGTCCGGATACGCGATAAATGGCACTTTTGTCCGATATTGATACGGGGCTGTATCTTGTTGTCCAAAAAGGTCTGCAGCGGTCGTTTCATTATATGACCACCAAAAGAACGGACGGGAAAAACACAAGGCCCGTTAGTGCATGCAAGTTGCTGATTTTCAGACACTTGCAAGAACTAACGAGCCTTTACCAGTGATCCCGACAGGACTCGAACCTGTGACCATCTGCTTAGAAGGCAGATGCTCTATCCACTGAGCTACGGGACCGGCGGCGCAAAATTACAGGTTTTTTTGGTTGTAAAGTCAAGGTAATGTGGTTTTGTGAAAAGATGGCTGCCGATTTTTTCAAAAACACCTCAAATTTATTCAATAACTGATGGAACAAACACCAAACGTACAAATAGAAGAGAGCTGGAAGCTGGCACTAGCCGGTGAATTTGCTTCGCCTTATTTTGCCGGCATCAAAAAATTCCTTGTGGAAACCATGTCGGCCGGTCACAAGGTTTATCCTCCGGGCTCCCTGATTTTCAATGCTTTCAATAAAACGCCCTTCGATCGGGTAAAGGTGGTTATTCTGGGTCAGGATCCTTACCACAATCCCGGTGAAGCCATGGGTCTCAGTTTTTCGGTGCCCCGGGGAATAAAAATACCCCCATCGCTGGTCAATATTTACAAGGAAATACGCTCGGAACTTGGGTACGAAATTCCTGCTCACGGCGACCTGAGCAGTTGGGCCGAACAGGGCGTCCTCATGCTCAATGCCATGCTCACGGTGGAGGCCGGGAAACCTGCCTCTCACCAGAAAATTGGCTGGCAAACCTTCACGGATGCAGTGATAAGAACTATTTCGGACAAAAAGGAGGGGGTAGTATTTATGCTGTGGGGCAACTTTGCCCGGAGCAAAAAACCGCTCATTGACCAGGCACGCCATTTTGTTCTGGAGGCAGCTCACCCCTCGCCCCTCGCCGGAAATGCTTTTCAGGGCTGCGGACATTTCGCTCGCGCCAATGAAATTCTGTCGGGGCAGGGACTGGAACCTGTTAACTGGAAAATAGAGTAATCTATCGGCTCAGCGTTGCCTGTAAACTCACCTGCACAAAATCGCTGCCCGTTTCGTCGTTGATCCGGTAGTCAAACTGGTGAACGTATCCCAAATGCATGGTAACTCTCTTCGAAAACTGCCGGCCAACAAGCAGGATAAACCGGTTTCGCTCAAAATAAGGTGCCTTGTTGGTGAAAAACAGCTCTTCACTGGCACCCAGATAGATTGTCCCCGGATCCATTTCCCGCCGGTTCAGCGGCAGGGTGACGCCCAGCCGCGACCGGAAACGCAGCCTGAAGCCCGACGTAACAAACCGGAACTCCGAACGATATCTGTGCTCCAGTATCAGCCGGCCGAAAGACTGGTTGATGGTCAACTGCGGCCACAATCTGAACTCGTCACTCCGGACTGGCAAAACAAAGTTGCCGCCCTCGCTGTAAGTCAGGTATTCACCTCCGGCCAGGGTAAACGCAACTCGCCGGGAAGGCCTGAAAATGACACCCCCACTCAGTTCATGGTAGTGAAAGTTGTTGTAAAACGATAGCGAGCGTATCTGACCCTCCGAAAAGACAGTCCATTTGCTGTTCAGCGGGTAACGCACGTTCAGAATGTTCCAGGTGCCCGGGTGCTGCGCCCGCATGTGCAGGCAACTCCCGAGCAAGATGAAGATGATATATATGGTCCGATACATGATGCCACAAAGATACATCCGCACTGTAACGCTAATTAATGAATAAGGTAACGAATCTTTTCCCGACTTTTGTACCGTGAATTTCTCGCTGCTCATCGCCCGGCGTTACCTGTTCGCCAAACGCAGTACGAACGCCATCAATATCATCACCGGCATCTCGGTGCTGGGTATGGCTATCGGTACCGCCGCGCTGGTACTCGTACTGTCTGTTTTTAACGGATTTGAAGATTTGCTCTCCGGCCTTTTCGGCCATTTCAACCCCGAAATCAAGGTCACGCCCGCCCGCGGGAAAACTTTCGACGCCGACAGTATCGCACTGGCCGACATTCGCGCAATCCCGGGCGTTTATCTCGTCAGCGAAACGCTCGAAGACATTGCTTTCTTTGAATATGCCGGCTCTCAGGACTTCGGTGCCCTCAAGGGGGTGGATGAGTTCTTCGCCCCGGTAACAGGAATCAACTCCGATACGGTCATGGTGGAAGGATCCTATACTCTGGAGGAGGAGGAGCGAAACTGCGCTATTCTGGGCGCCGGACTGAGAAACAAACTCTCGGTCAATGTGCAGAATCCCATCGAACCACTCACAGTGTATATGCCCGACCAGACTGCCGGCGCGCTCGACAAACCTTTCAAAACCAGATTGGTGTACCCCAAAGGTACGTTTGCCATCCAGCAATCTTATGACAATGAATATGTACTCACGAATATTAATTTCTTGAGGGAACTGCTGGAAACCGGTCCGGGTACCGTTTCCGCACTGGAAATTAAATGCAGGAAAGGAGCAGACTTGTCGGCCATCAAGGAAAAGATCGGAAAACGACTGGGCGACGGATTTGTTCTCAAAGATCACTACGAACAGAATGAAGCCTTTTTCAAGGTAATGAAACTGGAGAAATGGATGGGCTTCGCCATCACCAGCCTGATGTTGCTGCTCATGGCTTTCAATACCGTGGGCGCCCTGTGGATGATTGTCCTCGATAAACAGAAAGATATCTCTGTCCTCAAAAGTATGGGCGCCGATAACAACATGATCCGAAAAATCTTCCTGCTGGAGGGCATGCTGCTCACATTTATCGGTCTCGTCGCCGGTATTGTGCTGGCTGTCATTATTTATGTCATCCAGAAAACCTGGGGTATCGTCACCATCCCGCAGGGATTTGTCGTGGACTCCTATCCCATATCCATGCGCCTCTCCGACTTCCTGCCCATCATCCTGATTGTGACCGCTATAGGTTTCCTCGCCTCTGTGCTGCCCGCGCGCCGCGCTGCCGCTGTTTCCACCTTTTTCCGCGAAGAGTAGTTATTGTATTAACCAGGAGGCTTTCAGTAAATTCAGCCGGATGATGGACGAATTTCTGAGTGTCACCATTGACAATAAATGTTGCTGACTATGAAAAAAATTCTTGTCCTCTGTACCGGAAACAGCTGCCGGAGTCAGATTGCCGAGGGCTATCTGCGCCACTTCGCCGATGGCCGCGCCGAGGTGTACAGCGCCGGTGTGGAAACGCACGGTGTGAACCCCCGCGCGATCGCTATCATGAAAGAAGATGGTATTGATATCTCCGGGCACACCTCCAATCATGTGGACGAATACGGGGATATTGATTTCGATTTCGTGATTACGGTGTGCGATAATGCGCTTGAAAGATGCCCGTACTTCCCCACCAACGCCCGGAAGTTTCACTACAACTTTCCTGACCCAGCCAAAGCTACCGGTTCCGAAGAGGAAATCATGGCTTCTTTCCGCGCTGTCAGGGAACTGATCAAGGCATATTCACGCGATTTTGTCGAGAAAAATATATGAACCAGTCAGTAAATCAGACGCAAACCCGCAAACTCGGATTCCTGGACCGATATCTTACGCTGTGGATTTTCGGTGCCATGGCGCTGGGTATCGCACTGGGCTATTTCATACCGGGCACTGCGGAGTTTATCAGCCGGTTTCAGGCCGGAACCACGAATATTCCCATCGCTATCGGACTCATTCTGATGATGTATCCCCCGCTGGCGAAGGTCAGGTACGAGGAACTGCCATCGGTATTCCGAAACAGGCGAATTCTGGGTCTTTCGCTGCTGCAGAACTGGATTATTGGCCCTGCACTGATGTTTCTGCTGGCTGTATTTTTCCTGCAGGACAAGCCGGACTATATGACGGGCCTCATTATGATTGGTCTGGCACGCTGTATCGCCATGGTGATTGTGTGGAATGAACTGGCAGAGGGCGATAATGAGTATGTCGCTGGTCTGGTGGCATTCAACAGTATCTTTCAGGTGCTTTTTTACAGTGTTTATGCCTGGTTTTTCATCACCATACTGCCTCCGCTCTTTGGTGTGCAGGGTGTACAGGTGGATGTGAGTATAGGCCAGATTGCTGAAAGTGTCCTGATCTATCTCGGTATTCCCTTTGCAGCTGGCTATTTTTCCAGAAAGGTACTCCTGCGCACACGGGGAGCTGAATGGTATCAGCAGGTATTCATCCCGGCAGTCAGTCCGGTTACGCTGGTCTCGTTGCTTTTCACCATCGCGGTGATGTTCAGCTACAAGGGCAGCCTGATCGTACAGATTCCAATGGATGTATTCCGAATCGCTATCCCGCTTGTACTGTACTTTGTTATCATGTTCTTCAGCGCCTTTTTTCTGGCGAAACGCGCCGGAGCTGATTATCCCAAAAGTACCTCGCTGGCGTTCACTGCCGCCGGAAACAACTTTGAACTGGGTATCGCCGTGGCAATTGCAGTGTTTGGAATCAACTCCGGGGCCGCCTTTGCTGCTGTTATCGGTCCGCTGATTGAAGTGCCCGTTCTGATTCTGCTGGTGAACGTGGCCCTCCGGATGCGCAATAAATTCTGAACAGAAACAGTCTTTTGACATTCCAGGATGTAAGAGCTTGTTCAGGATTCTCTCGCCGAGTCAAAAACGGCTCATTTTTCGCCATTTTTCACCTTTTTTCAGTTGCGTAGCACCGGCTATGCGCCTTCAAAAATGCAAAAACTGACAAAAAATCAGCCTGTTTTTGCCTCCGGCAGAGAATCCTGAACAAGCTCTAACTTTGCTGTCACATATTTTCACGCTCAATTGCCTTTATGTCTGTTGAATTCTGGAATCAGCGATATCTCTCCCGCGAATTTGCCTACGGTACCGAACCCAACGAACTGTTCAGGGCTTTCCTCGACAGCCGTCCCGCCGGCAATATCCTTTTTCCGGCAGAAGGAGAGGGCCGCAACGCCGTTTATGCAGCCGAAAAAGGCTGGCATGTAACTGCTTTCGATATGAGCGAGGCCGGGAAGGCCAAGGCCATGCAGCTCGCAGCCTCACGGGGGGTACAGATTCACTATGAAATCAACTCGTTTCAGGGCTATTCCGGCAAAAAAGACAGTTTCGACTGTATTGCGCTCGCGTTTACCCATCTCCCGCCGGATATCCGCCGCGACTGTTTCAGCAAACTGATTCCCCTGCTCCGGGAGGGTGGTGTCCTGTATCTGGTCGGTTTTTCGGTCAATCAGATCGGCAAGCCGTCGGGTGGCCCTACTGATCCGGCCATGCTTTTCACAGATGAACAACTCAGAAGCGATTTCGCAGGACTGTCGGATATCGTGACCCGCGAGGTGGAAGTGGATCTGGATGAAGGGCCGTATCATCAGGGGCCGGCGTCATTGATGGAGATGGTGGGCTGGAAAAATTGAAGCACCTCTAATAGTTTTTTGTATAGTGAAAAGCCGTTGAACAAAATTTAATAGTAATCGTTTTATTTTTTTTAGTATTACTATCGAGTCAAATTACCATGAACTCTACACCACGATTGATTCTTTGCCTGATGGTATTGACAATTTCTGCCTGTCGTACCTCCGATCCAGAACCCGCTGTCGCGGAACCATGGAATGAACTACCTGCATTTACTTATTTCCATCGAAATGCAGTAGGAAGCGGAATATGGAATGACCAGTTATTCGTCCTCACCGAATTTACCCTCGCGGAAGTAAAACCTGATGGCTCTGCGCTTTTACGTTTACTTCCACTAAGGGCTCGATTCCCGCTTCCGATGACACAGGACTATATTGTCCTGTATCAGGCAGATCCGGCAGGACTGGTATTTATTCCCACTTCGCGACCGGATGCTACTCCGGATGACCGGGTAACAATCCGCTTTGATGAGCTGGGTTACGGAAATGGAATAACAATAGAGCAGTTTCTCAGTAAACAAAACGTGGCTGTAAACAGCAATGGTCAGCTTTTATTACCCCTGAGAAATTCAAGCGAACAGGAGGCATTGTTTTTGTTTAATGTCCGGCTTTCGACCGACCGTCAAAGAGTGGAGGAGGTAACATACCAAAAGATAGACAACTATCCGGATTATGCCTACGCAAGTACCATTCGACCTATGGGAAAAGATTTTTTGGTGTCACTAACTTCCACGATTGGCTACACCTTCAAGGTTTACCCCGACGGCCAGACAAAAAAGGTGTCGGATAATCAGATTTTCAGTGTGTATCCAGACAAAAATCAATGGTATGCCGCTGTTACTGGTGGGGGCACCTGGCTCTCGGAGGACAACGGAGAAACCTGGGCAACATTTACCTCCGATTATCACTCGCTCGGAATACCCGACATAACCATCATGCAGGGTAATACTTACATCAGTGGTAGAAGAGTCCTCTGGAATCTCTTTGAATTTTATGAGGTGACAGCCCGCACAGACAAACCTGGTTTTGAAAACAGACGCCTGAATAAGGAGGGACTGGAGGGGCACCTCCTTCTGGAGTTCCGTGAGTGGCGTGGCCGGGTTTATGCGATCACTCCGACCGGAGTATTTTCCCGATCCATAGATGACTTTTTCAGTCAGGCTGAATAGAAAGTATGCTGTAGCATAAGACATTCATTATTCTGCAGGCAACCCGGATGTTAATAACGGCATCCATTCTCTACCTGACCAATAAAATATGAAATTACTTTTCGCCCTCGCGCTCATT
>JAJTFM010000125.1 GCA_021298575.1 Saprospiraceae bacterium | reverse complement strand
AAAATGACCGAGCTGCCGCTGCGCCTGCGCAAGTTTATAGAAATGCGCTCGTGGGGCCGGGAGGTGTTCATCGGATTGCCGCAGGATAACCGGTTTTATATCTCGGAAAAGATCACTATTAATCTCCCCGCACATTGAATATGATCCGAAAAGGGCTGCTCCTTGCAGTGTTACTTGCATCGCTGACCGCCAAATCGCAGGTGCGCTCAATCTCTGATCTGCTCGCCACCGCAAGCACCGACCCCGGGGTAACTCAGTATCAGTCGCTCCTCAACACGGCCTCCGGACTGCGTATGCACGATCCACTGGTCAGACAGGTGGCCCTGCGTATCGGTTTCAACGGCAACTCGCTGGGTGATACACTGCTCGGCTATATCCGGAATGAAGACGCTTACCGCCTTCAGGTGGGTTTCAACAGTTTTCAGGAACGGAACAGACAGAAGGATATCAAGGATGCCCGAGTCGGGCTGCTGACCGCCGAATACAGGCTTATTCAGCAACAGGCCGCCTCACAACGGCTTGCTGCGCTGTCATCCTGGCTTTATACTTTGCCCGCACTGGAAGCCTGTCGCAAACTCGACACCTTTCTCGTACGCGAACACGCGATTCTGCGCGAAATGCTCTCTTCCGGGGTGGGGGATGTGAAGGTGACAAAAGTACTGGATGCCGAAGAGGACAAAAACCGGAACGACGGGTCAATCGCCGAACTGGAAAGCAGGATTGCCTCGGCCCGGCAAAATCTGGTGCAACTGACGGGTGAATTCACCGACATTGACAGGTCTGATCTGGCTACCGTGGAAGATATCGGTCTGTGGCTCGCCGAAATAAAGGCTTTATTGCCCGCTGTACACCCCGCAGTGGCCGCCAGAAATGCCCGTATTTCCCTCGAGTCGGCTAACCTGGACTATATCTCCTCGCAAAACAGGCGATTTGTCAATAACCTTTCAGTCGGTTACCAGTACCCGCTGTTTGTTGAAACTCCCAATAGGTTTAACCCGCAAAATAATATTTCATTCAGGATAGAGCTGCTGGCGCCGCTGCCCGCCAATAACCGCTTCAAGCGCGCTGACGCATTGCTCGACCTCAGGGAGGCACAGTACGATGCCGCCATGACAATTGAAACAACCAGGAAATCCGCCGAAAGTCAGCTGACCAGCGTCGAAAACCTGATCCGGGAATACAACGCCGTTACCGATCGCATCCGGAACGGGCTGATTGGTAAAATGCTCGGAAACCGCGCCTTGTACGGGAGTATCTCTCCGCTTGATATGGTTGAGCTGGAAATTGCTCAACAGAAACTGGAGGTTGACCGCGCGGAGTTGGTAGCTGAAATCGGGAAAGAATATGCCGAATTGCTTGGCTGCACCGGGCTGCCGGAAGCAAAGTATCTCTTGAAAAAACGCTGAAGTATCAGGCTTTTTTCAGGAAACAAGCTTTCAGGACGATAACGGAGCCGTCCACCTTGCCCTCTACTTCCTCTTCATTATCTTTGTCCCTGAAATGCCTCTATCATGTACAGATTTACCATGCTATTCACAGTACTGAGTTTTTTAGCCTGTAAAGCGACCGAAAACCGGCCAGTGGCTGTTCCCGCCGGCTTCGACTGGCAGGGGCACCGCGGGTGTCGCGGACTGAAGCCCGAAAATTCGCTGCCTGCATTCATGCACGCGCTCACATTCCCGGAGGTAACCACCCTGGAACTGGATCTGGCCGTATCCAAAGACGGCAAAATGATTATTAGCCATGAGCCATTTTTCAATCCCGCCATTTGTCTGAGGTCCGATGGAAGTCGTTTTACCGACTCATCGGCCATGAAAATGCCCCTGTGGAGTCTTGCATCCGATGAAATAAGGCAGTTCGATTGTGGAAGTATGGGAAATCCGCGCTTTCCGGAACAGGAAAAGATCCGCGTATTCAAACCGACCCTGCGGGAGGTAGTGGAAGCTGTAAGGAGTGTCAGACCTTCCGTAAAATGGAATATGGAGATTAAAACGCAACCATCCTGGGATAATATCTTCCATCCCGGCGTGGAGGAGTTTGCCGCGTTGCTTGTTTCCGAACTGAAACAGCTCGGCATAACCGGCGATGTAACGGTGCAATCGTTCGACATACGCGCACTGGAAGCCATGCACCGGCTGGCACCCGAAGTACCACTGGCCTATCTGATAGAAAACATGGATTCTGTGGAAAAAAATCTGAAGAAACTTAGTTTTACGCCATATACATATAGTCCGTACTACCTGACTGTCGGGCGTAAATTGGTCCGGACATGTCGGGAAAACAATATGAAACTCATACCCTGGACGGTGAACGATGTAACCGCCATGCGGCGACTGGTACGTCTGGGTGTTGATGGTATTATCACGGATTATCCCGACCGAATCAGGAAGGTGTATCAGCCCTGAGCCTGGTACTTTCCGGGGGGCACCCTTTCTCTTGCTGTCCAGGCGCCCGAGCTCCAGTTCATCTGTTCGGTGCCATGAAAATTCATTTTGTAGTCGAATTGGGACTGTACATTATACACGTATCCGGGGTAGTAAAACTCCTTGCCGCGTTCAATGGAATAAAGAATCTCCAGTAGCATGGTGTAAATGCCCGGACTGAACCGGCCATAATCCGGATTGAATATACAATAGGTGGCTGAAACGGCTTTGTCTCCCAGGTGTATAAATGAACAGGCAATCAGTTCATCGCCCAGGAACACGCTGAACTCCCTGCCTTCGCCCGGAACAACCTCCGGGTAAACATTGAGGAATGAGAACAGCGAATCCGGAGTTCTTTCCCTGATTCGAGCCTTGTGTTTGTCGAATAGCCCCGTTTTGTACCCGTCAACAACAATCGGCCCCGATTCCACACGCAGGCAGGCGTTCTTTCTCAGTAGTTTTTTCTGACTTGCTGAAAGATAAAAATCAGAAAGGCGGATTCTCGCCGGGACAGTTCCGCATATTTCGGAGTTCCATGTAGCCATATTGTGCCTGACTGCCTCGTTGCCCAGAAAGCGCCAGCCTCTTTCCAGAAGCTTGTCGAGTTCGGCACCCGGCATTGGGTACAGCGACTGTATTTCGTTGATGAATTCGTAGGGTATTGCCAAGTTAGTGATCGGGGTTGATTTTGTAATAATATGAATACCGCAGAGCCGAATATTACTCGGAGCCGAGCAGTTTTTCCAGTTCATGTACCCTGATTCCGTAGCTCTCCTTGATGGCTTTCACCTCGTCGAGTGCCTTTTGCCGCTTCTGCCTGCCTGTTTTGCCCAGAACAGCGGTAATCATCACATTTTTTGCTGTGTGTTCGGCAGAAATAAACTCGAATACTTTGGTCTGATATCCTTCCGATTCCAGCAGCAGAGCTCTGATTCCGTCGGTTAATATTTCTGCCTGCCGCTCTTCCAGGATGCCATGTCGCAGTAGAGGTACCATTTCATTTTTGGGGGTCATATCGCGTCTGATCTGTTTGTGACAGCAAGGCGCGGCCACAATAATACGCGCTTTGTTGCGTATTCCTGCGGCGAGAGCCAGATCGGTAGCCGTATCGCAGGCGTGCAGCGCGATGAGCATATCGAGTCGTCCGGGGGTATATTCACTGATATTCTGTGCTGCAAAGGACAGGCCGTCGAAGCCGGATTCCCGTGCTGAACTGTTGCAGGTATCCACGAGCGTTTGCCGGAGTTCGATACCCGTTATATGCGGCGTCATTCCGAGGAAATTGCGCATATAATCGTACAGGGCGAAGGTCAGGTAACCTTTACCCGATCCCATGTCGGCAATATGAGCGTCCGGAGGCAGTTGTGTTTCGCGGAGCAGTGCCCCTATAATTTCGAGGTACTTGTTGATTTGCCGCCATTTATCGTGCGATTGTGCCAGTACTTCGCCGCTGGCACTGGTAATGCCGAGCATATGGAGCCAGGGAGCTGCCGGATCGAGCAGGCGTTTTTTTTCACGATCGTGTGCGGGCGCGGGTACCTGCGTATGCGAGGGCGCATTTTCCGACAGCCTGGCATCGCCGCCGGGCCTTATCTGAAGTGCCAGGTCGCGGGAGGTAGTGAGCAGGGTAGCATGGAGGAATGTTTCACCGAGCAATGAACGGAGCACAGTAGCCGTTTCCCCGGAAGTGAAATTTTTCACCTCATCCCTGTTTGTGAACCGGAAGTTAAACGCTGCATGAAGCCCTTTTTTGAGCAATACGGAGCGGATAAATACGTTTTTAGGCGTCTCCGGTGTTGAAATCACTGATTTGCTCAGCGTGCATTTTACCAGACTGCCGTCGTTCAGCGACTGGTGAAATGCATTGATGAAAAGTTCGATGGCTGACATGGGGCAAAGTTATAGCTTGTTCATTCAATGTTTTTGTCTAAAATTCCTCACATACACTGTGATTTTCCGAATTTTGCGGCGCAAACTTTATCAAATAATTCATCATGAAAAAAAATCTCACACTGTTGTGGCTATGTTCCCTGCTGACAGGCGGAATAACAGCCCAGAATATCCGTTATGTTGAGTACGACATGCCGAATGGGCTCAAGGTACTGCTGCATGAAGATCACTCCACGCCTATCGTGGCAGTATCGGTTATGTACCACGTAGGCTCAAAAAATGAAAAGCCCGGTCGCTCCGGATTTGCACACTTCTTCGAGCATCTGCTCTTTGAAGGCTCTGAAAACATCAAAAGGGGCGAATTCGATGATTATATCAATCAGGCAGGTGGTATGAATAATGCCAACACCTGGTACGACCGCACCTATTATTATGAAGTGCTGCCCAGCAACCAGCTGGCACTGGGTCTTTGGCTCGAATCGGAGCGCATGCTGCACGCACGCGTTGACCAGACGGGTATAGAAACACAGCGACAGGTGGTGAAAGAGGAGCGCCGTCAGCGTACCGATAACCAGCCATACGGTCGTCTGCTGGAGGAAACCCTCAAGCGCCTGTACAAAGTCCACCCGTACAAAACATCCGTAATTGGCTCCATGGCGGATCTCGATGCGGCACAGGAGGAAGACTACAAGACGTTTTACAAGGATTTTTATCGCCCCGACAATGCGATATTGTCCATTGCAGGCGATCTCGATATCGAGCAGACCAAGAAACTTATTGATATTTATTTCAAGGAAATCCCGCGCGGAACATCCAGAATCGAGCGCAAGTTTCAGCAAGAGCCACCAATCACCCGCGAGGTGCGCGATACCGTTTACGACAACGTACAGCTTCCTGCAGTCATTTACGGATACCACATTCCGGCGCAGGGCACCAAAGATTTCTATGCGGTGAAAATGCTGGGAATGCTGCTTTCACAGGGAGAGAGCAGCCGTTTGCAGAAGTCGGTGGTTGATGACCAGCAGAAGGCAGTTTTTGCCGGTGCTTTTCCGCTCGAACTGGAAGACCCTGGCGCCAATATCTGTTTTGCCATCGCCAATATGGGCGTTGA
This sequence comes from Saprospiraceae bacterium, assembly GCA_021298575.1. Taxonomy (GTDB): domain Bacteria; phylum Bacteroidota; class Bacteroidia; order Chitinophagales; family Saprospiraceae; genus M3007. Next base: position 5,168 of record JAJTFM010000125.1, on the reverse strand, counting down.
AGTGGCAGACCTCGACAAGGCCATTGACGAGGTCATCACCGACGTGCAGAAGAACCTGATTACCCCCGAGGAGTACCAGAAACTCCAGAATCAGGTGGAAAACGACTTCGTCACTGCCAACAGAAAGGTAGCAGGTATCGCCGAGAGCCTCGCCAACTATGAAATGTACTTTGGAGACGCTGCACTGATCAATACAGAGCTGGAGCGTTACCGGAAGGTGACACGCGAAGACATCATGGCTGCCGCCAACAAGTACTTCAAAAAGTCATCCAGGGTGGTCATTTACTGGCTCCCAAACCCCAAACAGCCCTGATCCGGTCTCTGTGACGAGGAAATCGAGACAAACATTCAATAATTCTGACGATGAAAAAAACAAATCTGCTCTATATGCTGCTGGTTGTAATGCTGGCAGCCTGTACTCCGAAAGCCGGAGAAAATTCTTCGGCCGTTCAAACTGCCCCCATCGGCAGCTCCCCGAAGATACCGCTGCCCGCGGGTGACGTGCGCAAACAGGCGCCTGTGGCCGGCGATGCGCCCAAAATACAGATTGGCAAGGCAGAGACCTTCAAACTGTCCAACGGCCTCACTGTTATTCTGGTCGAAAACCACAAACTGCCCACAGTTTCTTTCCGCGTTTTTGTTGACAAGGATCCTGTGCTGGAGAAGGAAGCCGCTGGCTACACCAATTTCCTCGGCGAACTCCTGACTGCGGGTACCAAAACCCGCACCAAGGCACAAATCAATCAGGAAATTGACTTTATCGGCGCCTCCCTGAGCGCCGATCAGAATGGAGTGAGTGGCTCCTGTCTCACCAAGCACACCGACAAGCTGCTTGAAATTATGGCAGATGCACTGCTCAGGCCCACGTTCCCGCAGGAGGAACTCGACAAGGCCAAGGTGCGTACCCTGAGCGATCTGGCATCCCAGAAAGACGATGCCGGTGCTATTGCCTCTGTGGTAGGCTCTGTGGTTCGTTACGGAAGCAACCACCCCTACGGCGAAAATATGTCGGAAGCCAGTGTGGAAAAAGTAACACTGGAACAGATCAAGTCGCACTATAACACCTATTTCAGGCCGAATATCTCCTACCTGGTGGTAACTGGCGATATCACCCGGGCCAAACTGGAGGACTACACAAAACAGTATTTCGGCCGCTGGGCCTCGGGAAAGGTGCCTGAACACAGCTATCCAACACCCAAAGCGCCCGAGAAAACACAGGTTGATTTTGTTAACAAGCCCGGAGCCGTACAGTCGGTCATCAACATCACTTACCCGATTGACCTGAAACCCGGCGCGCCGGAGGTAATCAAGGCCCGTGTTGCCAACACCATCCTTGGTGGATACTTCAACAGCCGCGTCAATGCCAATCTGCGTGAAGGGCATGGCTGGACGTACGGCGCACGCAGCTCGCTGAACCCCGACGAACTCGTTGGGTCGTTTACCGGTTCTGCCAGCGTTCGTAATGCTGTTACCGACAGTAGTATCACCGAATTTATCAAGGAAATGCGCCGTCTGGCCACTGAAAAGGTGCCGGAGCAAGAGTTGCAGGTGGTCAAAAACGTTATCGCGGGTCAGTTCTCCCAGAATCTGGAGGAGCCGGGAACTATCGCGAGCTTTGCACTTTCCACTATCCGCTACAATCTTGCTGCCGACTATTACGAGAAATACCTGGAGGCCCTGCAAAGTGTCACCTCCGACGATGTGATGGCTATGGCAAAGAAATATATCAGTCCCGACAAGGCACATATTCTGGTGGTCGGCAACCGCGATGCTTATGGCAATCCGGTGAAAGCCGCCTCTCAGGTTGTTCCGGAGGGAATGACTGGCGTCAAAGTGGTGGAAGACTACCTGAATGCCATCGGAGGTGCTGGAAAAATTTCTGCCATTTCCGATATGCAGACGGAAGCCAGCATGCAGGTGCGCGGACCGGCCATGACGGTAAAAACATGGCAGAAAGCCAACAGCCAGCTCGCTGTTGAAATCAGTATGAACGGACAGACGCTCAATCGCCAGGTTTACAGCGATGGCAAGGGCTCCCAGTCAGGTATGGGCGGCAATACCCCGATGGAAGGAGCGCAACTGGAGGATTCAAAAGAGCAGGCCCGTTTTGTGAAAGAGGCGTTCTATGCGAGTGCCGGCTACAAACTGAATCTGAAGGGTATCGAGGAGGTCTCAGGCGAAAACGCCTATATTGTGGAAGTTGAACGCCCCGACGGCAAGAAATCTACCGAATATTACAGCACAAAAACAAGTCTGAAACTGCGTGAAATCGCCAGCAGCGAGGGCCCCGATGGTAGCCCGATGACCCAGACCATAGATTTCAGCGAATACAAAAGCGTGTCTGGCATCCTGTTCCCGCATAGTACCACCGTCACAGGTGTATTCCCGGTGCCTTTCAAGGTAACCCTCACATCAGTGAAGGTGAACGAAGGAATAGACGAATCCATATTCAAACTTTAAACCTGAATTAATGCTCAAAAGCATGAAAAAAGCAAGTATTTTCCTCGCTGTCATCTTCATGGCAGCCTCGGTATCAGCCCAGCAGGCTGCTGTGGAACTGAAAACCGCCACCGACAGTGTTAACTACGCTTATGGCGTCAGCATTGCCAACCAGTTCAAAAAAATGATGGACAAGGATGCCAGTGTGGCACTGTTCGTCGCAGGCTTCAACGCGGCTATTTCCGGTACCAACCAGAAACTGACCAATGAAGAAGCCAACCGTCGCTACAACGATTACAACACCAAAGTGGCACAGCCGCGGGTCACTGCCAAATGGAAAGACGACAATACCAAATTCCTGGAGGAGAACAAGAAGCGCAAAGAGGTGGTTACCACTGCTTCCGGTCTCCAGTACGAGGTACTTAAGAAGGGAGAAGGCACGGTTTCCCCGAAAGAAACTGACAAGGTGGAAGTACACTACCACGGCACAATGATCACCGGCGAGATATTCGACAGCTCTGTACAACGCAACAAGACCGCCTCTTTTGGCCTGAATCAGGTTATCCGCGGCTGGACCGAGGGTTTGCAGTATATGAAGGAGGGCGACAAGTTCCGCTTCTATATTCCTTACAACCTGGCTTATGGCGAGCAGGCACGCGGAGCAACCATCAAGGGTTATTCCACCCTGATTTTCGAAGTTGAACTCTTCAAGGTAAACCCCTGATACCGAGCTGAATGTCGCTTTCCCGCCTGTCGTATTTCGTAATAGGGTACATGATACTCGCTTTCCTGTGGTGGGCATTCCACCTCTGGGAACAGAATGAACGGCTGTATCTTCAGCAGCTCGTCCTGCTGGAGTACAAGTACCCTGAAGAAAGCGGAAGTATTCAGCGCGATGCTGACTACAACAAAATACGCGGGGCCTGGGAGAGCGGAAAGAGGATGGTTGTTGCCGAAGGACTTTTCTTTACTGTATGCCTTGTTTTTGGCCTCTGGGTCATCAGAAGGAGTGCAGACAAAGAGGTGAGTCTGGCCCGGCAGCGAAGAAACTTCCTGCTCAGTATCACACACGAACTCAAATCGCCGATCGCATCGCTGCGCCTGGTCATAGAAACCATGACCAGGCGCACCCTGCGCGACGACCAGCGTGAAATACTTCTAAAAAACGGCTTGAAAGATGCCGACCGCCTGCAGGGACTGGTGGAGGAGTTGTTGTTGGCCGCCAGACTGGAAGACAAGTGGAAACCCTCGCTGGAGGATGTGAATCTGAAGGTGCTGGTTGAGGATTGCCGCGATGCCATGCTCGCCCGGTCGCCGGGTGCCGAAATTATCGTATCGGCACCGGACGGGTGGCCCATCATCAGGGCAGATTACACAGGGATTTCTGCAGTAATCAGAAATCTGCTCGAAAATGCCCTCAAGTACGCGCCCGGGAACGCACCCGTACGCGTGACAATCTCGAAGCGCGATGGAAACTGCCGGATTGTGGTTGCCGACCAGGGACCGGGCATCCCCGATTCCGAGAAAAAACGGGTGTTCGAGAAATTCTACCGCATCGGAAACGAGGAAACCCGGAAAACTACTGGTACCGGACTCGGCCTGTTTATCGTGAGCCAGATAGTCAAGGCTCACGACGGACGAATCGAGCTGGGGGATAACACTCCTTCCGGCGCTGTATTCACTATTACTCTTTAATTACTCTCCGGTATCGCTGCCTTTGAGCGACCCTGTTCAGCATTACCCGCTGGTTTATTATTGCAACAAAAATCAGTGCTTTCAATATTATTTTACATAAACCACTTGAGTATTCGCGTGTAATTCTTACCTTTGCGCGCCCAAAGAGGCATTCATTTTTTCACCAAAATTAAAAAGGAGTATTTTCTATGCTGATCCTCGAAGTAAAAGACGGCGAAGTAATTGACAAGGTGCTGAAGCGCTACAAACGCAAGTACGAGAAAGCAGGCATCCTGAAAGAACTGCGTCGCCGCAAGGCTTTCACGAAACCTTCCGTTGAACGTCGTACGGAGGTACTGAAAGCTGCGTACAAAGAGGAAATGTACGGTAATAAGAATGATTGATTGTTTCAGGTGATTTCGGCAAATCTTACGTATTTTTGCTGTTGAACCTGTCATCAATCTGTATTTCGTGTTTCACGAGACATCATTCTTTTCCTGGCTTTCACACGAGAAACGCTTCGCAGCCAACACGCTCGAAGCTTATCGCGGTGATTTGGAGGGTTTTATCGCTCACTTAACCGAGCAGCAATGCCTTGCCTCTATCGAAGAGGTAAGGCATTTTCATATCCGTTCGTGGATAGTTTCCATGATGGAAGCCGGCCAGAGCCCGAGGAGTATTAACCGGCGCCTGTCGTGTCTCAAGACCTATTTCCGGTTTCTCAAGAAGCGGAAACTACTGCTCAAGGATCCGATGACCAAGGTAATTGCGCCCCGTACGGGTAAAAAACTGCCTGTTTTCATGCAGGAGAGCCAAATGGAAGCGCTCTTTTCCAATACTGTTTTTGGTGATGACTTTGTATCCCGGCAGGAGCAACTGATACTCGAACTACTGTATGCCACCGGTATCCGGCGCAGCGAAGCGTCATTGCTCAGAGTAAATGATGTTGATTTTGGCCGAATGACCCTCCGAATCAGCGGCAAGGGCGACAAGGTCAGGATTATCCCTTTTGCCGGTTACCTCTCCAGCCTGCTGCAGCAATTCATCACCCTGCG
>JAJTFM010000017.1:4724-46569 GCA_021298575.1 Saprospiraceae bacterium | reverse complement strand
TCCAAAATCATCTCGCTGCCAATTGTTTTCTTCGAACAGAACCGCACGGGAGAGCTGAACAGCCGTCTTACAAACGATATTGGCCGTATTTACAACACATTTTCTTTCATACTTGCAGAATTTGTACGACAATTGATTTTTCTGGCAGGCGGGGCACTGTTTCTCCTTTGGCAAACACCGAAGCTGGCCGGTATAATGATGCTGACCATTCCGATTTTGGTAGTTGCTGCCATTATATTTGGTCGCTGGATTCGTAATATGTCCAAGAACAGACAAAAAATACTCGGCGACAGCAATACAATTCTGGATGAAACACTTCAGACGATCCATGCCGTAAAGGCTTTCAGCAATGAGTTGTTTGAAAACAACCGCTACAGACGATCTAATGAAGATGTAGTTCAGGTTTCGATGAAATTTGCTGCAAGCAGGGCTATTTTCACTGTCTTTGTAATAACCCTGCTGTTTGGAGCCCTGTTTTTTGTGATCTGGATGGGAATGCGCATGATACAGTCGGGTGAACTTTCAGCCGGTCAGCTGGTTTCCTTTGTTACGTTTACAGCTGTTGTTGGTGCCTCCATAGCAGCACTGAGCAATTTTTTTACCGAGCTGGTAGGTGCAGTTGGTGCTTCCGAGCGTCTTCTTGAAATACTGGATACGCCTTCGGAAATAGAGGAACGCCCGCAAACTAATCTGAAAGCAGGGCGATTAAAAGGCGACATTTCGCTCGAGAACATCGGATTTGCCTATCCCACCCGACCGGATATGCCCGTATTGAAAGGTGTGGACTTGACCATATCTTCGGGCAGCAAGGTGGCACTGGTCGGACAAAGCGGCGCCGGCAAATCAACCATCATGCAGTTGCTGCTCCAGTTTCACCGCCCCGACTCGGGCAGGGTGCTGGCCGACGGCCGTGACATACAGGATTATGAGCTGTCGTCATACCGGGAAAATTTTGCCCTGGTGCCTCAGGAGGTAATTCTTTTCGGGGGGTCTATAAGAGAGAATATTATTTATGGAAAGCCGGATGCCACCGGACAGGAAATCGAGATTGCTGCACGGCAGGCCAATGCCTGGGAATTCATATCCAGATTCCCGGAAGGGCTGGAAACCGTTGTGGGAGAGCGGGGTCTCAAGTTATCTGGAGGACAGAGGCAGCGTATTGCCATTGCACGCGCAATTCTGAGAAACCCCAGTGTATTGCTGCTCGACGAGGCTACATCATCGCTTGATGCAGAATCGGAAAGACTGGTTCAGGAAGCGCTGGAAAATCTGATGAAGGGGCGGACGAGTATCATCATTGCTCACAGACTTGCCACCATCAGGGAGGTTGACTGTATTTATGTGCTTGAGGGCGGAAAGATTGTTGAACAGGGCACACACGCAGAACTTTCTGCGAAAGCAGACGGCGTCTACTCAAGTCTCGCCCGATTGCAGTTCAACCTGATGCCCGGGTAATACCGTGTCAGGGAGCCTGGCAGTACGCTTTGATGCGTACTTTTTTCCCGCGTTCGTCTTCAGTGACATCCTGCCAGAGCAGTTCGATTCCGGGCACCAGCTCCAGTTCTGGTCGTTTGTGTGGAGTGATTATTACCAGCAGCGGTGTAGCCTGAAACAGATTCCACGTCAGGGAGAACAGGGCCCTCTGCGGGCACAAATGCATCGCAAATGAGGAAATAATGGTAGAATATTTACCGTTAAGGCCGTTTTTCACCACATCCATAAAGGAATACCGGTGGCAATGCAGCCCTGTTTTCTTTTCATAGAGAGAAGAGGTGAAAGGATCGCTGCCTTCTACTTCCTGCGCACCCATACGCACGAGGGCGCAAGTGACTTCTCCGCCTCCTGCAGCGAAGTCGAGTACTTTGCCCCTCATATCCAGCTGGTGGTAATTGCGCTCCAGTAACCGTTCTATGAGTGGCAGGTGTGGATTTTCGTAAGAATCGCTTTGCGACTGATAATAACCTTCAGCACCATACTGGTCGTACAACGGGCGAATAGAACGGGCCATGTCACTGAATTTTCAGCCAGTAGGAGCCACCATGCCTTTCAACATCGTGAAGATTCGGGTGATTCCAGATATCACTGATAATATCGCTCAGCTCCTTGTCTTCCGCGATAAACCAGGCCGGGAAAACTGTGTGATATCGCTGTGGATTTGCCAGCAGATTAATGGCCAGTCCGTATTGTTCTGAATAAAACCTGTCGCACATGAACTGCGGATAATCAAAGGGAATATAAATATCGTGAATATGCACGATAACACCCGGTTTCAGGAGAGGCAGTGTTTCCAGATAAAACACCATTGAATCCGAGTTGGGGAGCATTCTGTGAGAATTGTCAATAAAGAGAATATCACCGGGTTCCAGCTCTGTCAGCCAGGCGATATCTGCGTTTTCAAAGGGTTTTCGGATAATATCGCTGGCGAGGTGATCAATTTCTGCCCGGGGATAGGGGTCAATGGAAATAATTTTCGTGTCGGGCGAGTGTTCTTTCACTGCCTTGTAAGCCACCCGGGTTGAGTTGCCGGACCCCACCTCCACGTACCTTGCGGGTTTTGTTTCAGCGATTATCGTGTAGAGGGCCATGATGTCCAGTCCGGGAAGAAATCCATTATTCCAGCCTGGCTTTGTGTTATCCGTTTCGACAGCGGCCTGCCGGATTGCCTGCAGCTCCGTGGTATATTTACTTACACACCTCATCCAGTTGGCGTATTCGGGCCTGTTTGATTCAACAACACGCAGCAGTCCGGGATGAGCTGGCAGTCCGTGGCCGTAACGGGGTTTAAAATCAACCTTGTATTCCAGGAATAGCGTCTGGAATCGGGGGTGCAGGAATCTGGCAAGTTTACGAAGCATAATCTGGCGGAATGAAACATTAAAAAGAGAGAAGCCGTTGCTCCGCAAAAGTATGCAGTGCAACGGCTTCCTTATATACAATGTGTGCAGGTAAAATTACCTTACTACGGTAACGTCGCCGCGATAGAGCAGTACTTTACCATCGAGGAATTCCACTTCGATGATATAGACGAATACAGCGGGATTGACGTACTGTCCGTTGAATTTGCCATCCCACCCGTCGGCAAGGTTGTTATTATCCGGGTAGAAACTTTCCCTGTCAAACATCAGGTTACCCCAGCGGTCGAAAACCCGCATATAATTCACCACTTTGACACCCCTGCCGGCATAAACGTTGAAGTGGTCATTTTCACCACCAAAGCCGGGCTTGAAGACGTTGGGCACATAGATATTCCTGTTGGGATCCACTTCGATCAGGATAGAGCCCTCGCCTGTGCAGCCGTTATCATCCACCACCTGCAGTGTAAACCGCTGGTCGGTGGTAATATTGACCTTCGGATTAAGAATACCGGGGTTACTCACGAGTTCTTCCGGATTCCAGAAGAATGTGTCAATAGCGGCGCCGGAAATCAATGGCTTGAGCCTGTAAGTGGTATCACCGAGTTCGATTTCGAATACATTGGGATCGAAAACAACTTCAATTTTGGCTGGCTCCACAACGGTGACAGTATCTGTTAGATAGCAGCCTGTGATGTCGTAATAGGTTACGTAGTGATCGCCACCACCAACTGTTACCGGGAATCCGGGAGAGAGTACAGCACCAAAATCAACGCTGAACTGGTACGGACCGCCGTTACCGCCGTAGATTGTATCAACGCGAAGAGTCGTTTCGTCACCAAAGCAAGAGAGGACTGATGGCAGGTTGAATTTGCCCGTTACCGGAGGAGGATTTTGCAGGGTGTAGGTAGCGCTGCTTGAGCAACCCTCGCTATCGGTAATAACCACAGTGTAGTCTCCGGCAGGAACATCCTCAAGAATTCTCTCGTTACCGACAGCTGTACCCGAGGCATTAAACCATTTATAATTAACCTGGCCGGTGTTACCACCAGTTACGTCAACTGCAATCATGCCATCACTGTCGCCGAAGCATTTGGGTGATTCAGTCTGAATGAGATCCTGCGAGAGAGATATCTGGGGTGGCTGACTGATAATTATATTTGAAACAACACCTGTACAGCCGCTGGCGTCGGTGATTGTTGCCCTGTAGATACCTGCAGCGAGACCGGTAGCGGTATTGCCGGCAGTTCCATTACTCCAGAGAACGGAATAGGGGCCTCCGTTACCGCCGGTTCCGACCACAGTGGCAGTTCCGTTTGACAGGCCGAAGCAGGAGGCATCAATTGTATTGGTGGAAGCAGAGGCAACCGCTGTCGGGCTGGCAATTGTAATAGTGTCGGTATTGCTGCAGTTATTGGGGTCGGCAGCAGTTACGGTGTAAACGCCGGCGCACAGATTATTTCTGCTTGCACCTATGAAACCGTCATTCCAGATATAGGTAAATGAGCCGGGAGATGGCGGAATAGTACCATACGTTGCTGATGAGGAGGCCGTACCATTACACACACCGAAGCATGAAACACCCTGAACACCCGTTACAGTGTTGAGCACTTGCGGAGGTTGGTTGAGCGTGAATGAGCCTGTAATCGTGCAGCCGGCATTGTCAGTAACCGTTACGGCATAAGTACCAGCTTTCAGAGAGAAGATGGTAGGGCTGTTCGTCTGTGCGGGCGACCAGTTGTAGTTCACATACGGTGCCTGACCATTCTGTACCACAACGCCCAGCACCCCGTTGCTGCCACCAAAACAGGTTGGCTGAACAATGGAGGTATCGGCAAACGAAAGCGGTACGACGTTATTAAGCTGAGCGGTGGATGTAGCTATGCAGCCAAAGATATCAGTGACTGTGACAGAATAGGCGCCACCATTCAGGCCGGTGACCGTCTGTGAGTTACCGATATTGAAACCGGTGCCCAGTTGTATCCACTCATAAGAAGCTGCGTTGGCTACATTGGCAGTCAGCGAACCATCATTGCCACAGCGAACGGGCGTTACCGATACACTGATATTGGGAGGCGTTGGAGCAGTCAGCGTGAACATCATGGAGTCGCTGCAACCCTTGACATCGGTGACAGTTACGGAGTATGTACCTGCGCTCAGGCCTGACTGCGACTGACCGTTACCAGGAACACTCCACTGATAGTTGTAGTTCGGGCCGCCATTGCCACCCAGAGCCACCACACTGATTGAACCCGAATTTGGCTGGCCGCAGATTGGATTTACCTGACCGAGTGTAATGATATTCAGTTCGGCAGGCTGGAAAACTGTTACTATTGTAGTGGCGCTGCATCCGTTTGCATCCGTTGCCGTTACCGTATAATCTCCTGCAGGGATATTTGTGTAAGCGGAAGATTTGTTCAGGTTACTGACGGATGCGCCGGGGATAGTGGGAGACCAGGTAAAGCCATAAACACTGCCAAATGCAACCGGGAATTCGTCAACAGTAACAGCAGCACCTCCGTCACTCAGACCGAAGCAGGATACACTCAGTTGAGTCAGCGATGGTTCGAGCGTTATAGACTTTTGTGCGCCCACCGTAACCACATCCGTACGTGTACAACCGTTGCTGTCGGTTATCGTTACGCGGTATGTACCCTCAGCCAGATTGTTTACAGTGATCGGGTTGGCAGTTGTAGGTACCCCGACGAGTACTCCGTTTGAATCTTCCCACTTGTATGTGTATTCACCGCCTGCTGAGGGAGCTCCACCCTGTGCCTCGTATGTAATTGAGCCGTTTGAAACACCCGAGCAGGATGCGTTCGTGACGTTTACCGATTTTCTTGTAATATCGAGTGGCTGGCCGAGGAAACCGGACGCAACCGGTGCGAAACAATTTCTGATTGTATCACGTACAATCAGGGTATAATTACCAGAGGGAACGCCACCGAATGCTGCACCGTCCTGCAGAATTCCTGTGGGTGCGGGAAGCGTAAGTGGCGACCATTGGAAAGTGAACTGCGGACCGGGGTTTTGGACAGCTACACCGCCAACCAGTACGACCGCCTTGATAATACCATCGTCAGAGCCGTTACAACTTGGTTCCTGAATAAAAGAAATCTGTGATCCAAGTGTTGGAATATCGAGCGTGATGGTGTCACAGAGTGTGTTATTGTTGCGATCGTTGATACAAACCGAGTAAGTTGCAGCAATGTTATTGGAGTTTCCGATACCGGTGAAAGTTACGCTGCTGCCAAGCGTGTCAATTACATCAAAGTAAGTAGGGCCGCTTGTGGGATCAAACTGCTGTACGACCACATCGTATGGGCCTTCGCCGCCTGTTGCAGTCACAACTACAGAGGCCGTTCCCAGACAAGTAGTATCTGTGACAAAGACAGTGTAATCGAGGGGCTGAAAACCGATACATACAGCGCCGGCATTCTGAGTCAGAGCGAGGGGAAGACCGAATTCGTCTTCAAAGCCAATAGCTGTCGGGCTGTTGGTCACACTTACATCCGAGCAATCGCCCAAATTACCCACAACATCAAAACAAACCGTGAAGAGTATTTCACCGTTGGGTATCAGAAGAGTATTGCCCAGGAAATCGAGATCGTAAATAATCAGGCCTACCTGGCCGACAGCTGCGTCAGCCTCGTTCAGAGTTGATGATGTGAACGGATCAAGAACCGGATTGAGATCAGCTATACCTATATATGACAACACGGTGGGATCCCAGTTAACAGAGAATGAGGCTGAAACAATTTCAAAGTTATCCGCAGTTATCGGTACGCAAAGATTTGACGTACCAGGGTTAACAACCGTATCCTGAACACTCAGAATAACATTATCAGACGGATCACAGGTTGACATATTTATCGTGAAGGAGGCTGGGCAAGCCTTTCCATCAGAAACTACAACAGTATAATTTCCTGGCTGGGGGACTGAAAACACTACAGGAGCCAGGTGGAAAAGCTGCGATTTTTGTGTTTGAATGACAGCCTTGACATTTGGATTTGATGTCAGGTAAATCTCGATATCATAAGTTGACGTGGTATTGTACTCAGGGTATCCGCCTTTGATAGTAAAACGGCCGAGACAGTCATTATTGGAGTTGGTATTGATACCATCTGCAATAATGGGGTTCAGGTAGATAACCTTGAAGGTCTCTATAGTATTTACATTGACACACGGGCCAGTGGGGCCGTTGGGAGTAGCTTCGAAGCCAGAGGGCGGAGTTATTTCATCGAGTGTGATAGGTGCAAAGTAGAGCGTGGTAGGCTGGTTCATATTGAAGGCAGCATTGATACCACCGTTATTAAAGAACCAGCTGTCGCCTCCATTAGGCACACCTTCGGTTATGTAAAAACCATTGAAAGGGAACGGAGTTGACCACAGGCACTGGTCGCCGGGGCCGGGTACCAGACTGATAGCCTGCAGATTATCGCCGGTAATTGTGGGCGGGCACTCATACAGAGCATAGGCAATACCGGGGGTTGTAGCCGGATTCGGATCGCCATTAAGAATGGCATCTCCGTTGTGTTTAAGCAGAAACGAGTCTCCGGCACAGAGAAACAACTCCGGGAGGTCTCTGTCATTACTGTTTCCAATAAATTGGGCCAAAGTAAAAGAACCGGCAAAATTGCAGACCGACTCAGGGTTACCCCCAGTGGCAGGAGTTGTGTATTTGATCGGTTCGGCAGGCAGACCAATCTGCTGAGGCGTCTGGGCCGACGACTCAATGGTAATCGCGACGAAAATAATCGCAAAGATCGGGATTAGAAGTTTTTGCATCAGGATGTTGAAATTTAACAATGGTTGATGGAAAAGATTGTTAGCAGGGAAAAGACGTGCAGCGTATCGGTTTATGGAGTACGTCCGATTATCGCTCATGGAGGAAAGATTTGTGACATGAAGTGTATTCTGAAGCAGAACGGCCGCAAAATTACCAATTTTCCGGTCAAAATCGCAACAATTTTGCTTGTTAACAAAATCAGGAGAGAGTTTTGACTAACGACTGACAGTTTATTTTTATTGTCGGGACAGGCTGTTCATTCTTAAACTACCTGTCCGTTAATAATCACTTTTTCAGCAATTTGACTCCCGAAGTGGTAAGGCAAGACGGCCAGACTGTTCATCGGGCGGGAAATCATCAGATTTGCACGCTTGCCAACAGCTACAGATCCCACTTCGTTTTCCAGTTCCATCGCCCGGGCACCGTTTATAGTAGCTGCATTAATGGCCTCTTCGGGCAACATTTTCATCCTGATACAAGCCAGCGAAATCACGAAAGGCATATTACCCGACGGAGCGGAGCCAGGGTTAAAATCGGAGGCCAGTGCTACGGGTAAGCCGGCATCTATCATTGCGCGTGCATTGGGATAAGGTATGCCCAGAAAAAAGGCACAGTTGGGCAGCAGCGTAGGAATGGTACTGCTATTCAGCAGTGCTTCTATTTCTTCATCGCCGGTGTACTCCAGATGATCAACTGACAGCGCATTGTTGGCAACCCCAACCTGTACCCCACCCGTAATACCCAGCTCGTTGGCGTGAATCCGGGCTTTTAGCCCGTAAACTGATGCTGATTTTAGGATTTTGTCTGTTTCACCGGGTGTAAAAAAGCCTTTATCGCAAAATACATCACAATATTCTGCCAGACCCTCACCGGCAACTACTGGCAGCATTTCATTGATAATCAGCGAAATATAGTCCTCTCTTCGGTCTTTGTATTCTAACGGAACTGCATGGGCTCCCAGAAAAGTGGCTTTCACCGGTATCGGGCTCTCCTCCTTGAGTTTGCGTATCACATGCAGCATTTTTAATTCACTTTCGAGCGTCAGGCCGTACCCGCTCTTTATTTCGATGGCACCGGTACCCATACCGATTACTTCACGCAGGCGGGCGCGGGCTCCTGCGAGCAGATCTTCTTCGGATGCTGCCTGCATTTTTCTGGCAGAGTTCAGAATCCCCCCTCCCCGGCGTGCGATCTCTTCATAAGACAATCCGCGAATACGGTCAACAAACTCTTCTTCTCTGGTAGCTGCGAAAACAATATGCGTATGTGAGTCGCACCAGGCCGGCAAAACGAATCTGTCGGTGGCATCCAGAACAGTATCAGCTCGTTCGGGGCAATCGGTCATATTACCAAACGCAATAATTCTGCCATTTTCAGACAGGAGCCAGGCATCGTCAATAGCTGGAAGATCGGCCATTTCAGCTCCTCTGACAATGTGTCGGGGAGCATGGCTTGCCGAAACAAGCGTCCGGATATTCCGGATAAGCAATGATGACATAAAACAGGTTCAAGTTATTCAACCATCAGGTTACAACCACGCAATTCGGCGGCATCGAGCCTGCCGAGTACCTCAAAGGAACCGTCGGGGTGAACCCTTCCGATATCTTCTGTTTGTATAAAACTGACAGTATCGAGATTAGCCAGATCAATTATGTTCAGTACGCCTGTTTTACCGGGCTGTACGGTACAGAACGGATCATTTATTTCTGTAGCTACCACTTTCATAGTATCCGACGGGGCAAAAATAGTGCCACCTCTTGCATAAGCCTGTGAAAACAGCTCGGTCATTCCGTATTCAGAATGGATACAATCAACACCAAAAGCCTCCATCAGCACCTGGTGAACCTCCGTTCGGGTCATTTCCTTTCTGCGACCCTTCATTCCGCCCGTCTCCATGATTGTCACCCCCCGAAGATCCATCGGAAATCTTTCGGCAAAGTCGAGCAGTGCGTAGGTGACACCCAAAAGCAGTACAGGTATTCGTGCCGTACGACACCGGAGCAACGTATCCTGAAGTCTTTCAAAATCGTGGAGAAAGAAACCACTCTCCGGATATTCTGACAGCCCTGTGAAGTGATTTACCATTGCCACCAGCGAAGAGTGGCCACGTTCCAGATAATTTGGCAACAGTCCGAGTATGCACCAGTTGCGCGGATTGCCATAAAATCGGGAAAAGCCTTGTTCGGCATTTGTCAGATACCAGTTTATATCTCTTACCAGATGTTTTGAACTTGTCTGGCCGGTAGTTCCGCTGCTTTCAAACCAGGTTTCTGCAGACCAGTTACCCGATTTGATTTCATGCGACTTGAAGAACGAGACGGGAAGAAAAGGATATATTTCTTTTTCTCCCAGTAGCTCCACAAAACGGCCATATAGTGCGTTATTGGCACACTGGTATCTGAAAAGGCTGTTAATAGCCTCGTTGGTCGACCCCGGGGTTGCAATTTTTTTCAGTATTTCATTCCTGAGAAGTGTTTGCATTTTCGCGTCTGGTTTAAAGTTGGCGGAAAACCGGGGAATACAATTTTCACAGGTTGAATGCGTTTAATGATGTATTTTTGGGGTATGAAAAGGCACTTGATTTTATTTGCAATTACGACCATGTTCGCATTTGCGGCACAGTTTTGTATAAAACCGCCCGATTATCCTGACACACCCGAGATCAGTTTCACGGGCTTGTCGAAGACTGTCATGCAGCAGGGAAGTTCCAAGGGTGACAGTGTTACCATTTCATTCTCCTATACTGATGGCGATGGCGATTTGGGCTACCCGAAATCTGATACGACAACAAGTGTTTTCGTAAAAGATAACAGGGATTCATTCGTCAAGTTCAGATACAAACTCCCCTATGTGGATCCGCAGGGAGCTGGCAATGGTATTTCCGGCCAGATTTCCATTGTGATACCCACGAGTTGTTGTATTTTTGAAACACCCGAGGGTATTAAACTTGCCTGTGACAATGTGCCGCCTTCATTTCAGTACGACACCCTGTACTACTTTATACAGATCAGAGACCGGGCCGGAAACATCAGCAATGAAATAAAGGCCGGACCCATAGGACTGAAATGCCAGTGATTGCATTCATATCTGAATTTTGCCTTCAAATACATAAGTAGCCGGACCACAGAGCCAGATATCGGTAAATGAACCGTCGGAGTGAGCCTTGAATCGGACCGACAGATTGCCTCCAAGTGCCTGCACAGGCAGGTGATATGATCCGGGCTGCAGGTCACGGTACTGGTGAAATGCAATAGCTGCTGCCGTTACTCCTGTTCCACAAGCGAGTGTTTCATCTTCCACTCCGCGTTCATAAGTCCTGATTTTGAGTTGATCAGGATTGCCATTTACCAGACTGACAAGGTTGACATTGATACCTTCCGTACGGAAGCGCTGAGAGTAACGCACTGCCCTGCCCTCAGCAACCATATCTGCTGTATCCACTGAGGAGTCGAAGCGTACAAAATGTGGGGATCCGGTGTTCAGGATGAATGAGTTGCCCTCCTGAGTTACATGTCTCACATCGGCCATTTTGAGCGACACCTCCGAAGGTTTTCTGACATCTCCTGCGGTGATGATTGCTTCATGGGGGCCATCTATGGCAAGAAAGCGGCATTCATTCCCCGTTGCGCCAATATCGCGTGCGAAAACAGCGATACATCTGCCACCATTTCCGCAGAGTGTACTTTCCCTGCCATCAGAGTTAAAGTAGATCATTTCAAAGTCATGTCCTTCGACTGACTGCAGCAGTATAAGGCCATCGGCACCTATTCCGTACCTTCTGTCGCACAGGAGTGCGATCAGGTCAGTATCATCGCGGGAAATCCACCGGTGTGTACGCTGGTCGAGGAGTACAAAATCATTGCCAGCGCCCTGATATTTACAGAATTGCATGATTACCGGGTTTGGGGGAAACAGGTTAGGAAAAATCACATCCGGAAGGGAACGAGTATCCGGGAGTTGATATTGCAGTCCGGTCAACAAAAAATCCCTTCGCTGCCTGATAGCTGCGAAGGGATTTGTATATTGATGAGTGAACCCATCGGGAAGAATTTTACCCTTCGAGTGCTGCTGCGCCGCCGACAATTTCACCGAGCTCCTTGGTGATAGCTTCCTGACGGGCCTTGTTGTAGTTGATACGCAGTGCCTTGAGAAGTTCTTCAGCGTTTTCTGTTGCCTTGTCCATGGCTGTCATTCGGGAGCCATGTTCGGAAGCCAGTGTATCGAGCAGGCATTTGTGGAAAGAGAGTTGGAGAATACTTGGAACCAGATGTTCGAGCAACTGCTGCTGGTCGGGTTCAAAGATATAATCTGCTTTCTTCTGTTTGGTACCGGCTGGTGATTCCATTTTGGGTACTGGCAGCCATTGTTCGACAGTGGGGAATGTAGTTGCGGCGTTTTTGAAGCGGCCGTAAACCACTTCTATGGCATCGTACTTCCCTGTTGAAAATTCGTCCATCAGTTTGCGTGCCACAGAGCTCACGTTTTCGTAGTCGGAATGATCATATACCGGTATAAAGTCGGTAATAAAATTGATATCCTTGTAACGGCGACGGAACCAGTCATATCCTTTTTTACCGATAAAAAGGACAGTAAGGTTGCCAGTGCGCTGCTGTTGAGCATATTTTTCGCGAATAAGAGCTGCAGTTTCCTTGCAGATATTCGCATTGAAGGCACCGCAGAGGCCGCGATTGGAAGTCATGACCACCAAAAGCGTATTTTTCACCTCCCTGCTTTTGCCAAAGCTCGTGCTTGCATCTCCGTCGAGGTTAGACAGGATGTTGGAAAGCATACGGTTAAGACGATCTGCGTAAGGGCGTACCTGCTGAATATTCTGCTGAGCCCTGCGCAGTTTGGCAGCTGAAACCATTTTCATGGCCTTCGTGATTTGCTGCGTGTTGATAACCGACTTGATCCGTTCGCGAACTTCTTTTAAACCGCCAGCCATTATCTGAGTGGTAAATGATAGGTGATGAATATTTGTTGGAAACAACGCAACTGCAGACGGCGGAGGAATGATGCATTCGGGTTAATTCCGTTGGCGCATCACTCCTCTTCCGTTTTCAGCAACATTATTACTTTTTGTATTGTCCGGCGAGATCAGCAGCCAGGTCCTTCATTTTAGCCAGGCTGGCGTCTTCCAGTTTGCCCTTGCGGAACTCTTCGAGCACTTCAGGAAGTTTGGCTTCCATTCGCTCGAGGAAAAGTTCTTCGAATTCGCGCACCTTGTCGAGGGGCACATCGCGGAGCAGGTTATTGGTACCGAGGTAAATGATTGCGACCTGTTTTTCCACAGGAACCGGGCTGTATTGCGGCTGCTTGAGGATTTCCACGTTACGGGAACCTTTAGCCAGTACTGCCTGGGTAGCAGCATCGAGGTCGGAACCGAATTTTGAGAATGCCTCCAGTTCGCGGTACTGAGCCTGGTCGAGTTTCAGGGTACCGGACACCTTCTTCATGGACTTGATCTGTGCGTTACCACCCACGCGGCTTACAGAGATACCCACGTTAATGGCGGGACGAACACCCGCGTTGAAGAGGTTGGACTCGAGGAATATCTGACCGTCGGTGATCGAAATCACGTTTGTCGGGATATAGGCAGATACGTCACCTGCCTGTGTTTCGATGATTGGGAGAGCTGTCAGAGAGCCGCCGCCCTTTACGAGGCCGGCTTTCAGCAGGCTCTCGGGCACGTTATTCATAGAACGTGCGATTTCATCGTTATTGATGACTTTGGCAGCGCGCTCGAGGAGGCGGCTGTGCAGGTAGAACACGTCACCCGGATAAGCTTCGCGGCCCGGAGGGCGGCGGAGCAGCAGAGAAGCCTCGCGGTAGGCCACAGCCTGCTTGGAGAGGTCATCATAAATGATGAGTGCCGGGCGGCCAGTATCGCGAAAGAACTCACCGATTGCTGCGCCGGCGAACGGAGCATAGAACTGCAGAGGTGCCGGATCGGAGGCTGAGGAAGATACAATCGTGGTGTAAGACATAGCGCCGTACTCTTCAAGTGTGCGCGCCACAGAAGCAACCGTGGAAGCCTTTTGTCCGCAGGCTACATAGATGCAGTAAACCGGTTCGCCGCGATCGAAGAACTCCTTCTGATTGATGATTGTGTCAATCGCGATGGCTGTTTTGCCCACCTGACGGTCGCCGATGATAAGCTCACGCTGACCGCGGCCGATTGGGATCATGGAGTCAATCGCCTTGACACCCGTCTGGAGAGGTTCATTTACGGGCTGGCGATAGATAACACCCGGAGCTTTGCGCTCGAGGGGCATTTCGTACTTTGCGCCGGTGATGGGGCCTTTGCCGTCAATTGGCTGACCGAGCGTATTCACAACGCGGCCAACGAAGCCTTCACCTACCTCGATAGAGGCGATTTTGCCCGTGCGCTTCACGATAGAGCCTTCGCGGATACCATCGGACGCGCCCATGAGAACGGCACCGACGTTATCTTCTTCGAGGTTCGCCCACCTGCAGCACGGTGCCAACTTCCTCCAGATTGGTGTCTGCTCCGAAGCCGGCCAGTTGCTGTTTCAATATCGCGGAGATTTCTTCCGGTCTGACGTCTGCCATATTGTTGTGTTATTTAAAATTCCTTGATGTAAAAATTCTTTGTGAAGTTGTTCCTCAGAACATCGAGTTTGTTGGCTACGGAAGCATCGTAGCGTTTTTGGTCGAATTCGAGAACAAATCCGCCGATCAGTTCGGGGTCCACTTTTGTGACGACATCCAGTTTTTCGGTGGTGGCACCACTTGCCAACAGTTGCTCTTTGAGTTCGGCCAGTACGGAGTCGCTCATTTCAACGGCAGTTGTGACAGTTACGGTTGTGATATGCTGCATTGCCTTGTGCTGACGCACGAACTCGGCGGTAATTTCGGGCAGATAGGGCTCACGGCCCTTGTTTACCAACAGTTCGAGATAGGCAATCGTGAGCGCGTCAACCTTGCCTTTGAAGAGAGCGGCCATAACAGCATTCTTCTTGTCGGCGTGAATGATCGGGCTTTTCAGCATATTATGGAACTCGCGGCTACCCGTGACAGCCTCATGGAGCATGCGCATATCGGCGCTGATTTGCTCCAGCTTCCCTTGCTCGATGGAAAGATCCATCAGCGACTTGGCGTATCGCGTGGCGATTCTGATTATGCTCATGGGTAACTATCAGTTCATTTTGATGTTATCGGTCAGAGACTTGGCATAGCTTTCCTGCTCAACCTTGTTGGCCAGTTCTCTACGAAGAATCTTTTCAGCGATTTCGACAGCCATGCTGCCGACTTCGTTTTTGAGAGACACCAGTGCAGCCATTTTCTGGTTTTCGATATCCTGCAGGGCACTTTCCACCTTGCGCTTGTATTCAGCGTTTGCGCGTTCCTTGGCCTCTGCTATGATTTCGTCTTTAGCATCTTTGGCCTCTTTCAGGATAGCCGAGCGCTCTTCGCGGGCCTGAGCCAGCAACTTCTCGTTTTCTGCCTGAAGGTTGGACATTTCCTCCCGTGCCATTTTGGCCTCGTTGAGTGCGCTCTGAATATCGTTTTCACGCTGTTTGAGAGCAGCGCCAATCGGCTTGAAGGCGAAACGACTCATCAGAAACCAGAAAAGCAGGAATATGATGGTCGTCCAGATCAAAAGCCCTGGTTCGGGCTTGAGTACGTTGAAATCTGCCAGAAATAACATCTTTCGAAGTATGTGTGAATGATGGTTATGGTTGATGTTGGAAGCCCAACAGGAGAATTCTGAAAACGGGTTGCAGAACGAACCAATCGTTGCTCACGCAACCCGGTTGTGCATTTCTTACTGACCTACGCCAGGGGCTGCCACGAAGAACGACAATACCATGGCTACCAGGGCTGCACCCTCAACGAGAGCGGCAGTCAGGATCATGTTTGCACGGATGTCGCCGGAAGCTTCCGGTTGACGGGCGATACCTTCAACGGCTTTACCACCGATCTGGCCAATGCCGAGACCTGCGCCGATAACTGCCAGGCCTGCACCAATTGCTGCGTACATAAGTAATGTATTTATTGAGTGAAATGAAAATGCTCGTTAATTAGTGATGATGCGGCTCTTCGATTGCCGTGCCGATGTAGGTAGCACTCAGCATGGTGAAAATGAAGGCCTGCAGGAACGCCACCAGCAACTCCAGTGTCATCATGAACAATGTGAGCGGTATGGAGGCCGTCACGCCCATGATTGAACCACTGGTGCTCTCACCGGACTTGCCAAGAATGAAGATGAGGCTCACGAAGGACAGAATCACGATGTGGCCCGCAGTAATGTTGGCAAAAAGACGAAGAAGCAGTGTGAATGGCTTGAGGAAGAGGCCGAGAATCTCGATCGGAGTCAGGATAAAGATTTTCAGTACTGCCGGAACGCCGGGCATCCAGAGAGTATGTTCCCAGAAATGCTTGTTGGCGCTGAATGTTGAGATAAGGAAAGTAATGACCGCCAGCACGAAAGTGATGGAGATGTTACCCGTCACGTTGGCACTGCCCGGGAAGAATGGCACCTGACCAATGAGGTTCAGTCCCAGAATGAAGAAGAATGCCGAAAGCAGGTAAGGCATATATTTCTCATAGTGATGACCGATGTTCGGCTTGGCCACTTCATCGCGGATGAAAGTATAGAAAGGCTCGATAAAGTTCTGCAGACCTTTTGGGGCCTCTCCCCTGCGTTTTGTAGCTGCAACGGCTACCGCGCGGAAGAGCAGGAAGAGTACAATTACGGTGAGCAACATGGTGAACACGTTGCGCGTGATGCTGAAATCCATGAAACTTGTAACGCCGCCGCCCAGAATTCCGCCGTCGTAGGTAGTTTTTGCCTCGAGTGGGTAGCACTGTCCGTTGATTACTGCGTTGTAAACAACCTTCTTTTTACCGCCGGCCTCAACTTCCTGGTGAGTGTAATCTTCTATATGGTAGTCCTGGTCGGCCATAACGCCACCCTGAATACGCATGATACTGCCGTGAACCAGTACGAAACCTTCGTGGGCTTGCTCGCCATTACCATGGTGGTGCGGGTGCAGGGCTGAGGTAGAGAAAACATGCCAGCCTTTCTCCGTTTTCAGGATAGCGGGCAGGTTGAGATAA
The DNA here is from genome assembly GCA_021298575.1 of Saprospiraceae bacterium. GTDB lineage: Bacteria > Bacteroidota > Bacteroidia > Chitinophagales > Saprospiraceae > M3007. Next base: position 29,844 of record JAJTFM010000017.1, on the reverse strand, counting down.
GTCTCTCCGAAAATATGAATGACGTTGGCATCAGAGATGTGGTGAACTGCGTTATCGCCAGCGTTGAAGGGCTGCTCGGCACTGATCGAATGACCGCAGGCGCTGCCGTGGTCAGCGTGCCCGGCCTGGTCGTGTTGCGCCGTTGAGTCGGGTGCGTGAGCATCTGCAGGTTGCCCGGCAGCGTGATCGTGGTGCTCAGTGGCATGATCGTGATGCCCGTGGTGGTCCTGAGCGTAGGAAAATGCGGCGAAGCCGCTGAAAATCAATGCAATCCAGTATTTGCGAATAGCGGTCATATCGGCTATTGAAATGGCTTTTGTCAATTCGGGCACAAATGTACTATGAGATGTTTGTATTAAGAAACCATGAAAATTATTTTTCAGAAAAAAATAGGGCAAGCATGGTAAATTGGGTAGTGGTTTCGGAATTTAATTCGGTTAGCCATGATTCGTTTCTCTTCCAGATCCCTGTTTTGCTATTCTTTCGAACAAGACGGGCATCTTTAAAAGACTAGTTAACAGTTTATTAATTTCAAAAAGACAAAAAAAAACCTTATTTTCGTGGGGAATTAAATACAAAATCAGTTATGGAATGGAGAAGATTAAACGGACAACGTATTGAGGCTCCTCTTCTGGATGCCGTAGAACAGACTATCGAACAGCAGCATGCCGAGGGATACAGACTAAAAGTTTGTATAGGTACTGATTCACAGGTTATTGGGGATGAGGTACACTTTGCGACTGTTATCGTTTTCCTGCGGGAGAAGCGTGGCGGCTTTATGTTTATTTCAAATGAGAAAACGAACCACAAGATGTCGCTGCGGGGACGTATGATTATGGAGACAGGGCGGTCGGTGGAGGTTGCCTATGCACTTTGTCCGTTACTGGATTTATACGACGTAGCACTCGAAGTGCACGCCGATATCAACACAGATCCGGCATTCGAGAGCAATACTGCTTTGAAGGAGGCCATGGGATATATTCTCGGCATGGGCTTTGTATTCAAAGCAAAGCCGGATGCAGTGGCGGCATCCTGTTGTGCAGACAAGGTAATCTGAGTTCAGATGATGTTCACCATCACATTTGCCACCCCGCTCTCGCCCCTGACCTCCAGCCTGTAGGCACCTCGTGGCAGTTCGGCTACCTGTAACCGGAGTTCGGTATTATTCTCCTGAAACTGCGCGCTTCTCACCAGCTGCCCCGCCTGGTTGTATAATGCGACAGTATTTCCGTACCCGGGGGTTCGGACGGTGATAACTTCGGTGGCGGGATTGGGCGAAACCTGTACCTGCAAGTTATGAGCAGCTATTGTACCGGTGCTGACAATATGTATAATCTGTTCACTGGATGCCGAACAACCATACGGCGTCGAGATGGTCAGTGTGACAGTCCAGGTTCCGATTGATGAAAACGTATGGGTTGGTGTGGCTTCATCGGAGGTGGTTCCGTCGCCGAAATCCCAGTGATACTGCCATCCGGGCGCCGCCGAGAATTGCCAGGTGAGCGTATTGACCGGTGTAGCTGTGAAACTTGCATCCGGCTGGGGCAGACTTTGAGAAAAGGCGAAATCCAGCCAGGCTGTGCGCTCCCCTATCCAGTCCTTCAGTTTCTGTATTTCCCCGTTGTACGTATCAGGGAGTGGCCCCGGATTGGGCCACACATAGGTGCCAAGAATCGGCCAGTAGTTGAAATTTCTTGTATTGGCTTCCTGCAGTATGTTTGCCATGGAGTCAATTACATAGCCAAGTCGGGCATCGCTCATAGCCCCGTTTGGGCTGCGCAGCGACTGCCAGCGACAGGCGAGGTGTTGCCTGAAGAGCGTATCCTCGTTCAGACGTTCCCACCAGAAGGGCACACCGGCATCGTTACATACATAGTTTATATTATATGCCCAACCGGATGCCAGAAATCCCTCGCAGTAATCGGCATTGTAGAAAGCCAGATCGTAGTCCCAGGGTGGTCCCATATTCAGTTTCCCTCCCCTGTCGTCGCGATCTTTATGAAAATAGGTACTCAGCCGGTATCCATCCACGTTTTTGCTGACTTCATTAAGGATCAGATAATCCATAAAACTCTTTTCATCGGCAAACCTGCGCCAGCCTGTTGACTGGCTCTGAAAATCCGGACTGCGAAGCGCTACCTCGAAACTGTCAACATAAGACCTTATATATTGCACCTGTGACGGGTGCAGTCTGTCAAACTCGGGATACTCATGCTGGAAATAGGTAAAAATGCCCGGACTGTTGGGTTGTGAGAACTGGGAATTCCACCCGGGTGAGGTATTCCAGTCAATACGCAGCATATATCCTCCGGTGCGATCAGTTCCGGAGGTATCCTGTGGTGAAAGCCGGGCAATGTCCACCCGTTCATCCCCGCGCTTGATCCGTTCGGTGAGTATGTATATACCCTGATAGGTACCATCGAGCATCACCTCACAGAAACGGGTACGGGAGGCGTAGTGCCCCATCTGCCGGAACAGGTCGTACGCGAGCGCGTTGCGCATGAGGGTTTTGTCGCTGAAGTTGGCCATCAGGCCGAAATCGCTGGTTTCGGGCAGTCCGAGCAGCGATACATCCTTGTCTTCACCCAGTTCATCGCGGGTTTCAATGGCATAGGATTTTTTGGGGAAGCCCTGTGAACTGTTTCCCCGCAACTCTATTCCGATTTCTCCCGACCACGCTGTACCGGGCTGATCGGGATAGTTGCGCTGCCCGGGTCCGTTATCAATCACCGACATTTGCGCCGTTATTTTGGGGTCATTGGGAATTGGCTGGCCTCCGGTACTGATTCTTATGATGGGTAAATCACTTGATTCAAATACAAACGGCCTGCACGGATCAGAGCCGAAGGTAACACTGCACCAGTTTAGATTTCCTGCATCAGCGAACGGGTATGTATCCAGCACGCGGAGGTACCATGTGCCATTGGGATTGGTTCCTTTAAGATTAATCTGTCCCATATCTCCGAACGGCCTGAAAGTACCGGTGTATGGATACCACTGCTGAAAAATAGACGTATTGGCGTTACTGTTCACACACGTACCGACAAAGCCGTCAGTGTCACCGCCGATTCCGGATACCAGTGGTACCGAGGTGCCATCGGGCGCAACTATCCACACTGCCAGATCGGCAGTCCATGTATGCGTTATATCAAAACAGACGCTTTCGAGTCCGAAGTCGAGTATATTGACATTGCCAGGCAAACCGGATACCTGTATCGGATAGTTGACAACAGTACCATCGTCGGGAACAGGGCCACTACCGCCGGTGAAAGTTTGTGCAGGGGCATTCGTGCAGAGCAGCACGAGCAGTAAGGTCAGGAAGCGCATGTAAGAGGTTGTACAAAGATTTTACTCGTCCAGATCTGATTCCGCATCCCGTCCTTCGCCCGTCCAGCTTCTCTGAAAGTGCATTTTGCACCAGGTGCAGTCGGATTTGCCGCAACCGGTATCGAATTTGCCGGCAAGGATGTTGTCGTAGGTTTGTCGCACCAGATCTTTCACAAAGTTAAGATCTTGCGGGGAGAAGGAGAGCTCCGACACAGGGAATGTTCCTCTTTTGTCGGGTTCCAGCCAAATTACTGCCGTTTTCTCTACCGTTTCGGGATAAGCGTTGGCCGACTCGAGTATTAGTTGATAGAAAGCCAGCTGGCGCCAGTACGGCCCCCCGAGCGGATTTTTTTCATCGGGAGGTGCTGTTTTGGAAGTATCAGGGGTTCCTGTTTTGAAGTCAACAATCCGTATTTTACCACCGTCGAGCCATTCAATTTTATCGAGTACGCCCGATACAGGGACTCCATCCAGTTCGACATGGTTGATTCGGCGTTCCACAACGGCGCGTTTCTTCCAGAAGGGTATTTGTTCGGCATACAGTCGGCGCAGATGCTCAAGACCGAGCGCTTTTCTCTGTTCGTAGCCATCCGGAGAGAAGTTCATCCTCATTTTCTCCATTTCTCTCGAATAGATCCGGTAGAGTATTTCAGCCGATGGCCACTGGTTCTGTTTGTCGGTCTTCATCCGAAGGAAAAACTTCTGCAGCGTGCTGTGTACGGCAATGCCGGCGGCAGCGGCCTCACTCATAGCGCCGGGAACCTTCAGCAGATCTTCATACCAGAACGCGATCGGACATCTGAGATATCTGTTCAGGGTGGTAATTGTCAGGGAAAGCTGTGATATCAGACCTTCAATTACCGGCTTTTCGGGCAGACTTACGACCGGAGAGGCCGGTGCTGCCAGCATGAATTGTACTGTGCGTATTATCTGATCGCGGTCGGGTACCACGGGTATATGTGGCAGCAGGGTTTCGTCGAGAAAGCGGCTCTGTGTCAGTGCTTTCCCATCATTGGCTGTGCGCGCGTACGAGAGAAACAGGCCCTTTCGGGCGCGGGTCATCGCCACATAGAACAGACGGCGCCGGGCTTCCAGTGCATCTTCCTCGCCGGAAAGTGTGAGCGTCGGGGGCAACTGAAAGCGGCCTCTGGCATCACCGGAGCTGTTTTCCCAGGCGTCTTCCACACAATCTGGCATGAATACGTAATCAAACTCGAGCCCCTTGGCGGCATGTGCAGTGAGCAACTGTACACCCGGAGTAGTATCAATGATTTCTCTGAACGGAATTCCAAGACGATTCGCCTCGAGATTGTCGAGCGTTTCCAGAAAGAAACTCAAGTTGGGTTTTCTGTCGGCAACAGGCAGCGGGATGGCATTTTGAAAGGCTGACAAAGCCTGAATCTGCCAGATTCTGTCGGGATGCCGGAGTACCCAGTCGAGCATACCCGACTGCGAGACCACCATTTCCATCAGCTGGAGCAGCGGAACATTGGAGGCTGCGGCAATCCATTGGTTAAAAAGGAGTCCGAAATTGTACAGTTTGACCGGATCCGAGATACGCAGTGACTGGAGCCAGTGCAGATCTGTCAGTTTTTGTCGCCAGACGAAGGCATTTACCACAGGGACTGATTCATCGTCGCCATACAGACCGGAATGTGACTGTTTTTCCTGATACCTGCGGGCCTCAGCTGCCACCAGTGCAATATCGAGTGAATCAACCCCGAAGAAATCGGCGTGCAGAAGTCGGAAAATACGGTGTTCCCCTGAAAACGGAGTTCTGTTTTCATCTCTGATATACAGAAGAAGCTCCCTGAAGTGATCAATCAGCGGGGCTTCCAGGATATTTTGCGGGCGTTTGGTCTGAAACGGGATACCTTCCTTTCTGAAGAGTGCCTGAACAGAGTCGGCCTGTTTGTGGCGACTGTACAGAACAGCAATCTGAGAGGGCTCAATACCGGATTCTATCAGTTTTCCGATGTGCGCCGACAGGTCTGCCAGTTCATGGGTTCGGGATTCATACTGACTTATTACCGGGAAAGCCCCACTGCCGGCGTGCGCGACGAGTTGCTTTCCGCCGGTGATACCGAGCCGTTCGACGGCACGTAACTTGTTATTTTCAATTACATTACCTGCCGAGTCGAGTATTTCCTGTGAAGAGCGGTAGTTTTCTTTCAGTACCACCACCTCGAGGCCCTGTTTATAATCACTGGCAAAACGCTCCAGATTTTCGAGGCGCGCGCCCTGAAATTCGTAGATACTCTGGTCATCATCGCCCACAATGAACACGTTGGGCGTATCCCAGTAATTGAGCAGATGGTTCAGCAACAGGAACTGGGCACCATTGGTATCCTGAAATTCATCAACCAGCACATACTGGTACCTTTCCTGATAATTTCTGAGTAGCGCCTCGTGTTTTTCAAAGGCTTTGTTCACCCACAGCAACATATCCTCGTACTCGTATCTTCCTGCCTTGTCAAGTGCCTTCTGATAAATCGGGAAGAGGTCGGCGGCCACCTTGAGCCGATGCATTTTTTCGGTAACAGCAGCAATTTGCGACAATTTGGGGTCGCCTTTCTTTCCATATTTGCTATTAACCTGATAAGTGTAAGCCGGGTGCCCGTTCAGACTACGGAGAAATTCATCTGTCTTTCGTATAACAAAACCGGGGGCCCAGCCTTCCTTTTTCATATTGGCGAAAAGATCTCTCACCTGCGATTCATACGCAAATACATCTTTCCTGCCACTTCTGAGCGGGTGATCCACAGGCAGGTCCGACAGGATACCCCGGACAATTTCAATCCTTTCGAGGTCGGCAAGTGGTTCAAGAGAACCCTGGCCGAAATACTCCATGTTATCCTGAATCACCCTGTTACAGAAGCCGTGGAAAGTATGGACGGGTATTCGGTGTGCTTCGGGTCCGATAATACCGAGTAAACGCTTGCGCATGGCATTAACGCCGGCGTCGGTAAAAGAGAGACAGAGAATATTGGGAGCCTTTGTATCCGTTTTAAGCAGGATATTACCGATTCTGACTGCGAGGAGCTGCGTTTTGCCGGTTCCGGGACCTGCAATGACGAGTACGGGGCCATCCACCCTGTCAACGGCAGTGCGTTGTTCGGGGTTCAGCGTATTCAGATATTCGCTGAAGCGTTCGTTTCTTTCATGCAGATCGGTCATTGTTTATCCTGTTGCAAATTTGCCGCAAATCCCGTGCCGTTATCGGGGTATTTTATCTTGACCCGAGAGTTGAGCGATTATTTCTTCCAGTTTATGTCGCTTTTCCCGATTAATCAGATAAGTGGGGGGAGCTGCCCGTTCCATACAATCATCAACTGAACATCGTTCGCAGGTGAAATTAACGGTAATATTTTGAATTTCCGGATCATTCCAGAAACGGATCAGGCCTTTGACACGCTCATCGAGACGTACACCCAGGGAGACACTCACATTTCTGCCGGCCGTGGGATACCCCGGTTTGGCAAGTGCAATACACAGATACTCTTCACCACTACTCAGGAATACGGCCCGCTGAATTCCGTGCAGTATAACATTCCGGGAGGCGGAACCAGTCGGGTATTTTTTCAATTGCCGGAGCAGGTACGGCGATACCCAGCGACGGCAGTAATGTTCATACAGGCCTGCGGCGTGCGGCTGCTGCTTTCTGTTGATCTGGAGCTCTTTGTCCACCTCAAATTTATCGGAGTCGAGGTGGTGTATGAAACGCATAAAAAAGACCCTTTCGAGGTCAAAATGCTTGATTACTGCGTTGAAACGCTGAAAAAAGACCTCCGGGCTCGCCTGATATTTTTCCATCAGACCAAGCAGCACCTGACTGTCCCACTTTTCAAGCGAGAAAAATGCGCCAATATCATGTATAAAAGAGTCTTTGTTAATCAGCAGCGCTACGGCAAAGTAGGCAGCCTTGTAGTTGTTTAGTACCGACTCAAACGATGATATCCGGGTAAAAGACGAGGCGAGCGGACGTTCCTTCAGGCCCAGCACCTGAAAACCGAGTTCCTTGGCAAGATGGAAAATCTGTTGTCTTTCGTTGAGGCGGCCATTCAGCAAAAGTTGTTTCCTGACAGGATTAAATACACTTCGAATCTCATGCAGGTCGGGATAATCAGAAAGTCCGTCGGGAATAACCTCGTATCCATATTTTTTTTGAAGCAGGCTTTCGAGTACCGAATACTGAACGGCACCTTCTCCTGGCAGGCCAATGGAAGCGGCAAAACGGGCAGCGGCCTCTTCAATTTCCTCAAAATAATTTGAGCGCAGTTCCTGATATGCTCTCAGTGCCGAAAAATAGAAGTTTTCCTCGCGCAGCGAATGTACGCGGGCAATTTCGAGCAACGCCGAGATGAATGCATTAACCCTGTCGGGATCACGGGCTATAATCTCTATGATTCTCTGAATTTCGATACCGAACAGATCGAGCGGAAGTTCGCTCAGGAAATTACTCTTCAGCAATTCACCCAGCGGAGCGAACTGACGGGTAAGTTCCGGGGAGGAAAGAAAAGATTCCGAGGTGCCCAGCGCGCTGGCCAGAATCTCCCGGTTTTCATTTTTCGGATACTTCTTGCCCTTTTCAATTTCATTCAGGTATGAAACGGATATGCCGGTTTTCCGGCTCAGATCCTCAAAACTCCATCCCAGCTCCTGACGGAACTGCCTGACCTTCAGGCCAAGGATTATTCGCTGCAAATGAGTGGTTGTCATATTCCATGACCGGCTGAACCATGGCCGGCATTCAGTGCTAAATTGGCATCAAGATATTTACGTTCGAATACCTGGCGAACTACACCATTCCTTCTATGCCCCTAACCAGTTTATCCAGGTCGTCGGTGGTGGTATAAACATTGGGTGTAACTCGTACCCCCTTTATCTGTTCCCACTCGATAGCTACCGTGTGAATTTTGTGTTTTTGGAAGAGTTTATCGGCAATATCGCCCGGCTTTTGGCCTTCGATACTGAAATTTCCAATTGCACAGCTCCACTCGTGTTTGAGCGAGGTATTGAGTTTTACGCCCGGCAAATCCTTCACCCGGGACATCCAGTAGCGCTTCAGGTAGTGTAATCTTTCGCTTTTACGGGCGCTGCCGATCAGATTGTGCAAATCAACGGAATATCCAAGTGCCATCTCTATCGGGAAACTGCGAGTGCCGAGATTTTCAAATTTTCGGATATCCGCACTGCGTGGTTCGGGTGCCGAGAGTAATGGCCACACTTTTTCAATTTTTTCCTTCCTGATCCACATCATGCCGGTACCGATTGGGCCGCACAGGAATTTGTGGAGACTGGTACCCCAGTAATCACATGCAAGGTCAGGAATTTTATAGTCGAGCACCGCAAAAGAATGCGCTGCGTCTGCCAGCGACTCTATCCCGCGTGCGCGTGCGGCCTCGGCGATTTTCCTGACGGGCAATACTTGTCCGCACCAGTTAATCATGTGTGTTATATGTACCAGCCTGGTTTTATCGGTAAATCTGGACACAAACGCATTGACGAGATATTCCTCGTCTTCAGACGGCAGCTCCAGATCAACCCATACGAGTTTGATACCGTCGCGCTTTTCCCGTTGCTTCCAGGCGTTGATCATATTCGGGTAGTCGTATTTCGACAGAACCACCTCGTCGCCGGGCTGAAAATCGAGACCGAATATTACCGTATTCAACGACTCTGTCGCATTCCGGTTGATGGATATCTCATCCGGATTTGCCCCGGCAATAGCAGCAAGATTCTCCCGGAGTGGCTCCCTGTCCTGATCAAGAATACGCCACATGTAATAGGAAGGAGCCTCACTGGACATACGATTGTAATAGTCGAGAGCATCCATGGTGGCGCGCGGCATCGGACAAACACCTCCGTTATTCAGGTTGATCATGGTCGGACTGGCGGCATAAGCCATTCGCACCTGACGCCAGAAATCTTCATCGGACGCAGCGTCTTTCAGACCGGAATAATCGGGTGAAAGTCCCGGAAATGCTGACGCTGTATTCTGGTGGAGTGCAACCGAGCCCAGCAGAGCTGCTGTGTGGCGGATAAAACTGCGGCGGGAAGAAAACATAAAATGAAAGGCATCAAAAAGGTGAAGACTATCCGAGATAATCGAGGCCGTTTTTGCCGGCACACATCAGCAGATCAATAACAGACAAATCGGAGAGAAATCCGTTTTTATCTTCAAAAACCTGTGGATATCGGGGCGAGGTTACTGATGTATGGGGCTTGAAAGGCTGCCAGGTATCGGTTATACGAATCCGGCCCGGCCATTTCATCTTCTGTAAAAGTACAAATTCTATCAATTCAAAATTGAAATCAAACAGAAAATTGTATTTTTTTTCATAAAAAGAGGCCAGTTCATGGCTATAGTGTTCAAAAAAAGGAGCATTGCCGTATGCCGTTCGGATGGTACGCCAGTGCTGACGCTGCCAGGGTTCGTCATAAGCAATCCGGACATCTCTTATGGGCATTTTATTGTTTTTCCCTTTTACCAGCGGAATACTGAGGAGCTGCCGGCCATTGGGACCGGCAATTTCACAGCGGTTGCGCCAGGATCCCTTCTGGTAATGTTCATGACCTTCCAGAACAAGTTCACCGACTGCGACAGTTGCCCGGCACCATGATACGGGGGGTAAATATGCGGTTGATACAGTCAAAGCAATGATTTTTGCATAGTTAGCGGCTGTCCATGATTTTTGCTGTTGACGGAAAATTCTGGACACGCTTCAGGAATAAACCGGCGTAAATGTAAATGATTGGTTCGTTTGTGACTACAAAAACTGCAGGCATGCCCAATATACCTGCTTAGAACTTGTTCAGGATTCTCTCGCCGAGTCAAAACCGGCTCATTTTTCACCTTTTTTCAGTTACGTAGCTCCGGCTTTGCGCCTTCAAAAAGGCAAAAACTGACAAAAAATCAGCCTGTTTTTGCCACCGGCAGAGAATCCTGAACAAGCTCTTATACAACTTTTTTGCTGCAATGTCGTTTAAAGGAAACGTGTTAACAATCAGACAAAATTAGTAATATGGCATTCACTCTTTCCGATCTCCCGTATGCGCACGATGCACTTGAGCCGCATATTGATACACGAACCATGGAAATTCACCATGGAAAGCACCACGCTGCCTATGTTAACAACCTGAATGCTGCCATTCAGGGTACCGAGCACGAAGGCAAGTTGCTGGATGAGCTTCTGGCAAATATTTCCACACTTCCGGTGGCTGTGCGCAATAACGGCGGAGGGCACTGGAATCACACTTTTTTCTGGGAAAGTATGTCGCCCAACGGAGGCGGCACTCCCGGCGGAGCACTCGGTGCCAAAATTGCTCAGGACTTTGGTTCTTTCGAAGCCATGCAGCAACAATTTGCACAGGCTGGCGCCACTCGCTTCGGCTCCGGATGGGCCTGGCTGTGTGTGGGAGCCGATGGCAATCTGTTTGTCAGTTCAACCCCCAATCAGGACAATCCGCTGATGGATGTAGCCGAAAAAAAAGGTACTCCACTGCTCGGCCTCGATGTGTGGGAGCATGCATATTACCTGCACTACCAGAACAGACGCCCCGACTACATCACCACCTGGTGGAATGTGGTTGACTGGAACGCGGTGGAGGCAAGATTCGCAAAAATCAGTTGAGAAACTATTTATTTCAACGCCCTGTGCCACAGTACAGGGCGTTTTTTTATTCTGAACGCTGCGTATTAGAGCTTGTTCAGGATTCTGTCGCCGAGTCAAAACGTCTCATTTTTCACCTTTTTTCAGTTACGCAGCTCCGGCTATGCGCCTTCTAAAAGGCAAAAACTGACAAAAAATCAGCCTGTTTTTGCCACCGGCAGAGAATCCTGAACAAGCTCTTAAGTAGTTACCATATTTTCAGACTATATTTGTCGGTCAACATCCCCATCACAAACAGGTATATTAATCTGTGAATATCAAAATTATATCAGCCGGCGCCGGATCCGGCAAGACCCACCGCCTTACAGGCGAAATGTACGACCTGATGAAGGATGGAATCGTCAGGCCCTCCGGTATAATCGCCACTACCTTTACCAAAAAGGCGGCTGCCGAACTGCAGGAACGAGTAAGACTCAAATTGCTTCAAAACGGCATGACCGAAGAAGCCAGTGAGCTTGGTGAAGCGCTCATCGGAACCGTACACAGTATAGGGACCCGTCTGCTGCAGCGTTTTGCTTTTGAGGCAGGCGTTTCGCCTCTCGTTGAAATAATTGCTGATGGCGACGAGCAACGCATATTCAACGAGTCGCTCGCGCAGGTACTCACGCAGGAGCGCACGGAAAGAATGAACCTCCTCGCTGACAGGCTCGGTCTGACCAAGAAATCATACGGCGGCGCTTTCGACTGGCGACGAGATATCATGGAAATTACAGAGGTTGCCCGGGCGAACAACTTTTCAAGGGAGGTACTTCAGCATAGCAAGCAGTTATCCTGGCAGTCGTTCGTACGATTTCTTCCGCCAGTCGGGAATGCCGATGCCATTGTTTGGAACAACCGGCTGCTGTCTGCCATAGATCAAACCATCGCTGCCCTTGAAGAGAATACATCCGACACCACGAAAACTACGAAAGATGGCATCGAAAATCTGCGCGCCACTGCCGGTCAGCTCAAATTCCGTGGAGAATTATACTGGTATGAATGGTCGAAGCTCTGCAAATTAACAGTAGGCGCCAAAAGCCGCGACCTGATCGAGGATCTGGTTGATTTTGCCCGGAGCCATGATGAGCATCCACAGTTCAGGGAAGATATTAAAGGTTACACTGATCTCGTTTTTGACATTGCCTCCGATGCACTCGAAGAATATGAACAGTACAAGAAGAAACGCGGACTGATTGACTATACAGACAAGGAAGCAGGGGTAAGTCGTCTTTTACGCCGCAATGATGTGAAAGAAGCGCTCCGTGGCACCATCAGTCTGTTACTGGTAGATGAATTTCAGGATACCTCCCCTATTCAGCTTGACATATTCCTGCAACTCAGCGAAATAGCCGATCAGGCCATATGGGTGGGCGATCCGAAGCAAAGTATCTACGGATTCAGGGGAGCGGAACCGGCCCTCATGCAGGCAGTTGTCGAGGCAACCGGCGGAGTCAAATCTGCTGATATCCTTAAACAGTCGTGGCGAAGCCGATCGGATCTGGTATATGCGTCCAATGCCATTTTCAAAAGGGCATTCACGGGATTGCCGGAGGCGCAGATTGTGCTCGAACCGGCCTTCTCACCAGAGAAAGAGCTCCCCGCAGTTGGTCGAGGTCTCGTTCACTGGCATTTCAAAGCTGCGCCCGATGACCGCAAGGTGCCCGGGGCTCCGTGGTTTGACAACTGTATAGCCGATCAGATCCGGATCTTTCTGGAAAGAGCACCACACATATACCGTAACAAGGACAGAAACGAAACCAGGGCCGTCAGACCCGGAGATATCGCTGTTTTATGCAGAAATAATGCCGGCTGCCTGTCGGTAGCCGAGGCTCTGCACCGGTCGGGACTGAAAGCATCTATCAGTCGCGCCGGGTTGTTACAGACAAAGGAAGCAAGACTGGCACTCGCCTGTCTGAGATACCTGCTCACAGCCTCCGATTCGCTCAGCGTAGCCGAGATACTGCTGCTAACGGGTGCAATGGATCTGGGAGAAATAGTGAACGACAGACTTGAGTATCTTCACCGGAGGGAACAGGAGGAGCACTACTTCCGCTGGGCAAAGGACAATCCTTTTCTTGAACAACTTGATGCCCTACGGTCGCATACCACCGATCTTTCCGCCTCGGAAATTCTGGAACTGGTTATGACCGAACTCGATCTGAGGCGGGTGGTCGCCAGACTTGGAAATATCAATCAGCGTCTTGACAACCTGGACCGCCTGCGCCGTTACGCACTCGATTACGAATCTGCCTGCAAGCGCTTGCATTCGGCTGCCACACTCGGCGGTTTTCTGCTCTGGACCAACACACTCTCGGTCTCGGGTAGCGATCTGCAGGGCTCGGGCGACGGAGACGATGCGGTAAAGGTTCTTACCTACCATAAAAGCAAGGGGCTTGAGTTCCCCGTAACCGTATGCCACAACCTTGACCAGAATTTAAAGGAGAAAATATGGGGTATCAATCTTGTTTCCGAGGCGGAAAAACCTGACCTGAATGATATTCTGGGTAACCGGTGGCTGCGTTTTTGGGTGAACCCCTATTCTGACCAACTGGGGCGTACCAATCTTGAAGAGGCGCTGCAGCAAACCGAAGAGTGGGAAACTGCCCAAACGCAGGCGCTGGAAGAAGAAACCAGGCTGCTGTATGTGGGCCTCACGCGTCCGCGCGACTACCTTGTTTTTCCTACAACCGTGAAGGGTACCAAATGGCTCAACAGGGTCTTCAACGGAGGCGTTGAAGACACACCAACGCTGGACCCGGATACCACTGAAACACCATTTTATCACCATGAAAAGTCGCTGCACTGCGATACTGAAGTTATCTACAAGCCCCGTGACTGGGGTGAAATAACAGCCGAAGAAACAACTGTAGAATTCCCTGCTGAGCGAAAAGGACGTCTCGCGGGTCTGATCCAGAGGCAAATATCGGTCAACTCGGAGGTTCCGTCGGATATCACGCCAGAATGGGGTGAGCCCGTATCCTGGGGGAGCTGGGTAGCGTTCAATGGCGAATACAACCCGGCACTGGCCCCGGCGCTCCAGTCGCTACTCTGCACAGTTGGTACATACTCCGAAGAGCAGCAACGTACTGTTACAGAGCACCAGATTGAAATAAGAAAACTGGGAGAAAACGTATCTGCAGACAAACTGGTCAGGCAATGGCTTGATTTCAAAACCTTCATTGCCAACAGGTACCCTGCCGCGGAAATAACAGCATCCAGTCCGGTTGAGGCAATATTCGGACAACGAATACTCAAGCTGGAGGCAGATCTTCGGATAGATTCCGGGCCCAAGACAGCTGTTTTAATCTTTGCCGAATTTGCAGAGGGTATGAAAAAATGGCAAACTATTGCCAAAGAGCACGAAAATACGCTCATGTGGGTCCGAAAAGTGTGGAAAGACAGGGGACTGATGCCACCGGATACCTGGCTGATATTCCCCTGTGATGGTTATGCCGTTGAAATGCACTGATTATGATGACTGTAACTGAAGCCTGGGAGACCGTAAGAAGCCACCTGTTCACTCCAGAGACAGAATATATACCGCTCCTGCAGGCGCAGGGGCGCGTACTTGCACAGGACGTGCATGCTGACCGCGATATCCCTCCATACAACCGGGTTTCAATGGATGGAATTGCAATTCAATATGCTGATTATCAATCTGGTATCAGATCTTTCCCCATTTCCGGTGTCATTGGCGCAGGCGAGGACGTTATGACACACATACCTTCGGGCACGTGTGTGGAAATTATGACCGGTGCCTCTCTCCCTCCTTTCGTTGACACGGTAATCCCTTACGAGCAGATACATACTGACGGAGGAATTGCATTACTGAACGGAGAAGTAAAGTCTGGTCAGAATATTCACCTGAAAGGCAAAGACCGCAGGGTTGGTGACGTTCTGATGCAGGCTGGCCGGTTGATTGGTCCGGTTGAAACAAGTATCGCAGCCTCGGTTGGTTGTCATCATATAAGGGTGATAAAACCACCACGGGTGGCAGTATTTTCATCAGGCAACGAACTGGTTGATGTACACGAAACCCCGCAGCCCTTTCAGATCAGACGATCCAACAGTTACGTATGCCATGCAATCCTCCGGTCTTACGGTATTGAGGCCGGATTGTTTCACCTGCCCGACGATCCGGAGCAGATAAGAGAAGCCCTGCGTGATGCTCTGGAGACGTATGATGCAATTATCATCAGTGGCGGTATCTCGGCGGGAAAATTTGACTACATACCGGATGCTCTCACAGACCTTGGGGTAAACAAACTGATCAGGGGGGTCAGGCAGAGACCGGGAAAACCATTCTGGTTTGGCAAAAGGGGGCAGGCAACCATCTTTGCCTTGCCCGGCAATCCGGTTTCGACCATGGCCTGCATGGCTAGATATGTCAAACCATGGATTGAGGCATCTTTGGGCCAACCTGTATCGGCCCGCAAGGCAGTGCTGGCAGAAGATATTATCTTTGAACCCAACCTTACCCTGTTTAGCCAGGTAACAATCCGGACCGACGATACAGGACTGCTCAGAGCCGTTCCGATCCGGCACCAGGGCTCGGGTGATTATTCCAGTCTGCTGAACGCCGATGGCTTCATCGAATTACCTGCGGAAAAATCCCGGTTTGAGGCCGGAACACTATTTTCCTTCTGGCGCATCTGATATTAAATGATTATATCATGCAAAACAGGCATGACTGGCGTGATTGAGGAAGCGGTTATATACCTTTGCCACTTCATAAAAATCCGGTTTCCGATGCATCACATCAAAATAATAGGACAATTCCTGCTGCTTCTGGCAGTTTCTGTACAAACAGCCCGCGCTCAGCAACATCTGGAGATACCCACCGATCCGTACCTGCCGCCAGCCTCTCCTGAAAATCAGCCCGTTTCTCCGGCGTACAATTATTCAGGCGCCAGCATCTGGACCGTTCAGGTAAATGTAAACGCCAGCGGCCAAAATATCCTGAATGATGCCGCCAATGAGCCGTCAATTGCCATCAGTCCGGTAGAACCCAACAAGATGATGATAGGCTGGAGACAGTTTGACAACATTCAGAGCAGTTTTCGTCAGGCAGGGTATGCCTACAGTACCGATAGTGGCATGCACTGGACGTTTCCGGGGTCAATAAACCCGGGCGTATTCAGGTCTGATCCGGTACTGGCAACCGATGCGGAAGGCCGGTTTTACTATAACAGCCTTACGCTGGACAATAACGACGAGTTCAGCTGCAATGTGTACCGTTCCACAGGGCTCGGCACCTGGGACGACGGGCCGTATGCCATCGGAGGCGACAAGCAGTGGATGGTTATAGATCAGACAGACGGTCCCGGCAGAGGGAATATTTATGAGCACTGGACATCCTACTACTCCGCCTGTCCGGATAACAACTTCACAAGATCAACCGATGAAGGAGACACGTATGAAGCCTGCAACCGTATTTCTCCGGAAGTTTACTGGGGCACCTGCGCTGTAGCCCCTGACGGCACGCTGTATGTTTCGGGAGCAGACGGATCATTTGCCCGCTCATCGAATGCAGAAAATGAAAATGAAGCCACTGAGTGGGAGCCCACCGCCATACCGGTTAATATCGGCGGTTACATCCCCGGCCAGTGGCAAGGCCAGGACCCCAATCCAGCTGGCTTGAAAGGTCAGAACTGGATTGCCGTTAACCACGCCCCCGGCCCGCTTTTCGGACAGATATATCAGGTACAGCCCGTGATACCAGCCGATGAGTCTGATCCGGCAGAAATCATGTTTATAAGAAGCACTGACAACGGAAATACATGGAGTACACCACTCCGAATTAATGATGACAATGGCGCACCAGCCTGGCAATGGATGGCAGCCATGTCGGTAGCACCGAACGGCCGTATTGATGTAGCCTGGCTCGACACCCGCGATAATCCCGGAACAGTACTGTCTTCGCTTTACTACTCCTACTCAACCGACGGGGGAGAGACCTGGGCACCCAATCAGCGCATGTCGCAGTCCTTCGATCCACATGCCGGATGGCCGATACAACAGAAAATGGGTGACTACTTTCACATGATTTCCGACAACGAAGGAGCCAGTCTTGCCTGGGCAGCCACATTCACTGGCGGACAGGATGTTTACTTCAGCCGGATAACCGTGGCAACCTCAGCTGCAAAAGATATCCCCCGCGAAATCAGCGTTCTGTCTGCCACTCCCAATCCATTTTCCGAAGAGACAGTCCTGAGGTACTATCTTTCCTCCGACGCACGCGTACGCGCACAGGTGTACGACCGTACGGGGCGCCTGATGCGTATGCTGGCTGATCAGCAGCAGAGCGAAGGAGTACAGCAATTGCGCTGGGATGGTCGCGACGATGCCGGACAGCGTCTTCCGGCAGGCGTTTACTTCTGCCGTTTGAGCACCGACGGGCACAGTGAGACCCCAGTCAGGCTGATACTTGGGTCAAAAAATTGATTTTTATCAATATATATCCAAAAAAGACAGGTTGGCTCCCCGCTTTTCATACAGATACTCGTGGCTGCTACTGTTTCCGGTAGCGGTGGCTTTTTTGTGGTTTGGAACACGGGACCAGCAGGATCCCTTATGGATCAGGGGTGGATTACTGTTACAGGATGATACCCGGCTTATAGCGGATGTACCCGATTCGCTGCAATGGTTGTACTGTCAGCTCCATCAGATAGCATATCGCCCGGGAGACACTACGGGCTTGCATCTGGTTAATCAGCCGGCTCCGGCCAATATTGAGTGGAAGGCATTCAGAGATCTCACCCTGGCAGCCCGGAAGAGCCAGCGCATAGTAATTTCCGGGGTAACGGGTACGGGAGCAACGAAACAGGCCAAAAGGGCTGCGAATCTGATAGCAGGAAGTTCGGAACGAGTTTTGTCCATTGACTGCGCTCCGGGATTCGATATGGAGTACCATAAAAAGTACATCGGGTCGGAGGATGAACAAGATCATTTTGTGGCGGGAGAGCTGCTTGAATTCTGGGAAAAATGCCGGCAGCATCCGGAGCGACGTTACGTGGCTGTAGTGGATAATTTCGACAAAATAAACCCTGAAACCTTCTTTGGGGCAACACTATGGGAGGCACTCAGTTCACGACTCGTTGAAATGGAGACAGACGGTGTACGCTACACAATGCCGGATAATTTCCATCTGATTTCAGTCACGCATCTGGGTCCGGGCTCAAAAATAGAATTTAATGAAGAGCACTTCAAGCGGCTGGGCAATCAGTACGTACTCGAGCCCAATCCGCGAGAGCTGATAGCTGTTCTTGAGTGGCAATACAAAAACGGTGTACTCGACTCGACGAAATCAAAGGCACTCAACATCAGGGAGAATAAAAGAGCCTTTGTTTTTTACTTTATTCGCATCAATGAACTGCTGAAGGACCGATTCGGCATCGGCTTCCAGATGGGTCAAGGGACAAACCTTCGGGCCTGCTACCATCCCGACGATCGGGTTAAGATGAAACAGACCGTAATCAGTCACCTGAACGCGTTAAAGCCTGATAAACAGCTCAGAATGAGCGACTTTGACGATATTGAATATACCATAAGAGAAAATGGCCTGATGCCCCGTACAAGTTTCCTGGCAAGGCAGGTACAGTTTCTTCAGGACACGGGCTATCTGGTGGAAATTACCATGGTTGCTGCGACAGCGTTGCTCACGGCCTTCGTGGGATATCTGGTTTACAGGCGCAGAGAATTACTGATCAGGCGCTACGGGGAAAAAGCCAAACAGGTATTTCAGAAATTTGAAGAGCAGCAAATCAGCGCCGATGTAGCTGCCCGCCGGCTTGTAAACATCAAGGAGGAAGTGGATAATCTGGTGTTGAAGCGCAAACTGGGCTATACCGAAGGCCTTTACTTCATGGCATTCGTTGAAGACAAAGTTAAACGGATTGAGTTTGCGAGGAATGTCAGCGAGAACTTCTCCGAACTTTTTGAGGCCTTTATGGAGGACGGCGTGCTGAACGAGAGTGAATACCTCAAACTAAGGCAGTTCCTGCAGTCTATCAGGCACAAGATTCCGGCTGAAACCTACGAACAATTCAATGAAAACGTTGAAAAAGCATACTCATCTGACCGGCCAGGAAAATAGCCTGTCGGGTGATACCGATTAACACAACAATATACCATGAGATTTCTGCTGGCTATTCTGCTTCCGGCTGTACTATCGGCCCAACCCGACCCGGGGCACAACCTCGTTTTTGACCATGTTCCTCAGAAATGGAACGAGGGTCTGCCAATGGGCAATGGAACCATCGGCTGTCTGGTATGGCAGAAAGAAGGTCGACTGCGGCTGGCTCTTGATCGTGCCGACCTGTGGGATCTGCGCCCCATGAAAGGACTTGACCGGTCTGAATTCAGCTATAAATGGGTTGCGGAGCAGGTAAAGAAAGGGGAATATGGCGTTGTACAGGAATACTTCGACGCACCTTACGAGAGAGAAGCAGGGCCCACCAAGTTGCCCGGGGGAGCACTGGAGTTCAGTGTTAAAGGGCCGTTACAGAAAAACGGAATCACTCTCAACATTGAGAATGGGCTGGCTACCATCCGCTGGACTGATGGCAAAACGCTGGAGACCTTCGTGCACGCAGGCGCGCAGGAAGGCTGGTTCAGATGCTACGGGTTCGGTAACCCCGAAGAGATTATGCGGTTACTGGCACCACAATACGGGGCACCCAAAGAAGCAGACAATGCCAATTCCGTACAGGGAAGCGATCTGGCGAGGCTGGGCTACACGCAGGGGGTGCCTGTGATGAAAAAAGGGATATGGACATACCGGCAGGCGGGCTGGGGAGAATTCAACTATGAAATAGCTGTGGCAGTAAAACAGTTGACAAACAGAGATTTCGAGGGAGTCTGGAGTATTTCAAGCCAGCTGCCAGGGCAAAAAGGGCAAGTAAAAGCAGAAAAACTGGTTAAAAAAGCCATTGAGCGTGGCTTTGAAGCTTCACGTCAGGCCTCTGCAGCGTGGTGGGAAGCATACTGGGCCAAATCTTCCGTTAGTATTCCGGATACGCTGATAGAGCGGGAATATTATCTGGACATGTACAAATTCGGGTGTACTGCCCGTGAAGACGGTCCTATGATCAGTTTGCAGGCCGTCTGGACAGCTGATAACGGCCGTCTGCCACCCTGGAAAGGTGATCTGCACCACGACCTGAACACACAGATGAGCTACTGGCCGGCATACACATCCAATCATTTACCGGAAGGACTCAGCTACCTGAACCACCTGGAAAGAAACGACAGGGCCCACAGAGCATATACCCGTAAATACTTTGGCACATCCGGACTGAACATACCCGGTGTAACCACCTTTGATGGCACTGAAATGGGTGGATGGATACAATACTCGTGTTCACCGACAGTTACTGCGTGGTGCGCACTGCATTACTATCAGCACTGGCAATATTCCCGAGACCGCGACTGGCTGCAGCAACACGGCTGGCCATTCCTGCGCGATGTAGCCACCCACTTGTCGGAAGTAACCAGTAAAAATTCGGCTGGAATCAGGGTACTCCCTTTGTCGTCGTCACCTGAAATCAACGACAATTCCATCAGTGCCTGGTTTACGGACACCTGGACCAACTACGATTTGTCGCTCACCCGTTTTGTATTTGAGAAAACTGCCGAACTGGCCAAAGAGCAGGGACTTGCGGACGAGTCGGAAAAATGGCTCGGCCTGAGCAGAGAGCTGCCGGGTTACGCACTGGAACCGGATGACGCACTCAAGTTTGCACCGGAACTGAGTTACAGAACAAGTCACAGGCATTTTTCACACTTGATGGCCATACATCCATTGGGGCTTATAGACTGGAACAAAGAGGCTGACAGAACAGTTATCAGGCGTTCACTGGCATTACTGGACTCAGTAGGTCCATCGCAGTGGTGCGGATATTCCTGGGCCTGGCTTGCGAACCTGCGCGCGAGGGCGCGCGATGGCGAGGGCGCACGCGAGGCACTTCGTATTTTTGCTTCTTCATTTGTTTCGGCCAATTCATTCCACCTGAACGGCGATCAGTCGGGCAAGGGGTACTCCTCCTTCACCTATGATCCCTTCACCCTGGAGGGTAACTTTGCCAGTGCTGCCGGGGTACTGGAGATGCTGCTTCAGAGTCAGAACGGCATCATCAGGGTATTTCCTGCGATACCGGATGACTGGCGAAGCGGTGTGTCCTTTAGGAACCTGCGATCGGAGGGAGCATTTCTGGTGTCTGCCGAATATGGCAAAAACATCAAAATCATGGCGGAGCATGGTGGTCAGCTAGTACTTGCTGTGCCACCAGGCGACTGGTATGCCCTGGGCAAACGGAGCAACATCGGTGTGAAGGACGGAATCTGGAAATGCAATCTGGAGAAGGGCGAGCGTGTGATGCTCGTAACAAAAGGCTGATCAGGCACCAGCGGCCCGCAGAATCAATTCAGCCACCTCCTCACGGGTACGGCTGGTGGTATCAATAACCAGGCCAAAATTATTCAAATCGGCGCAATCAGCGCCGTATTTGTTTAGAAACCGGGCATTCTCGCTGGACTTTCTGGCCAGAATTTTTTCAACAGCCTCCTCCTCGCTGGCATATTGCTCGCGGTTCCGGTCAGGATCATTCATAATTCGCTGTGCGGCCACGCGCACGTCTGTCTGCAGATACACTTTGAATGAGCGCGGGATGAAGAACCATGCCATTCGGCTATCCACTACATATCCTTTGGGGTCGTTGGCCAGCGAGATAAAAACACTGTCAATTCGCTCGTCAATACTGGGGTCAGTATCAGCCAGGCGGTTCAGTTCGAGCGTATCCATGCCCATATTTTCCGCTATTTTTCGCTGAATACGGCCCGTTGACAGATATTCGAACCCTGTTATTTCACAGAGAATAGAGGAAACAGCGCTTTTTCCGCTGCCGAGATCGCCTGTAAGGGTGATTTTTGTGTCTGAAGCCAGGGACATAGTGTGTTACTTTTAGGGCTGCGAAGATAGTGAAGCGGTGCATTCGGGAACCGGTAAAATCACAAATTCAATTTGCATTTACCAGTAAAATATGTTAACTTTGAATAATCAATACCAGTACACGTCAAAAAACCACCAATGCCTCTCCAAAAGAAACAACGATTCCCGCGCGCCATTCATCATATCCATGACCGGTATTTTCGATTTGTGCTACATGTCAGAAGTATCGCCCGCGATTTAATGCAACTCGGAGTTCCCCGAGACATATTAAATCAGATAGCATTACAAGATATGGAACTTACAAGCGACTCATTTGTTGACCGACAGTTGAAAGCATACTTCACGGATGTTTGTTACACAACACGAACGACAGATGGCAATGATTTGAAGGTAACGATATTGTTTGAGCACAAGAGTGAATCCCCAACTATTCCACTGAGTACGCAACTGGCAAGTTACATCGTTCAAATCAGACTAAGGGAGGCCAGGCAGAAACTTCCTCCTTCTGTGATACTTCCTATCGTGGTATACCACGGACAATTACCATTACAGCGGGAAACTCCAGAGAATCAGTTTCCTGGTATATCGCCACATCTTGTTCCATTTCAATTCAGATTCGACTACGTGTTTATAGACATAACACGATTGGAAGATGAGCGGTTAGACAGTTTAAAACCCGGCATATTATGGAATGTTCTAAGAGCCTTGCGTCACGGACGCGATGACAAGTATATGCTTGAAAACTGGCAAAAAATAATTACATTTGCGGAAGTTGGGGATAAATCAGAGAGGGATGAAGTAGCTGGAGCCACGCTGGTTTATCTCAACGGCCACTCAAAAATAATTAACCAAAAACTCAGGGATATGACAACAGGAATGCCCAAAAGCAATTCATCAACCCCCTCCAACTGGTTTGTAGAGATGTATCGCGGTGATCTGGAAGTTACCGTTGAAGAACTCACTGCCCGTGTGATGGAACATGCAAGTGTCGTGGACAGTGCGGTAATCATTGCCGCCAGAAAGGGTGTCATACAAGGTATAGAACAAGGTATAGAACAAGGTATAGAACAAGGTATAGAACAAGGCCTTAAACTGGCACTAGATATCTCCTCCTATCTATCCGTTAACCAGAACGCCTCGGATGAGGCCATAGCTGCTCATTTCGGAATTAGTGCTGATCTGGTGCGAACTTACCGGCAGTATCATCAGAAAGCCTGATTTTGAACCTAAAATCATCATCTTTGTTCCATCTAGCAGTTAATTTTCATATCATTTACAAACCAATCACATACAAGCTCTGACCATGTTTATATCAGCAGATCAGCACCACAATCTGCAGTTAATCCGCCAAAGTGCGCGCGACTTTGCAGAATCGCAAATAAAGCCTCATCTCATGGAATGGGATGAGGCCCAGTACTTCCCCATAGATCTTTTTCACCGGATGGGCGAGCAGGGCTTTCTGGGTGTACTCGTTCCTGAGCAATACGGCGGCGCAGGCCTGGGGTATCAGGAGTACATCACCATCATTGACGAGATTGCCCGGGTATGCGGTTCTATCGGATTGAGTGTGGCTGCCCACAACTCCCTTTGTACCAACCATATACTGATGTTCGGCAATGAAGATCAGAAACAGAAATACCTGCCGTTACTCGCCTCCGGGCAGTGGATTGGAGCGTGGGGACTTACCGAACCCAACACCGGTTCGGATGCCATGCGCATGCAGTGTACAGCCACCCGGGATGGAGACCACTGGGTAATCAACGGTACCAAGTCCTGGATTACACACGGCAAGAGTGGCCATGTGGCCGTTGTCATCGCGCGCACAGGAGAGCTCCTCGACAGCCGGGGCATGACCGCCTTTATTGTCGAACGAGGTACTCCCGGCTTTCATGCCGGAAAAAAAGAAAACAAATTGGGCATGCGCGCCAGTGAAACTGCTGAAATGATTTTTGACAACTGCAGGGTACACAAATCGCAGATTCTGGGTGAGGCCGGAGACGGTTTCATCCAGGCCATGAAAATCCTCGATGGCGGGCGTATTTCCATTGCATCGCTGGCGCTCGGCATAGCCAAAGGAGCTTATGAGGCATCGGTGAAATACGCAAAAGAGCGCCATCAGTTCGGGCAGCCCATTGCCAACTTTCAGGGTATTTCATTCAAGCTGGCCGACATGGCAACCAAAATTGAGGCTGCGGAACTGCTTACCCGTCAGGCTGGCTCCCTCAAGGATTCCGGTCTGAAATGCACCAAACAGGCAGCCATGGCCAAATACTACGCTTCAGAAGTATCTGTTGAAGTCAGCACCGATGCCGTCCAGATTTTTGGCGGTTATGGCTATACCAAGGATTTCCCCGTAGAGAAATTCTATCGCGATTCCAAGCTTTGCACCATTGGCGAGGGTACTTCTGAAATTCAGAAACTGGTTATTGCGCGCGAGGCATTGAAGGGCTGAGTTTATTCAAAACCCTGATCATATCCGGTCGAATATTCTACATCACAGTTTCTTCAAAGTAAAAGGCTCTGAAATTTCCAATGGAAAAATCAGAGCCTTTTACTTTGAAAACAGTGAATCAGGAATTATTTGATCACCGTCATATTTCTTGTTTTAACACCGAACGGCGTTTTGAGTGTGTAGCGGAACATACCGTTGTACTTGCTCATATCAAACGTCTCGGCATTTTCACCGGCCGGGTACTCACGTTCCATCATGAATACTACCCTTCCGTTTACATCAGTGATTTGCCATTCAGCAGAGCATGCTTCCGGCAGTGTGAAGGAAACTGTTGTACGATCGGCAGTCGGGTTTGGAATATTCTGACTGAGAACGAATCCCGTTACAGAAGTTACTTCCTGTTGACGATCATTCGATGCAGGTGAGGATATTGAAATCGGTGCACCTGGCACATAAACCCATGCCGCACCCTTGTTGGAAGCATCCGTAGGACCGCCGAGGAGAGCGGTATTACCAGTAGAACTGAGGGCAATAGAAGTGCCTTGCTTTGCCGGGCCTACAGCACCGCTACCAGTTAGCTTTCCGCCTTGTTGTGTCCATGAGCCACTGGCGCGCTTGTACACCCACATGGCACCTGTATTGGTTGCGTCACCGAAACCACCCCATATAGCTGTGTTACCATCGGCGCTGATAGATACGGAGCCACCCTGACGAGAGGCACCTGATGCACCCGTACCAGTT